>JAHEYG010000014.1 GCA_023251725.1 Sphingobacteriaceae bacterium | reverse complement strand
TACAAACAATATCATGGCCGAAATCACAATCATTTGCTGGTTCTTTCTTTGTAACAAAATCTCGGCTTCCTTTATTTCTCTTTCCATATTTAGCATAATAATTTCTTTTTCTTTTTTTTCCGTTTCATATTTGGTGTTCATTTCTGTCAGCTGTTTATTTGATTGTTCATTAAAAAGGGTATCATTCATTAACGAGTATAAATTACTATACTCAAAAGCAGCTTTATAATGCTGCATTTTATTATACAATTCGGCCAGCGCATTATAAACTTCCCTTATTAATCTTTTATCACCCGTTTTTTTAGCCAGAATGAATGATTGATTCAAAAAAACGGCTGCTTTTTCGAGGGGGTTGCGGTTCGAAATTTCCTTTTCAATAAAATTATAGTTATTAATAGCAGTATCCTTAAATCCTTTCCAATGGTAATTGGCATTTAAGCCTTTCTTAAATACTCCCTTTATAAAATACACTGTTCCCAAATTAAAATAAGAATAAGCAATGGCGTGTTCATCTTTAAAAACTTCATGAATTTTTAATGCTTTCAGATAATATTCTAATGATAAATTATAATCCGATTGTTTAAAATAAAATACGCCCATGTTGTTATATGCCCTCGCTAATTCTTGTTTATTTCCAAGCTCTTCTGTTATTTTTAAGGACAAACTGAAATATTCATTTGACTTTTTAAAATTACCCTGAGCAAAATAAATATGACCCAATCCACTGTAAGCAATAGCGAGCTCCTGCTTGTCGCCTGATTCTTTTATAAGAGCTATAGATTTGAGATTATTATCTATAGCTTTTTCATAATTGCCTATCAGGTTAAAAATAACACCTTTTATTCTGAAAGAATTGGCGTAACCTTTTTTAGCCGCTTTCATAATAATGCTACTTAATGAAATATTTAATGTTTCAAATTTTAATTGCGCCGCTTGAACATATTCCAAAGCCTTCGGATAATTGCCCGTTCTTCCGAATTGAGTAGCCATACTATTCAAAATATTAATGACAACTGTATCATTCTTATTGGATTTTAAAATGGAAGTGAGAGTCTCAATTTTGATGTTGCCTGTTGTAATTTTTTGTGACATCACATAAACCTGACAAAATAAGCCTCCTAAAAGTGTAAAAATATATTTGCCTTTTAAAGTCATGGCTAATTATCTGATACCACATTAAAATAATTGGTTATTCAATTCAATTTATAATAACCGCGTGTTGTAAAAAAAATTAACATCGAATTTACTCATTGTTTCGGATAATTTATTTGCTTTTCAGCCTTAAAAACTTGCATTTGAGGTAAATTCCGAATAAAGACCTTAATTGGTGTTTAAATTTGATAAAAGAACCCGCAAATAAGGTTTCTGTTTGAAAATAATAAAAATGAAAAAAAATATTTTGTTTCTAATATTAAGTGTTGTTTCAATGGAAGCCTTTCCGCAATGGGCACTTAAAACACCGGCCTCTACAGCTGTATGGGGCCCGGGAGCAGGTTCTTTAAATGGTTTTATTTATATGATTGGAGGAAATAACGGAGTTGATATGGCAACTAACCAAAGATATGATCCGGTTTCAAATGCCTGGACTACCTTAGCACCAATGCCGGGTGCCCGTACTTATCCGGCGGTAGTAGGCGCATCTAATGGTAAAATTTATGTTTTTGGCGGTTCATTAGGAGGAGGATATTTGAACACCGTTGTAGAATATGACCCCGGTACAAATGCCTGGACCAATAAGGCTCCGATGCCAACCAGCAGAATGGGGCTTGGGGCGGCAGAATACAACGGAAAAATTTATGTTATAGGAGGATGGAATGGAGTACTTTTAACAACCAATGAAGAATACGATATTGCCAGTAATACCTGGGTTACCAAAGCGGCAATGCCCACAGCCCGCTATCAGGTTTCATGCGCCCAAAGCAACGGACAGATTTATGCAGTAGGAGGATATAATGCAGCACCATTAAATTCTAACCAGTCTTATGATCCTGTTAGCAATACGTGGACCGTTAGAGCTAATTTAACCGGTGCTAGGTATCTTCACGGGGTGACTTCTATAGGCGGCATTGTTTGGGCTATTGGTGGATTTCCCACAACAAATAGCACCGAATTTTATAATCCTTCTTCTAATTCGTGGTCAAATGGCGGAAATTTAGTTCAAGCAAGATATCGAGTGGCGGCTGCGTCAACTACTTCATGCGTTTATGCACTAGGCGGATTTACCGGTGCTATTACTGTTGGTACTAACGAAGAAAATTGTCCGCCTGTAATTTTACCAATAGAACTTATTTCTTTCACTGCAAAATGCGATTTGAATCATCATGAACTTAAGTGGAGTACGGCCAGCGAAAAAAATAATAATTATTTCGACATTGAAAGATCAGTGAACGGAGTGGATTTTAAAAGCATTGGAATTGTAAAAGGTGCAGGTAACAGTTACAAAACACTTAATTATAATTTTACAGATAAAAATTTGAGCAATGAAACAACCTACTATCGGTTAAAGCAAACCGATTTTGATGGGAGATTCAATTATTCAGCTATTGTAGTTTCAGATATTTGTAAGAATAAAACGGAGTTTGAATTTGATATTTTTCCTAATCCGGCCACTTCAATATTATCAATCAAATCAGATAATTCAGACGAAATAAATAAGGAAATTACAATTACCGACGCCATTGGAAAAGTAGTATTAAAAACACAAATTAACGATTTAAACGCATCCCAAATAAATATTAACGAATTAAGCGAAGGAGTTTATTTTATTTCTGTAATTTCTGGAGATAAAAAAATGGTCAAAAAATTTGTGAAACAATAATTTTTTTATTAACGATGATTAAACAACACCAAATTCTCAGCACCTTTTCTCAATGAAAACCAAAAATCATAACCAAAAAATGACCATCCAGGACTTTCAAATGATAGTATTTTGGACGGGCCTTTCTATTTCGGTACTAATAATTTCAATTTACTCTTAATTAAATTTTATGAATTTTTCAGATAACGAACACCGCAATTTAATCGTCAATAATTCCAAAAGAGGCATTAACAGGGAAGAGATGATTCCGGTAATTTTGAAATACAGCCATTTGTTTGGAGAAACAGAATTAAAAGAATGTAGCGAACAAAATTTCGCTTCTACTCTTAATGCCTTGTTCATTGAACTTCGAATAAAGAAACAGGCCGAATCTGAGTGCGGCCAGATTATTTAATTTTCGAATTCGCTTATAAATTTTTAATATTAAGGGCCATTTTATTGATTTCGGGTGTATTTACATTTGCAATTAAATGACAGAATAAAAATTCCTTATCCCGACCGCCCTTATTAATTTCTTTCATAAACATTTAGTAATTTAGTTTTTTATTTCTGAATTTGAAAGCCATCGGCTATTATATCGGACTCCCGTTTATTTACCTGGTATCTGTTTTACCATTTCCTGTTTTATATTTAGTTTCTGATGTATTCTTTTTTTTAATGTATTATATTTTAGGATACAGAAAAAAAATTGTTTATGAGAATTTAAAAAATTCTTTTCCCGAAAAATCGCATACCGAATTAAAACAATTGGAGAAGAAATTTTTTAAATATTTGTGCGATTTATTTTTAGAAACATTTAAAACACTTACTATCTCACAGCAAAAAGCAAAACAACATTGTAAATTTACCAATGAAACGATGGCTATTTTCGAAAAATTAAATGCCGAAAAAAAGAGTTGCATTATTGTAATGGGTCATTTTGGTAATTGGGAATGGGCCGGCAATACTTTTAGTTTAATATGTAAACAGCAGTTGTATGTTATTTACCATCCGCTCACCAATAAATATTTCGATAAATTAACTTACAACATGCGTTCGCGCTTTGGTACAAAATTGTATGCGATGAATAATACCATTCGCGAAATGATTAAAAATAAAAACGAAGTAAATGCCACCGCATTTATTGCCGACCAAACACCCGCGCCCGAAAGTGCTTACTGGACAAAATTTTTAAATCAGGAAACATCCGTTTTTTGGGGAACAGAAAAAATTGCGCAGAAATTAAATTTTCCGGTAGTTTATGTTACAGTTAACAGAGTAAAAAGAGGATTTTACGAAGTAAATGCAGAAATATTAATAGCGGAACCAAAAAACACTAAAGAAGGAGAAATATCAGAACTTCATACTAAAAAACTAGAATCTGATATTATTAAACAACCCGAAATTTGGTTATGGAGTCATCGCCGGTGGAAACACAAACGCCCAAAATAGCGGTAAATAAAACCAAATAAATTTTGTTATTTTGAACTAGAGAACAAACGAATCTTTTATCTTTTGTCTTTCATATTCCAAACAATCCCTTCAATCTCTTCAATCCCTTCAATCTCTTCAATCTCTTCCGTCCCTTCAATCCCTCCAGTCTCTTCAATCCCTTCATCCTCTTTTTTCATTTATTGCACTTTGCTTTGTATCTTTGAAAAACAAATGTTAGAAGGAAAACAATTAATATTAGCAACAAGACCTTACGCTAAAGAAGACCGAAAAAAAAGTTGGTTCTATACACTTTCAACATTATTTATTTTAATAGCCGGTTTATCTGCAATTTTATTGATTCACTTTTGGCCCCTCCGTTTATTGCTCAGTATTTTTGCGGGATTTGTAATTGTTCGCTTGTTTGTAATTTATCACGACCATCAACACAAATCTATTTTGTATAAATCAAAACTCGCTGATATTATTTTTACCATTTTCGGATTTTACGTTTTAGCACCAAGTAATATCTGGAGCCGCAGTCACGACTACCACCACAAAAATAATTCAAAATTATTCAGTGCCAGCATCGGCTCATATCCAATTTATTCGAAACAAAAATTTTTGAAATGTAGTCGCGCCGAACAAATTCATTATTTATTTATTCGCCACCCTCTAACAATTACCTTCGGATATTTTTTTGCATTTATGTGGGGCATGTGTTATAAATCTATAATTAATCGCTTCAGCAAACATCTCGATTCTTTAGTCGCTTTAATTGTTCATTATGCTTATCAGTTTTGCATATTTTATTTTTTGGGATGGCAAACCTGGATTTTTTTCTGCGCAATTCCTCATTTAATTTCCGGCGGAATGGGTGCCTATTTATTTTATGCTCAGCATAATTTTCCGGGCTCAACATTTAGTGGTAACGAAGATTGGACTTACGAAGGCGCGGCCCTTGAATCGTCGAGTTATATGGAATTAACCTGGCCACTGCGATGGGCCACTGCAAATATTGGCTACCATCACATTCATCACATTAATTCTAAAATTCCGTTTTACCGTTTACCGGAAGTGATGAAAGCTTTCCCCGAATTTCAAAATGCCAAAAAAACTTCTCTAAAGCCAAAGGATATCATTGCCTGCTTTAAATTAAAAGTATGGGATTACGATGCTCAGAAAATGGTTGGAATTTGACAAAAATTATTCTATTTCTCAATGTTTCTTCCTGCAAATTTCTCATAAAAAGGCTAAAAAAAGCGTTTTATGGCTCATTTCTCTAGCTAAAATCGCATTTTGATAATTGCCTATTGATTTATATATTTGAAATGCAAATGTTAGAAGGCAAACAATTAATATTAGCAACCGGACCTTATGCTAAAGAAGATCGTAAAAAGAGCTGGCTATATACTCTTTCTACCCTTTTTATTTTACTATTGAGTTTTTCAAGTATTTTACTAATCCATTTTTGGCCACTGCGGTTAATATGCAGCATTTTTACGGGATTAGTGATTGTAAGAATGTTTTGTATTTATCACGATCAGCAGCATAAGTCTATTTTAAACGAATCTTTATTGGGCGACATCATATTCACCATTTTTGGAATTTATGTTTTGGCACCAAAAAGTATTTGGCGAGAAAGTCACGACGACCATCATAAAAACAATTCAAAATTATCTTTCTCCAGCATTGGTTATTTTCCAATTTATTCGAAACAAAAATTTATGAAATGCAGCAAAGCCGAAAAATTTCATTATTTATTTGTTCGTCATCCGCTTACGATTGCTTGCGGATATTTTTTCGCCTTCACGCTTGGTATATGTGTGAAATCAATTATTACAGGTTTTAGAAAACATGCTGATTCGTTATTGGCTTTGATAATACATTATACTTATCAGTATTGTGTTTTTCATTTTTTAGGATGGCAAACCTGGCTTTTTCTTTGCATTATTCCGCATTTTATTTTTGGTGGCATTGGCACGTATTTGTTTTATGCACAACATAATTTTCCGGGAGTAACATTTGCAGGTGATGAAGAGTGGACCTACGAAGGCGCTGCATTAGAATCGTCAAGTTTTTTGGATGTATCGTGGTGGCCGCTAAAATGGATTACTGCTAATGTGGGCTATCATCACATTCATCATATCAATGCTAGGATTCCGTTTTACCGTTTGCCGGAAGTAATGAAAGCGTTTCCTGAATTACAAAATCCAAAAAAAACAACGCTTAAACCAAAAGATATTATGGCCTGCTTTAAATTAAAAGTTTGGGATCACGAGACTCAAAAAATGGTGGGAATAAATTTTTAAAACGTAACATTCAATTCAATTTCTTTTCCGTCTCTTAAAACTTTTATTTTTGTAGTTTCGCCTTTATTAAATTTTTGAAGTCCCTTCATGTAATCCTGAATGGTACCAATATTCAAATCACTAAATTTTATAATTACATCTCCTCTTAAAACGCCGGCCTTTGCGGCCGGCTTATTATCAGAAACACCATCCACTCTTACACCTTTACCTTCAAAAGCATAATCGGGCATAATTCCCATCGTTACTTTAAAACTACTTTTACCGGATTCTGTATTACGTGTTTTTAAAAATGTAAGTTTTGGCGAATTATCTAAGGCCTCAATAATTTTTACAATAAAATTTAAAACTTCAACTTCTCCTTTGTAATTAATTTTTTCTGCATCATCACTTGGTTTATGATAATCACTATGTTGTCCCGTAAAAAAATGCAACACCGGAATATCTTTTAAATAAAAAGAAGTTTGGTCGCTCGGACCAATCCCCGCACTATCTTTCTTAATACTGAAAATTGATTTCAAAGAATCGAGTAGGGGTATCCAAACCGGAGAGGTTCCAACGCCATACACCAATAACTTTTTTGTACTGTCGTTTAATCTTCCTACCATATCTAAATTTATCATGTAATTAATGCTGTTTAAAGCGATGGTTGGTTGGTCGCACCATTTTTTAGAACCAATCAATCCTAATTCCTCTCCCGAAAAACACATAAATAAAAAATTATATTTTTCTTTTTTATTATTGTTAGCAAAATAATTAGCCAATTCAATTACACCAACTGTTCCGCTGGCATTATCATCGGCACCATTATGAATTTTATTTTCGGGATTTGCGTCTAAACTATTTTTGTCATGCCCCAATCCTAAATGATCGAAATGTGCACCAATAACAATAGTATAAGGCGCATCATTATTTAAATAACCCAAAACATTTATTCCTTTTCGTTCTTTCGAATTGGCGGTTGATGTATCGTGCAAGCCGGCGCCTTGTTTAAATACAAAATTATAAAGATAAGAAGAAGTGTTTCCGGCTGCTAATCCAATTTTTTTAAATTCAGAAGCAATATAATCTGCCGCCACTTTTTCATCCGGCGATGAAGTTCCTCTTCCGTTTAATTTGTCGGAAGCTAAATAAGAAAGATTTTTTTGTAAATTACTTTTAGAAATTGTTTGCGCTATTGCAAACTGTGAAATTGAAACAAAAAATAAAATAATTTTTTTCATAATTTTTTTTAAATAAAAAAGCCCCTCGAAATAGAGAGGCCGAAGATAGCTATAAATAAATTTAAAAGTAAGAACCCATTACGTGAAGCAATTTATCAATTTGACTTGCCCAAAGTAATTTTGCTGATTCCTGTTCGTTTTTTTCAGCAGCAAAATCAGTTATCATTAAAGAAATATCATTGGTTAAATCGTCTTTTTGAATTTTAAATTCAAAGTAACTGCCATCAGTTTTATCCACCCATTGGTATCTTACCAATTGTTCTTCAACGGTTTTTAATAAACGCGCTTGTTGTAACTGTCCGTCCCAAACAAAAGTATAAATACCGTTTCGTATGTTTACGTCGTCGCAAAACCATTCCGATAATCCGCTCGGTGTAATTAAAAATTCATATAATAATTCGCCGGAAGCTTTAATCACAAACTCTAATTCAAATTTTCCGGCCGGTTCTTTTTCGGGTTTAATTGAATAGGAGTCTGCTTTTTTTGAAGGCGTGGAGACAAATGAGGTAGCGTTTGTGGTTTTTAATGTTGTAGGAAAACCATCTTTTGAACTGTTGTCAACTTTTATGGTTGGTTTTATAATAGGCTTGTATTCCGGAATTGGAGCATCGTCTTTTTTAATATAAAAGGGCTTTTTAGAAAGTTCGTGAACTTTTTCGTTCGAAATTGTAACCGTTTTTATTTTAGGAACCAATATTTCTTTTGTAGAGGCTGTTTTTTTTGGATGAGAAACAGGTGCTTTAACTGTTTTTTTATGAATCACTTTTTTAGCGATTATTTTTCCGGTTTTATTTTTAGATATGGATTTAGAAATTTTAATGGTTTTTTTTGATTTATTACTTTTATTTGGCAACGGTTTTTTAGCTACCTTTTTTTTAGAAGCAGCCTTACCCGATTTAGTCGCCTTTTTAACGGAAGACTTAACAGATTTTTTTTTGGTCTTTTTTCCCGACGAAACCTTGCCTTTTTTCGACATATTTGGAAATTTATTTCTGAAATATATAACTTTTTTTGCATCCCGCAATTACTTTTAAGAAATAAAAACTGTAGCTAATAATAGTAGGATTAATGAGCAGGATGAGACATTCAAAATATATTATTAATTACCTTAAAACCAGCTTATTAGAATCAATTGTTATTATAGGAATAATTGTAAATTAGGCTTAATTTTTGGGAAGGAATAAATGGTTTCTAAAAAACATTAACTTTGCCGCCCTTAATGGCGAGGTAGCTCAGCTGGTTAGAGCACAGGATTCATAACCCTGAGGTCGGGGGTTCGAGTCCCCCCTTCGCTACTGAATTGAACAAATAATTTTGCACAAAAAAAGAGCCTTCACTATACAATGAAGGCTCTTTTTTAATTTATTTCTTAATTTTTATTTCATTAATGTTACATGTCCCGTGAGTTCGTGTCGTTTTAATTTCACATCAATAACAATTGCTTTCCAAACATAAACACTGTTTTCTATAGCTATACCTTTAATCGTTCCATCCCATCCTTTATTAATATCATTAGTAGTAAAAACTAATTCGCCCCATCGATCAAAAATCTGCATGTCAAATTTATTTATGTAATATCCCTTGGCCTGAAAAACATCGTTCATTCCATCGGCATTAGGCGTAAAGGCATTAGGTATATAAATCACATAATTCGGATTCACTACAACTAAGCGCTGTGTTGTATCGGTACAGCCATAAGAGTTTTTTACAATTAAGGTAGTCATATACTGTGAGCCAAAATCACTGTCATAAATATGTGTAGGATGATGTGTAGTAGAATCGCAACCGGGCTTATCTCCAAAATACCACCAGAACTTACTGTAATCAAGAGTTAAATTTGTAAAGCTCACATAAGGCTCTAAAATATCTGTAGTTTGCGGACTCACAGTATAATCTGCAAAAGGCGATGGCCAGGCATTAATGTAACTGTTTTTTACTTTTGAAGCCACACATCCACTATCAGATACGGCCCACAAAGTAACGGTATAAATACCGGCAGGATATGTGTGAGAAGGGTTAGGATCGGTAAATGTTGTATGGTCGCCAACACTCCACGAATAAGAATCAATACTTCCTAAAATAATAGTTGAATTAGCGGTAAACTTAACAGGTAATCTTGCACAACCCTGAGTTTGATCGGCACTAAAATCCACTACAGGAATAGGATTCACAAACATAGTAAGCGAAGCAGTGTCCTTACAACCAAAAGATGTGGTAACAATTAAATTAGTTGTATGCGGACCATAAGAATTAAATATGGTAATCGCATTTTGTCCAAGTGCTTCAATGGTTCCTAAATTATTATCAAAATCCCAGGCCCAAGAATTAATTATTCCGTTTGTCCCAACTAAATAAGAATTATCAGCAAAATAAGTATAAGCTCCTAAACATGTTTTTGTATAGCCGTATCTCGCAATAGGTTTCGAAAAAACACTAACCAGTTTTTTTACCGTATCAGAACATCCCGTGTTGGTTACACCTACTAATCCAACCCAAAAATTACCACTCAGAACAGAAGTAAAACTTGGATTCATAGTTGTGTTATCAGGTAATCCATCACCATTAAAATCCCAATACCAATTCGTCATTGTATTTCCATTGGCATTTGTTGTATTGGTGAAATTAGTTGGCGCACCCTGACAAATAGTATTGTATGTAAAATCCACTATAGGCAAACCATTTACAGTGACGGGCTGAGTAATACTATCCCTACAACCGTTAGAATTGGTGACGACTAGCATAACTGTTTGTGTGCCGCTTGCGGTAAATGTATGAACAGGATTAGTTTGTCCTATGCCAACGGTGTTACCTGTACCATCAAACCAACTCCATTGATAATTTGTAATGGGCGGTCCGCCATTAAGAGTTGAATTACTGGTGAAAGAAGTTGCCGCTCCTAAACATGAAGTATTATTTGAAAAAGCAGGAGTAGGTGAAGGCCTTACAATATATGTATATGATTTGCCCGCCTGACAAGTAATAAATCCTGTAGTAGCGCAAATATAGGTACCCGGAGTTGTAGCCATTAATGTTGGAGAAACAACAGTTGGACCAACCGGAGGTGTCCAAGTATAACTTACCTGACCCGGAGGACCTGTTAATAAACCTGAACAAGAAATAATTGGCGTTGTAGGTAAAGGAGCGCCACAATCGGCATCAATATAACAATATGCCCAATCGTAATTATACAAACACCAGTCGCAAGTAATAACCAATTTTACAGTTTGACCATTATAAGTACTTAAATCGCTGGCAACGGTCTGCCAAGGCACATACGTTACAGGATAATTACCATTACCGCAAATTTGCAATCCCTGCGAGGTAGCAGTTTGCGCAATTCCCGCCGGCAGGCCTACAAAGGCGTTTGGAGGTGATGCGTAATAACAAGAATAAGTAGGGCAGGCAATTTTATTATTGTTTTGATCATAAAAATTAACTTGAAAATTGGCTGCTGCATTAGCTGTGTGTGGAAAATTTAAAATTACTACAGCAAAATGAAATTGAAATTGATTGTTCAGCGGTGTTACAGCAATAGTTCGTGAAGCACTTGCTCCAAAATTTACTTTTTTATTGGCGCCTACACAACTGGTATTATTATCATTCAATCTTAATGAATACAGTCCGCCCGGAAATACACATGGAAAACCTCCAAATGGATCAATTGACGCGCCGCTTGTAATACCGAAATCTCCTGTAACAGTCCACCCCGTTGTATTATTAGCTTCAAAATCTACATTATTACAACCAACCGGTTGAGGTCCTTGAAGGGTTCCGTTTCCGGGAGGTTTATTACCTATGCTATTGTTTGTATTTAATCCGGAATGTGAACTTTCGTTATTCGGATTGGTTCTTTGATTTTGATTGTATAAGTTAAATTTCTTATCAATATAAGATCTTTTAGCATGCAACATCATGTCGTTTTTTTGCTGCGAAGCTTTGGCATGACTGGCATGTTCAAGGGCTCCGGCAAAATCAAATCCTGCTAAAGAGTCAATTGTATTCTTCGACTGAGAATACGATAATATCGACGAAGCGATAAAAAGGGACGATAAAAATAGCTTGTTCATAATTTATAATTTATGGTACAAATATATAGATTAAGACCGATGCGATGGTATTTCTAAATAAGTCTTACGCCTACCTTACTAAATGCTTACTCTATTTTACTCAAAACAAAAAACCCCCCGATTTTTCGGAGGGTTTTAATATATAATATCAAAAAACTAATTAATTAAAGCGGTAAAACCAGCGTCAGCTTTAAGTTTGATGAATTCTGCATCATCCTTAGCGGCTGCTTTTAAAGTACCATCCTTTTCAATAGCTGTTTTTAAGTTTGTAATTACATCTGCTGTGCTGCTTTTGCGCGCGGCAGTCACAGCTTTTAAATAAAAACTAAGCGCCATATCTTTTTCGCTTCCTGCATCAATAGTAGCATTAACAGCATCAGGACTTCCTGACAACATTTGAGCCAAAGCCTTATTAAAGCTTTTATATTCACCAAAACTTGATGCGGCATCGCTGTATTTACCATTTCTAACTTGTAAAATACCTTTGTTATATCCTACTTCATTACCTGCTCCGTTTGCTTTATCATAAAGTGCCATTGCCGCCGGACGGTTACCTGCTTTAGCTTCAATAATACCAAGGTTGTTCATTAAAATTGGATTACCGGCGGCGTTAGTTTCGGCACGTTTAAATGCTTCGCCTGCTTCGCTAACTTTATTTTGTACTAATAAAGCAACACCTAAATTATTTGAAGTTCTCCAATCGGTACCGTATTTTTTTTCTGCGGCTCCGTAAATCTGAGTTTTAGTATTAATGTCGGTAGCTAAATTAGCACCGTAAAGTAATTCTTCAACCGATAAACTATCAGGATAAGAAGTACATAATTTAGAAATCATTTCGTCGGTGCGTGATTTTTTATCTACATTAACAATAATAATAGAGCGACGTAATTTGGGTAATATTTTTTCGGCTAATTCTTTGTAAGTTTTAGAAAGGTTTTTAATTTCAGTTCGGCGTTGATTAGGGTCGGTGTACATGGTTAATACACGTAAAATTAAATCCTTATCGGCCAATGCAGATTCTTCCATTAATTTTTTGAAACCATCCCAATCTTCACCGGTAGTTCCAACTTTATATTGGTCTTTTTCTTTACCGAATTTATTGTCTTTGTTTTTGTTCTTTCTAAATTCAGACAACATGGCTTCAGAACCTGATTTGGCACGGTCACCTGCTAAATGTGTATTCTTCTCAGTTTCTCCATCCGGAGAGGCATAAGCAGAAACATCAATGCCTTTGAACTCATACCAAGGTGAGTTAATATTTTCTGAAATAAATTTATTGATATTTTTCATCTCCTCGCTTTTCATTTCAGCGGGTCGAACAGCAGCGCTGCTAATGGTGTAATAAACATGAGTCTCCTGATTCATTGGTACAAGTTTAACAAAAGCATCTTTTCCGTAAATACCTTTTTCGTCGTTACGCACCAATAATGGGGTAATAATTGTGCCATCGGCAATTTCAACAGGTGCAAAATCTTTTTCTTTCTTTTTAACTGTGCCTTTACCGCGAAGCTCCACTTTAGCTACTTTCATTCCGGGCTCATAAAGAAATTTATCAGAAGTATAAGCAAAAGTGCCTCCTTTTTCATTACTTATTGTTTGTCCTGTACCGGTTGCTTTCTCGCCTTGTAATACCACCACTTTCAGGGCTTTTTCACCACCGGCATATTTAATAACAGGAGTAATAGTAAGAGTAATCTTTTTCCCAAATAATTTAGGGCTAAATTTACCGCTTACGCTGAACTGAATACTGTCACCATGCATCTCAATTGGATTTGGTGTAGCACTATAGCTAATGTCTTTTTGTTTTTTTATCATTTTACCGAGCCCATCGCAGCCGGTGAATACAACTGCAACTGATAAACTTGCGGTTAATGTGCGTAAAATTTGTAATTTCATAATAGAGGTGTTTTATAAACAGCAAGCAAAAATAAAAAAAAATTTAAATAATCAGCGCTTTTATTTCAAATATATTGATAAATAAAAAAAGCCCCTTGTTTTGGGGCTTTAATGTTTAAAATAAAGGCTGTAAAAAACGATTATTTGGCTATTGAATTCACTTTTTTAGTGAGTTTCGACTTTAAATTTGAAGCTTTATTTTTGTGAATGATATTGCGTTTTGCCAATTTATCAAGCATGGCAGATACCTTAGGTAATAACTCAGACGCTTCTTTTTTAGCAATAGCGCTTCGTAATACTTTTACAGCATTACGAGTGGTTTTTGCGTAAAACCTATTTTGCAAACGTTTTGCGCCGTTAGAGCGAATTCGCTTGATAGATGATTTGTGATTTGCCATTTTTATACGTTTTAATTAATCCTAAAAAATTAGGAGTGCAAATATAGCATTTTTTATAAATAATCAAATGTTAAAAACAAATATTCACCTCTAAAGCCTTAAAAAGTATATTTGTGTTGAGGTAAATTCTAAGGCGAAAAATGCTGAAAAAGGTATGGTTCATAATTTTGATTAGCGTTTTTGTAAATTCAAAAGCTCAGCCTCCTGAACCCATTCAAAAAAACATTGTTCCCAACGGAAGTTTCGAAAATTACCGTAAAAAATCGGTACTAATAAAACAAGCCATTCCCTGGCAAGGAATTGCATCTGTAGATTTTTATCAGGAACCTTTATCTGATGATACGAGTACCCGTAGAGGTGCTTATGCCGGTTCGTGTTTCGCCGGATTACGATTCCAAAAAAGATACAAGGAATACGCTCAAGTAAGGTTAGCTGAAGCTTTTCACCGAGGAACGACCTATAACTTTGAAATGTACATGCGGTTGGCGTACTGGAGTAATGGTGTTTTAAAATCGTTGGGAGTTTTGTTTTCTAAGGCAGGTTATCACAGTCAGGGAGATGCTGTAAAATCATGCATTATTGATAGTATTTGTAAAAAAGGAGGTTTTATAAATAATTATCAGTGGTTTAAAATTTCGGGTAAATACAAGGCCGATGGGGGTGAGAAATATATTACCATAGGTAACTTTTCTCCAAACATCGCTAAAGAAATGTTTCGCATTGATATTTTTAAGTTCGGATTTAAAGAATCGTATTATTTTTTGGATAATATTTCGATTTACAAAGCCAAAGAACCGGAAGAAAAAGTAGCCATCGAATATGTAGGAAGTTTTAAAGCCAATGAAGAAGATTCGGTGTTGGATGTAAGTAAAGATGTAAAAGTGGGTTCAAAAATAGCGTTGCAAAATATTTTCTTTCAATTGGGCCATTATTATTTACTACCCGAATCTTATATTGAATTAAACAAACTTTCTCAATATTTAATTCGGCATCCTCAAATGGAAATTCGGATTAACGGACATAGCGACAACAGCGGATTTAAGTTTAAAAATCAAAAAATATCTGAGCAGCGTGCCCGCGAAGTGTTTGAATATCTTATTAAAAAAGGCGTTCAAAATAAAATGTACTTTAAAGGTTTCGGAAGCACGATACCAGTAGCCTCTAACGATACCGATGAAGGAAAAGCCAAGAACAGAAGGGTAGAGTTTGAAATAATTAAGAATTAGTTAATCGTTAACTGTTAACCGTTAATAGTTAGCGAATAAATGAATATGAGTGAAATAAAAAAGGATGATAAAAAAATAATAAAAGCGTGGACCTTTTACGATTGGGCCAATTCGGTTTTTCCATTAGTAATTAATTCCGCTATTTTTCCGACATTTTTCGAATACCAAACAACACATGATGTGGCAGGAAATATTGTAAATAGCGATATTTCGCTTGGTGGATTTGTTTTTAAAAATACCGAATTGTATTCTTATTTTGTTTCTTTGGCACTATTGGTTGTGTGTATAACTGCACCGTTATTATCGGGCATTGCCGATTACAAAGGAAATAAAAAACGGTTTCTGGCGCAGTTTTGTATTCTTGGCTCGTTTTCGTGTGCCGGATTATTTTTTTTTGATAAAGAACATATTGTTATTTCAATGGTTCCTTTTTTAACCGCTACCATTGGTTATTGGGGTTCTTTGGTTTTTTACAATGCCTATTTGCCCGAAATTGCAAGTATTGAAATGCAGGATAAAGTAAGCGCGCGCGGTTTTGCACTGGGATATTTGGGAAGTTCAATTTTGCTGATTATTAATTTGATTTTTATTTTAACCAAAACATTTTCAAAATTATTTGATTACCCCGGATTGGATGCCCGAATTGCATTGGTAACTGTTGCGGTTTGGTGGTTCGGTTTTGCACAATACACTTTAAAATTTTTACCAAAAGGTGAACCAAGCGGAAATATCAATGAAGGAAACCCCTTAACCAAAGGTTTTAAAGAATTACTTCACGTTCTTAAAGAATTAAAAAACCAAATAGCATTGAAACGATTTTTGAGATCGTATTTTTTTTATAACATGGGCGTGCAAACCGTTATGTATATGGCCACTTTATTTGCCGCAAAAGAAATTGACTGGCCCGACGAAAATTATAAAAAAACAGCATTAATAATAAGTATTTTATTAATTCAATTTTTAGGAATTGCAGGTTCATTTTTGTTTTCATGGATTTCTTCGAAAATGGGAAACTTAAAAGGATTATCGATTGCCATATTTTTGTGGATAGTTATTTGTGTTAGTGTTTTTTTATTTATTAATACACCGTTCGAATTTTATTGTATTGCTGCCGCGGTTGGTTTGGTGATGGGAGGTATTCAGGCTTTATCGAGAAGCACCTACTCAAAATTATTACCCGAAACAAAAGATCACACCAGTTATTTTAGTTTTTTTGATGTTTCGGAAAAGGTGGGAATTGTGTTCGGAACATTTAGTTTTGGCCTCATCGAAGGTTTAACCGGAAGTATGCGTCAGTCGGTATTAGCACTTATTTCTTTTTTTGTAATTGGTTTTGTATTGTTGTTTTTTGTTCCGAAAATAAAATCCGTGTAATTTTTATTTCAACAATTTGTAATTTTTATATTCGCCCGGATTCCATCCTGTTTTTTTCTCAATAAAAAGCGCTATTCTATCCCTCATCGATATTTTAATTTTTGAATCATCGTATTTAAAATCCCAATTATCTTTTTGAATTTTTTCAATCATTACTTTAGGATGAGTGCCTTTGAAAATTTTTAAATTATCAATGTTAGAGTAATCGAATTCTTCGGCTATACCAATATTTTTACTGAGCCATTCATCATCGTGCCACATTTTATGAAAGGTTTGCTGTTTAGCCTGCTGAGCTTTAGGTGGCTTTGCCCAACCATAATGATAAATAGAAGCATCGCTATGTATTACATTTAGTTTTGTATCATCTTTTTTGCGAAAGCCCTGCGCATCTTTGTAAGAACGGATATTTTTATCATTTTTAATAATTCTTATTTCACTTTTATACCAGCGCCTCGAATTCCCAACGTAATTATAATTGCCATAAAAATGTTTGTAGTTAAATAAAATGCCTTCAACAGTTTTATCATTTTTAAAAGTTTGCATCCTTTTTAAAATCACCTCATGGTATTTTTCATGAAGCACTTCATCGCTTTGAATGTAAAAACACCAATGGCTCGAGGGGTCAATAGCATCAAAAACTTTATTGGTTTCCACCGATAATAATTTTCCGCCTTCCCGTAAACTATCATCCCACACACTTTCCATTATTTTTATTTTGGGAGAATCAATACTTTTAATTAATGCCAAAGTTTCATCTTCCGAATTTCCAACTCCTACAATAAATTCGTCGCACAAGGGCAAAACAGAATTAATGGCTTCTACTACCGGGTAATCAAATTTTATAGCGTTTCTAATAATGGTAAAACCCGTTACCTTCATATTTCGCTTGTATATTTTAAATACATCTAACAATTTGCAACAATTTTAAATTAAAAAATAAATATATAAACTTAGAACGGATAACCAATTCCGAAATTTAAAATGATATTCTTTTGCGGATCTTTATCAAATAGCCAGCGGTCGTTTTCGGCCCGACTTGGATCGCGTAACGGAACCGCTGCATCTAATCGTAACACAAAAAAATTTAAATCCCATCTTAAACCAAAACCGCTACCAATTGCAAACTCTTTATAAAACCTGTCGAATTGAAAATCGCCATTGGGTTTTGCCGGATCATTATAAGTAAGCCAGATATTTCCGGCATCAACAAACCACGCACCAAAAAAATCTCTGAAAATATGAAAACGGTATTCAATATTTGCTTCAATTAATACATCGCCCACTTTATCATACCGTGCTTTAATAGAGTCGGGCTGCGAGTAAGAACCCGGACCTAAAGTGCGTGCGCGCCACGCCCGAACACTATTAGGGCCACCACTAAAAAAACTTTGTTCGTACGGCAGCACATTTAAATTTTGCAAAGGTTTTCCAATGCCCGAAGCAAATCGGTATACTACACGACTTTTGTGATACAATGGAACGTACAAACGGAAATCGAAATCAAATTTTACAAATTGTGCGAAGGGTGTTTGAAAAATATAATATCTGCCCAGTGAATCTTTGGGCTGATTAGTTATATCATACGCCGCCCGCAAAATATTTCCGGAAGAAGCGAAGTTAACTTTAAGATAGGTTAAAACTTTTTTGGTGGGCGTAGAATTTAAATTTTGCTGGTTATTATAAGTAATAGAATATTTAGAAAGAGTTGTAATATGATCGATAAATGAATTCAGTAAAAAATGATCGTTGAGCGCCAATAAATCTTTTTTAAAATTGCCATATAAGTCGGCTTTTACTAAATATACTTCAAAAGGAATTAAATCGTGTTTCAATAAACCTTGCTTGGTTCTAAAACTAAAGCCATAATTAATATTGGTAATTATTCTGCTAAACTCTGGCCGTTCCTGATAATTTAGCGACGAATTAATAAACGTTCGCGGAAACGCATCTTTTTTAAACGGGAACAACGAAAAAGGAAACACCACGCGGGGTACCGAAAATTTTATTTCGGGTCCGAATTGTAAAGTATTGAATGTACTCGTTACATTATCGATATTACTTTGCCCGGTGGTATTAAATTGTTTTTGAGCCGCCACCGAGCCGTTAAGTTTTATTTCGAGCAGTTCGGCGCCTTTAAATAAATTGCGATTGGAGTATAAAATATTTCCGGCAATGCCAAGGTTACCTGAGGTGTTTGTGCCTTCGGTTTCTATAGTAATAGATTGTTTAATTAACGGACTGCAAACGATGTAACAATCTAAAGTGTTATTAAGATTAAGGTTTTTTGAAAACTGAATTAAAATATTTCGAAACAGCCCGAGATTCAATAAGCGTTTATAAGTTTTTTCGGCAAGATTTTTTTGAAAGATTTGGCCTTTAAAAAATTCGATGTTATCGGTAATAATGCTTTTTCGGTAAGGCAAGGCCACATTGTGTAAAAACATATACTCATTAAAACGGGTAGTATCTTTAAAAAATTCGTCTTTATAAATACCTTTTATGTTTTCGGTAATGATGTAAATATTATTTAAGGTGAATCGGGGATGAACAGTTTGAATAACAGAATCTTTTTGATCGGTAACAAACGATGGAAATTTTTTAGCACAAATTGCGAGATTAATTTTTTGATTAACCGTATTTGAATCGATGTTAAAAAAAATAAAATCAGTTTCAAAAAAATAAAAACCATTGTTTAAAAGATTGGTGGTAATACGCTGTCGTTCGCTCTGCATTATTTCCGCGTCAAAAGCACTGTTGTGTTTAATTAAACAGCCCGAAGAATCGGGATAAATATAATGTGCCAGATTTTCGTCAGGAATATCGTAAGTAATTTTATCTATTAAATAAAGTTTACCCGGATTTAAAAAGTAATATATTTTTGCTTTTTTTTGTGATTTATTAATGGCAATGCTATCGCGCACCTTGGCATAGAAATACCCTTTCGAAAAAAGATATTTCGAAATTTGGTGAACAGTTTGTTTAATAATAAACGAATCTAAAATAACCGGAGCTTCTGCGGCTTCTAAAATACTTTCGCGAATGGTGGGTTTATCTTTGTCTTTTAGTTTTGGTTGTAAAGGCGCTTTACCTTTTTTTAATCTTTTGGCGTTTTTTATTTTATTTTCTGCTATGCGTTTTTCGTTAATTTGTTCAAACCGTATATCGCGCAACGCTTTTTTACGTACCAATTTATTTTTATCGACTTGATTATAGAGCCATAAATTAAAAGGAAACACCAATAAAATTTTGCGATTTGGTTTTTGACGGATGAAAGCTTCAATGCTTTCTTTTGATAAACGGGTTTTATCTAAATCAACAATTTTGTTTTTTTCGACCAGGTATTCGTTTTTGGTTAATGTTTTGGTGATGTTACACGAACTGAGTAATATTGTAAAGCCAATAAAGGCAAACTTAAAGTTTAAATGTTTTTTATAAAGTATATATACCAAAGGCTTCAGGTTTACGAAAAGCATATTATCCTACTCATTTACAATCATAGTATTCATCATAGTCTTCAAATAAATCATTTAAATCATAGTAGAATATTGGTTAATTTTATACGTAAGCGAATTTAGCTAAATTATGATTAGTAAAAACCAAATTAAAGAAGTTAATGCCCTGCATTTAAAGAAATTTAGAGACGAGGATAATTTGTTTATAGCCGAAGGCGTAAAAATTATAGAAGAAATTATATTACAAAATCCTAAATTAATTAAAGAACTTTTTGTGACTAACGATTATATTTTACGGTATTCCAATTTAGTAACCGATAAAAAAATCAACTACCATTTAATTAGCGATGATGAACTTAAAAAAATTAGTTCACAAACAAATCCTAATGGTGCATTGGCGGTTTGTTATTATTTTGGGAATAATGATTTTGAGGACTCAGCAGCAGAATTTAATTTTGAGGAAAAATTTTCGTTTTATTTGGATGACATTCGTGACCCGGGAAATTTAGGAACCATTATTAGAATGGCCGATTGGTTTGGGATAAAAGAAATTTTTTGCTCGCCCAATAGCACAGATATTTACAATAACAAAACCATTCAGGCTTCAATGGGTGCTTTTTTAAGAGTTAAAATAAATTATTGCGAACTTAAAGAGGTTATTTCAAAAAGTAATTTCCCCGTTTACGGCGCGGTAATCAATGGCGCAAACATTTACCAACAAGCGCTCAAAAACGGGTTAATTGTTATTGGAAACGAATCAAACGGTATTGCAGAAAATAATTTAAGTTTAATAACTCATCCCATCACTATTCCTGCAGCGGCAAACAATAAAACCGAATCGCTAAATGCTGCCATGGCCACTGCCATTATTTGCAGCGAATTTTTCAGGCAATTAGAACAGCCAATTAAAAAGTAAAGATTATTTTTTTTGTACAAAACCCTTAAATCTAATTTTAGCCGGAGAGCTTTTGGCGTTATAAAAAATTTCAACAATACGGTCTTGTCTTTCCCAAACACTTTTGGTATCAAATTTTACAATTACTTTATTGTTTTGGCCGGGCGCTATGGGTTGTTTCGGAAACTCTACGCCAGTGCATGAACATTCTACTTTTGTTTCAGTAATTATTAAAGGTTCAGTTCCCGAGTTTGTAAATTCATATTCTAAAATCACCATTTCACCTTTTTTTACAGTACCAAAACTTTTTTTAGATTCAGTAAATTTCATTTGAGCCTGCGAAAAAATTCTCAACGAAAAAAAACAAAAAATAACAACGAATAATGTCTGTAAATAAAAAATCCCCCGAACTTTCGGAGGATTTTTAAAATCACTTAAAATATTATTTTCCATTTGTTGGAGCAGGTTTTACTTCTTCAACCGGCGCGGCTTTTACCTCGCCTTTAATTTTTACTTTAATGGTACTCATTTTTCCGTTAGAAGTAATGGTTACATTTTTTTCGAAACGGCCGGCACGTTTGGTGTCATACTTAACTCTAATAACTCCGCTTTTACCGGGTAATATAGGTTCTTGCGGCCATCCCGGTTTCCCGTCAATGGTTGTAGATGTACAACCGCACTCGCCTTGTACACTGGTAATCGTTAATGGCGATTTCCCAACATTTTTAAATTTAAATTCACGAATTCCATTAGCATCGTAATCTACCATGCCAAAATCTAAAACTTCGTTCTCCACTTTAATTTCAGGAGCATTAGGGTCGTTATCCGGAACTACCGATTCTTGAGCTTTACCTGCAAAACACATTGCTGCAAATAAAACGCATAGAGTTGCAATTTTTTTCATATTCTGGTTCTTTAAATAATATTACGACTTCTTCTCAACCGGTGCACCAACAGATTGCTTGTTGGTAGGAAATGCTTCCTCAACAGGTTTTGCTTCAATACTTCCTTTAATTGATAAAGTTTGAGTACCCGATTTTGCATTGGAGTTAACGGTTACCGTTTTGTAAATAGGCCCAACACGTTGTGTATCATATTTCACCTTTATTACACCACTCTTGCCCGGTAAAATTGGTTCTTTCGGACAAATAGGAACAGTACAACCGCAGCTTCCTGCACAATTAGTAATAATTAATGGCTCTTTCCCATTATTAACGTATTTAAACTCACATTCACCATTATCACCTTGTTTAATATTACCGTAATCGTGTACGGTTTTATCAAATTTAATATCGGCTAAACTTGCCGGAGCAGTGGTGGGTTGCGCAACAGCGTCATGGTTATGACCGTCTCCCGGGGCATGAACAGGTTCTTGAGCATTAGTTAAAGCAGTTAAGCCTGCAATTAGTCCTAAAGTTAAAATTATCTTTTTCATATTATTGGTTTTTGTTTATTATGTACACTAAAATCATACCAAAGATAACACAAGCCTGTCATACTTCAAGTATTTTTGCGAAATTTAACAAAAATTTCTTGTTATCAATTTGTTATCGTCAGTCATTAATGGAAATTACAAAATCATACAGTTCTAAAGAAGCCGAAAATAAATGGTACCAATATTGGTTGGATAAGAATTTTTTTAAATCTACTCCCGATAAACGAAAGCCATACACTATTGTAATTCCGCCTCCAAATGTTACCGGCGTTTTGCACATGGGTCACATGCTTAATAATACTATTCAGGATGTTTTAATTCGTCGTGCGCGTATGTTGGGATTTAATGCTTGCTGGGTTCCGGGTACCGATCACGCAAGTATTGCAACTGAGGCGAAAGTAGTGGCGCTGTTAAAAGAAAAAGGAATTAATAAAACCGATTTGAGCCGCGAAGATTTTTTAAAATACGCGTGGGAATGGAAAGAAAAATACGGAGGAATAATTTTAGAACAATTAAAAAAATTAGGAGCGAGTTGCGATTGGGATAGAACGCGCTTTACCATGGAAGCAGATTTAAGCGAAGCGGTTATTGATGTGTTTATTGATTTGTATAATAAGAAACAAATTTACCGCGGTGTTCGAATGGTAAATTGGGACCCGCAAGGATTAACTGCTGTGAGTGATGAAGAAGTAATTCATAAAGAAACCAATAGTAAATTAATTTTTGTAAAATATAAAATTGAGAATCTTAATTCCGAACCCCGAACCCCGAACGCCGAACTTGCAAATACGGATTACATCGTTGTTGCAACAACTCGTCCCGAAACTATTATGGGCGATACTGCAGTTTGTGTGCATCCTAACGATGAACGCTACAAACATTTAAAAGGTAAAAATGCAATTATTCCGATTGTAAACAGAGTGGTGCCAATTATTTTTGATGATTATATTGATTTGGAATTTGGAACCGGCGCATTAAAAGTTACACCGGCTCACGATATTAATGATTATAATTTGGGAATAAAACATAAACTTCCGGTGATTGATGCATTAACCAGCGAGGGAAAAATTAGTGAGGCAGCCGGTGCATATGTTGGGATGGATAGATTTGCTTGCCGGAAACAAATTGTAAAAGATTTATCTGAGCAAGGATTAGTTGAAAAAATTGAAGACATAAAAAATAAAGTGGGTTACAGCGAACGCACCAACGCTGTTATCGAACCGCGCTTAAGTATGCAGTGGTTTTTAAAAATGGATACCATTAGTAAGCCTGCTTTAGAAAATGTTTTAAATAATAATGTAAAATTAATTCCCGAAAAATTTATTAATACCTACAAACACTGGATGGAAAATGTACACGATTGGTGTATTAGTAGGCAGTTGTGGTGGGGACAACGCATTCCCGCCTGGCACGATAATAAAGGAAACACCATTGTTTGCAAAACAAAAGAAGAAGCATTCGAAAAACTCCGAACGCTGAACCCTGAACTCCGAACAGAAAATATAAAACAAGATGAAGATGTTCTCGATACCTGGTTCTCATCGTGGTTATGGCCAATCACTGTTTTTGATCCTAAAGCAATTAAAACCGGATTTAAAAATGCCAATGAAGATTTAAAATATTATTATCCTACTAACGATTTGGTGACTGCTCCCGAAATTTTATTTTTTTGGGTAGCGCGGATGCTAATTGCCGGTTACGAATATTGCGGCGAAAAACCTTTTACTAATGTTTATCTCACCGGAATTGTTCGCGATAAGTTGGGAAGAAAAATGAGTAAGAGTTTAGGAAATTCGCCGGAGCCATTAGAATTAATTGAAAAATACGGCGCCGATGGTGTGCGTGTGGGAATGTTATTGTGTTCGCCTGCCGGAAATGATTTAATGTTTGATGAAAGTCATTGCGAACAGGGAAGAAATTTCTGGAATAAAATTTGGAATGCGTTTAAATTAATTAATGGTTGGGAAATTTCAAATGCTGAACAGTCGCTTGCCAATAATACATCGGTACAATGGTTTGGGGCCAAATTTGATGAACAACTTGAAATAATTAACGAACATTACAACAAATACCGAATGAGTGATGCCTTAATGGCGACTTATAAATTAGTATGGGATGATTTTTGCGCGTGGTATTTAGAAATGATTAAACCCGAATTTGTAAATGGAAAAGCAAATCCAATTGATAAAACAACGTTCGATGCAACAGTTATTTTTTTGGAGAAAATTTTGACTCTTTTACATCCATGGATGCCTTTTGTTACGGAGGAAATCTGGCATTTAATTAAGGAAAGAAACGAAATGGATTGTATAATAATGGCATATTGGCCGGTTTCGGGAAAAGCTGAATCAGATATTATTTATAAGATTGATGTTCTAAAAGAAGTTGTAACCTCTGTTAGAAATTTCAGGCAGCAAAAAAATATTTCTCCTAAGCAAAAACTCGATGTATTCGAATTAAGCAAAACGCAAAGAGAGCAGTGTCGACTCGATCCCATTGCCATTAAACTTTGTAATTTAGGAGATTACAAATACACTACCTCTAAAATTGAAAATGCCTACGGTTTTATTGTTCGAACTATCGAATTTTTTATCCCCCTCGAGGGAAATATAAATAAAGAGGAAGAAAAAATCCGTCTGTCGAAAGAACTCGAGTACAATAAAGGCTTTTTAAAAAGTGTACAGATAAAGTTATCTAACCAAAAATTTGTGGCTAACGCAAAACCTGAATTGATTGAACTTGAACGCAGAAAACAAGCCGATGCCGAAGCAAAAATAAAAGCCATCGAGCAACAACTAACTTCTCTGTAAATTTGAAAAACGTAAAAATACCCGCTTTAGTTATTTTACTGAGTTTACTCAATGCGTTTTTATGTTCGTTAGCTAGTATCATCTGGCAATATTTTGTGAATCATCAAATCGATCTGGCTTCTGTATTAATTTTGTTTTTTTTATTCTTCATTGTTTCATTTTTTATTTTTTATTTTATTTACAACCCTTTTATTTTCGATAAAATTAATTTAGTGCGTAAAGAGCTGACGCAAATCCTCCCCCAAAACGAAATTCCCGATACTAAATTTCAGCTCGAAGAAATAGATCCCATCTCCCAATTAAAACTCGAGGCAAAAAAAATTGCAGCAGAACGACAAAAAGAAATCGAACATCTTAAAAATTTAGATAGTTATCGCAAAGAATATTTGGGCAATGTTTCCCACGAATTAAAAACACCGGTATTTAATATTCAGGGTTATGTTTCTACTTTAATTGATGGCGGAATTAATGACCCGACAATTAATGTCGATTATTTAAAACGTGCCGATAAAAGTGTTGAACGCATCATTCATATAATAGACGATTTAGAAACTATTACGCAACTCGAAACCGGTTCTTTAGAATTAGAGTTCGAAAAATTCGATATCGTTACAATTACCAAAGATATTTTTGAACAACTCGATATTCAGGCAGGCAAAAAAAAAATTGCGCTTAAATTTTCAAAAAAATCCGACAAACCGCTTTTAGTTTTCGCTGATAAATTCAGAATAAGACAGGTTTTGGTTAATCTTATTACCAACAGCATTAAATATGGTAAAGAAGGCGGTAAAACTGAAGTCAATTTTAGTTTATACAACGATGAAGTAATTACCGAAATTACCGATAACGGAATTGGAATTACTGAAGTTCATTTGCCGCGTGTATTCGAACGTTTTTACCGTGTAGATAAGGGCAGAAGTCGTGAGCAGGGCGGAACCGGATTGGGACTGGCAATTGTGAAGCATATTATTGAAGCGCATCAAAAAACCATTAGTGTAAAAAGTAATTCGGAGGAGGGAACTACCTTTACTTTTACCCTTAATAGAGTGTAAAAAAAGAATTTATTAACAAAAATTGCTCCCGCCTTAAAAATTAATTTTGTGTATAAAACCTTTAATAGTTAAACTTGCATTAATTATAACGTAAATTAGATAGAGAAATGGCCGAAATTCATATAACCGCAATAAAATACATTGAGATTAACTCGCAAAGCGATTTAGAGTTTAAATATAAACCTGAGGTCCCAAAATTAAAAGTGGTGGGCAATGTTTTACAAGCCGAAGATGAAGAGGAAGATCAGGGTGTTGTGTTCGTAACTCAAAAACAATTGAATCAGATTTTAAGTAATAAAGAAGTAGAACTTAAATTAATTGAAGACCGCTGGTATCCTGCAAAACCGCTAAGTAAAGAACAGGTTAAAAAAGTGGGACTGGTTGATATCGACGCCGAGTTTATGGGCGCTGCGGGAGAAGTAAGGTGCTACGAAGCAGTTAAAATAACCGAATAAGACTATGATTAATTTGATTAAATGATTACATGATTTTTATATCAGGCTAAATGTTTTCCGGAAAACAATAACGGCTTTCGTGTGTCGTTGAGATTTTTTTAAGAATCATTTAAAATCAAATAAATCATCAAAGCATTCAAAAAAATCATTTTAATCATAGTCAATGGCGTTAAATTTTAAAACACTTACCCAACGCGCTTTAACAGCAGCAGTTTTTGTTGGCGTTTTACTGAGTTGTATACTTTATAATTTTCTAAGCTTTTCGCTATTGTTTTTTGTAATTTCTATTTGGGGATTATTGGAATTTTATTCTGTTTCTGAAAAACTGGGAGCAAAACCTTTTAAAGTTTTGGGTTGCCTTAGTGCGGTAATTTTATATTTATCTGCTTTAATTTCAAATGCAGGATTTAATTTTTTTATGGGATGGAATCAGATGCTTATTGTTGCTTTTATTTTGCCGTTTTTTATTTTTATTAATTCCTTATTCTCAAAACACGAAACACCCGTTATGAATGCGGCGTATACTCTTGCGGGAATTATTTATGTGGTTTTACCTTTCGTATTATTAAATAATATTTCATGCATCAATAAATCTGTCATTGTAATTCAGGAAGAAAATAATTTTTTAGACGGTTCTTTTTACAATTCGCATATTATTTTAGGAATATTTTTATTAATCTGGGTCAACGATACTTCTGCATATTTAACAGGAAGTTTATTGGGAAAACATAAATTGTACGAACGCATATCTCCTGGTAAAACCTGGGAAGGTTCAATTGGTGGCGCTATTCTTACAATGGCTTCTGTTTTTATAATTGCCAATTGGTTTCCCGAAATAAAATTAATTCAATGGATGGTAATGGCTGCCATAATTATTGTATTCGGAACAATGGGAGATTTATTTCAATCGCTTTTAAAGCGACAAGCCGGCATAAAAGATTCCGGAAAAATAATGCCCGGCCACGGCGGTATACTCGATCGCTTTGATAGTTTAATTTTTGCAATACCGTTTTTGTATTTGTATTTGAACTGGATTAATTCTTAAAATCGAATCAAATTTTAATTTGATGCACTCTTATAATGGGAATCACCACCCCTTGTTTTAAAATAATTCGCTTGTCGGTAACGCCCCATACAGTAGTTTCAACTACTTTTCTGGAACTTTCATCTTCAAAATAAATTTTAATTTTGGTGTGTTCTAAATTTCCTAAAAGCAAAGCGCGATTTAATTCGGCAGCCCTTTCTTTTATTTTTTCCGAATCCAGTAAAACTTCTTTGTCAGGAAATTTTAAATCCGAAATTTTTTCTTTTTCTATTTTTTCGAAAGTGGCAGTATTCATTTCCATAGGGTTTTGGATTTAGCGTACCATAATTATACGTTATAAAATTCAAAATGGTTACATAAACTTTTCAAATTTTATTTGCGACTCTATCGCATTGTATAATTCATGGGCGCGTTGACTCCCAATGCGATACACAAAACCTGTTGCGTCTTTAAGATCAACAAAATCTTCGCCATAGGTGTAAAATCTAATAATGCCGGTATAATGTAAATTGTAAACCGCCCTGCGGAAAATGTTTTTTTTGTATCGGCTTTTGCGAATACTTTCAATAGTACTGAAATCGATTTTTACTCTGCGAGCGGCGCCGAAACCATCAATAATCATATAACCTTTATACACTCTCACATGCATGTGCATAATGTAAATTAACACCGCGGATATGATTAAAATAAGAAGACCAAGCAAAAAAAACGCTCTTCCCGAATTAGAAATGTGTATTGGATAAGCACCAATATTAAACATGGCTATTTGAACCGGTTCCGGATTTACACTCCAATAATAACCAATAAAACAAAATACGGCAATAACCATGCGCCAGATGATACTCAGGCGATTGTGCCCTAAGTATTGTCTTTCTTCAAATATTAATCCTGGTTCCTGCAATTATTCTGATTTTAATAATTCGACTTCGCTCATTACAAGTTTTAGAACGGTTTTTGTTTCGCGGGTAATTTTATAACGGTCGTCAACCCTCCAGCCAATAACCCAAACAATTTCGTTATTACTGCAAAGTAACCAAATATTTTCTTTTTCAAAAACCGATAATTTCTGATTGATCAAAAAATCACTTAATTTTTTAAAGCCGGTCATTCCCAATGGTTTAAATTTATCGCCCTGTTTCCATTTTCTGATTTGTAAGGGGAATTTTAATTTTTCAAAATCTAACTGAGCAATATTAGCACCCGAAATTATTTTTTTGTCAGAGCTTTTTTCAAATTCTAATTTTAGTGGTAACTTTTTTAAGTCACTCAAACTTTTAAGAATAAATTCTTTTTTTATTTCCTGTTTCTGATTTGATTCAACAATAATAAAATTCCGGTCAATTAAAGCTTTATGGGTTTCTGTAATAAATAATTTACCTGGTGTTTTGTGATTTAAACTTTCAATAATTTGTTCGGTTTGCACCGGATTAAACCCAAACGGATACAGCCATTCGTGTAATAATAATTCATTGGCTTCCTCTTTCAATAATTTTTCAATATTAATCTTCACAGAATTGTTTTGAAACGAAACAATTTCCGATTTTTTAAGAATTACAAAATCTTTTACAAGGCCTGCCGACTGGTTAAATAATTTGATGTTGTGGGCGAATGTATTTTCTAAAGAGGGATTTAATTTTTTTAATTTGGGAATGATTTCGTGCCGCAAAAAATTTCGTTTGTATTTTATCTCATCGTTGCTGCTATCATTTCTGAACTTTAATTTATTTTGTTTGGCGTATTTTATTATTTCATCCTTTGTGGCAAATAAAAGCGGACGAACAATGTAATTTTGTTTTTTGGGAATACCTTTTAAACCGTTAATGCCTGTGCCGCGAACTAAATTCACCAACAAAGTTTCAATATTATCGTTGGCATGATGCGCCGTTAAAATATAATTATATTTATTTTTTTTAACCAGTTCCTTAAACCAGGCGTATCTTAATTCGCGGGCGGCCATCTGCACCGAAATTTTATTTTCTTTTACAAATACTTTCGTGTTAAACGATTTTGAATGAAGAGTTAATTTATTTTTTTTAGAAAATTCTTTACAAAATGTTTCATCTGCCTCTGACGCTTTTCCTCTTAATTTAAAATTGCAGTGTGCTAATTCAAATTTATATCCACACTCTTTTAACAGCATTGCAAGAACAACCGAATCAATTCCACCGCTAAATGCCAATAGTAATTTGTCTTTTTTTGAAAACAGTAAGTTTTTTGCTATGTTTGATTCAAATCCTTTTTTCACGCAACAAAGGTAACAAAATGGCTAAAGCAAAACACGATATAGAAGCTTCGGTTAAAATTGACGATTATATCGGTTCTCTCCCAAATTGGAGTAAAAAAGTATGCAACCGACTCAGAGAAATTGTTTTAAAAAGTCACCCCAAAATAATTGAGGACTGGAAATGGGGACCGAATTATTATTTAGGCGGAATGGTTTGTGGTTACGCCGGATTTAAAACCAAAGTGAATTTTGTTTTTTTTCAGGGCGTTTTGTTAAAGGATAAAAAAAAGATATTGATTGCAAATCCGGGAACATTGCATAACCGTCACCTTGAATTTACAGAAGTACAAGAAATAAACGAAACTATTTTACTGGAATATTTATTTGAAGCGATTGAAAATAATTTGAAGGGGAAAAAATTAACCGAAACAAAAATTAAAATCATAATAATTCCCGCCGATGTAAAAAAAGAATTTAAAAAATCCGGTGTTTTAAATTATTTCGAACAATTGGCTTTTTCCCACCGAAAAGAATATATGCTTTGGATAAACGATGCCAAAAAAACGGAGACGAGGGTAAAAAGAATATTTCAGGCAATTTCTAAACTCAGCCAAAAACAAATGATGCACGATAAGTATAAGAAACGTTAATCGTTTACAAGGCTAATTTATTTTAATTAATAAATAACCCTGTAACCCTGTAACCCTATAACCCTATAACCCTATAACCCTATAACCCTATAACCTTATAACGGAGAACTTATCCATTTTATTTAAAAATTCATTTCTGAGCAGTTTGATTTTTCGATTTTTCTTAGCTAATATTGCTCCAGACAATTATGAATAAAAGTGTAAATATTATCGGTGCCGGTTTAGTGGGATCTTTGGTTTCTATTTATTTAGCCAAACGCGGTTACAAAATAAATATTTACGAACGCCGTGCCGATATGCGCAAAACAACTTTGTCGGCCGGTAAATCCATTAATCTTGCTCTTAGCGATAGAGGATGGAGCGGGTTGGAAGGAGTTGGTATTGCTGAGGAAATAAAAAAAATTGCCATCCCTATGTATGGCCGTTTTCTTCATAATAAAGATGGTTCAAAAGGTTTTCAACCTTACGGGAAAAATAATCAGGCTATATATTCGGTATCGCGCGCCGAAATAAATATGCGTTTAATGGATTTAGCAGAGCAGCAAGAAAATGTGAAAATTTATTTTGATGAACGTTGTACTCAAATCGATAGAGCAACTTTAAATTCTTACTTCGAAAATAACAACACTAAAAAAATAACTCAAAGCAAAAGCGATTTAATTTTTGGAGCCGATGGCGCTTTTGCCGCTTCCCGGTTAAACATGCAATTAGCGAGCGATCGTTTTGAATATAATCAGCATTATATTTCGGCGGGTTATAAAGAACTTATTATTCCCCCCGGAAAAGACGGTAGTTTTTTATTGGAGAAAAATGCTTTGCACATTTGGCCTCGTGGAAGTTTTATGATGATTGCGCTTCCAAATCTCGATGGAAACTTTACCTGCACTTTATTTTTACCTTTCGAGGGCGAAAAATCATTTGCCAATTTAAAAACTAAAGAACAAATAAAAACTTTTTTCGAAACCGAATTTTCAGATGCCGTACCGTTAATGCCAACACTTATTGATGATTTTATGAATAATCCGGCTTCTTCGTTGGTAACCGTAAAATGTTTTCCGTGGACATTCGACAACAAAATAGGATTAATAGGCGACGCGGCTCACGCTATCGTTCCGTTTTTCGGTCAGGGAATGAATTGTGGATTTGAAGATTGTGTTGTATTAAACGAATTAATTGATAAACATAAAGAAGACTGGACAAAAATATTTCCCGAATACGAAACCTTGCGCAAACCCGACGGCGATGCTATTGCCGATTTAGCCATCTCAAATTTTATTGAGATGCGCGATAAAACAGCCGACAAAACTTTTTTATTGCAAAAGAAAATAGAAGCTCGCTTCAACGAAAAATATCCCGATAAATGGATTCCGCTTTACTCGATGGTGACTTACAGTCCGCATATTCGTTACAGCACCGCAAAAAAAGAAGGCGAGCGCCAGCAATCCATCATGGATAAAATAATGGCAATTCCCGGTATAGAAAATAAGTGGGACAGTGAGGAAGTAGAGAAGGAGATCTTAAAATTTATATAAACGAAAAAATTCCTAATGAAATTCTTAATTCTTCATTTCTCCTCCCCTTTAGGGAGGCCGGGAGGGGTCAGCCATTTCTCAATTTCACTCTGATCAAGCTCGGTATAATTAACCCAATGCTCCACCTCCGAATTATTAATTAAATAAATGGTGGGAAGATTAACCCCTGCTAAATAAACAAAATTTTTGCCATTTAATTGGCAAAAAGCAATATTTTGTGATTTTGTATCGTCGTAAAATGATTTTAATTTTTCGGGTTCACCATTCAGTACAAAATAAAATGATAGGTCCGGATTTTTTTCTTTCATCAACCTCATTTTTTTAGCCGCCACCCTACAATGTTTGCAACTTAAACTCATAAACGCGATAATGTGTTTTCCTTCTGATAAAGTTTTCGGCGGAATATTAACCGTAGCGTTATTATATAAGCTATCCAAATTCAATTTGAATCTATTTTCAGGTTTATTTAAATAAGCTTGCGAATAATTTAAATCTACATAATTTAAAATATGAGGCATCACTAAAGCGGTTAGCAAAAATAAAACCGATAACCATAGAGTAAACTTGCCAAATGAATAGCCTTCATGAAATACAAAAAGTAAAATACATACCGCCAGCATAATTAAATTTTTAATAATGGCTTGTAACGGTGTCATAACAATGGCAGTTCCAAAACAACCGCAGTTACCATTGTTACCTTCCGAAAAAATTATTACTATAAGATAAAGGGTAAAAATCAATAAAGTAATGATGGTAATTTTTAAAGTAAATTTTTTAAGATAAAGGTTAAAAAAAAGCATCAGGCCAATAAAAAATTCGAGACTAATCAAAAACCTGGCAATAAACGGGGCCGTACGCCAATTACCAATTCCAATATCCACAAAAGTGTATTCAAAGGGTTCAATCGGATAAATTTTGGAATAGCCGGAATAAATGAAAACAAGTCCCGTTAATGAACAGAGTATTATCAATAATATTTTAGTAATTTTTTTGAGCATAAAAAAAGGCGCTCAATAATTGAACGCCTAATTTAATAAAAATTAAATTGCTTATTTTAAATCACAAGTTACGTTCGAACCTGTAATTGAAACTCCACCTGATTCCTGAGTGGTTTGACCACCAAGGCATTTTTCACGGGCTTCACCTTCTGTTGCTTTGTAAATTTTAGTTGTTGTAGTAACAACACTTCCTGATGCAGGAGTGCTAACACATGTACAAGTGTAATCTTTTGTGCAAGAAGCAAGGCTTAAAGCTACTGCTGCAACTGCAAATAATGTGATTTTTTTCATGTTTTTTTGGTTTTAAATTTTTTAAAAATGTTTGTTCAAAAGTAGCATAATATTTTAATAAAGCAAACAAAATATTCAAATTTATTTGTATTGAATAATTTTACCCATAAAACGAAAAAATTCACAACCTGATTTTTCCGGAGCCAAGTATTTTTATGAAAAAAAATCATTTTTTATTTAAATTTTAGGGTCCATTCTGTGATTCATAATTATAGTTAATCTCATCCTTTGCTTAACAAATTTTAACAGCCGGTTTTACACCATAAACCCCTCTCTTATTAATTTTGAGAACATTCAAAAAAACTATGGTAGATATAAAAGAATTAAACGAGCGAATTCAACGCGAAAGTGCGTTTGTTGACATGCTCACAGTTGAAATGAACAAAGTAATAATCGGTCAGCAACAAATGGTTGATCGTTTACTGATTGGTTTGTTAAGTAATGGCCACATTTTACTGGAAGGGGTTCCGGGTCTCGCAAAAACTCTTGCCATTAACACATTGGCAAAATGTATTAACGGAAAATTTAGCAGAATACAATTTACACCGGATTTATTGCCCGCTGATTTAATCGGAACAATGATTTATAATCAGAAACAGGAAGCGTTCTCCATTAAAAAAGGACCCATCTTCGCCAATTTTGTTTTGGCCGATGAAATCAATCGTGCTCCCGCAAAAGTGCAATCTGCTTTGTTAGAAGCGATGCAGGAAAAACAAGTAACCATTGGTGAACAAACATTTATTTTACCAAATCCGTTTTTAGTTTTGGCAACTCAAAATCCAATTGAACAGGAAGGAACGTATCCATTACCGGAGGCGCAACTCGACCGTTTTATGTTGAAAGTAGTAATTTCCTATCCCAACAAAGAAGAAGAAAGAAAAATCATTGCTTCCAATATTTCTCCCGAAGGAATGCCTAAACCAAATGCAGTTTTAGGTCCTGATGATATTGTAAAAGCACGTCAGGTAGTAAAAGATGTTTACATGGACGAAAAAATTGAGCGTTACATTGTTGATATTGTTTTCTCATCACGGTTTCCTAAAGAGTACAAATTAGAAAAATTCAGCAGCATGATTTCTTATGGAGGTTCGCCGCGTGCAAGTATTAATTTGGCTCTTGCTGCAAAAGCCTATGCTTTCATTAAGCGAAGAGGCTATGTTATTCCTGAAGATGTTCGCGCAGTATGCACCGATGTGATGCGTCACCGTATCGGTTTAACCTACGAAGCAGAAGCGGAAAATATTACTACCGAAAATATTATTACAGAGATTTTAAACACAATTGAAGTTCCTTAAGAGGTTCAGGGTTCGGGGTCGGGTGTTCGGAGAATAAAAAACGAAAACCTTTACCGAACCCTCAACCCCTAACTCCCAACCAAAATGGATAGCGCAGAACTTTTAAAAAAAGTAAGAAAGATCGAAATCAAAACTCGCGGATTGAGTCGCCAGATTTTTTCGGGCGAATACCACAGTGCTTTTAAAGGACGTGGAATGGCTTTTTCGGAAGTGCGCGAATATACGCCGGGTGATGATGTACGTACAATTGATTGGAATGTAACAGCACGTTTTAATTCGCCTTACATAAAAATATTTGAAGAGGAGCGTGAGTTAAGTGTAATGCTATTAGTGGATGTAAGCGCGAGTGGTTTTTTTGGAACTCAAAAACAATTTAAAAAAGATTTAATTACAGAGTTGTGTGCCGTAGTTGCTTTTTCGGCGGCTACCAACAATGATAAAATTGGAGTAATATTTTTTTCGGATAAGATAGAAAAATTTATTCCGCTTAAAAAAGGAAAATCGCATGTATTGAGAATCATTCGCGAATTATTAAATTTTAAAGCAGAAAATACAGGAACGGATTTGGAACTGGCATTAAAATATTTAACCAACGTAAATAAAAAACGCAGTACGGTGTTTTTAATTTCTGATTTTTACGCAAACCGAAATTATACCGATGCATTAAAAATTGCTAATAAAAAACACGATATGATTGCACTTAAAATTAATGATAAAGCAGAGCAACATATCCCTGAAGTAGGCCTGGTAAAATTGGTGGATAACGAAACCGGAAAATTGCGTTGGGTAGATACCAGCAGTAAATTATTTCAAAAACAATTCAGAACAAATTATTTAAAGCGTGAGGATTTCATTAAGGATCTGTTTAATAAATGCGGTGTAGATTATTGCGACATCAATACTCACGAAGGATACATAAAACCATTAATGAATTTATTTAAACGAAGATAATGTTCAAAAAACTAATTATATTATTTTTCTTATCGCTATTGTTTGTTTTACCCTTACGTTTTGTTGCGCAAGACATAAGAGTAAATGCAGTTTTAGATTCAAATATCATTCGTATTGGCGAACAAACTAAATTAGATATTTATGTTACCTACAACAGTAATCAGAAAAGTTTAAAAATTAATTGGCCTTCGTTTGAAGATACCATTACCGGAAAAGTTGAAATAGTTTCTAAAACCAGCATTGATTCAACCATTCCCGATAAAAATAATCCTACCATTGTTCAGCAGCATCAGCAATTTATTATTTCTGCTTTTGATTCGGGTTATTTCGCTATTCCGCCTTTTAAATTTATAATTAATGATGATACTTTGCATCCGCAATTAACCGAAGCCTTATTGCTGGAAGTACATACTATTCCTACCGATACTACAGATGCAACTGTAAAAGATATTAAGCAGCCATTTGGTGAAGAGTTCGATTGGAAATGGTATTTGCCTTATGCCTACTGGACTTTGGGTGTGTTGGGAGTTTTTGCTTTACTGATTTTCACCATTTATAAATTAACTAAAAAGAAAGATGTGATTGTTGAAAAAGAGAAACCAAAAATTCCTGCTCATATAATCGCTTTGGCGGAATTGGAAAAAATAAAAACAGAGGTCGTGTGGAAGGAAGGTAAAACAAAAGAGTATTATTCTGCTATTTCGGATGCGGTGCGTTTATACATTGAAAACCGATTCGAATTAAATGCATTGGAATCTACTACAGATGAAATTGTACAGGCTTTTAAATCTCAGGTTGTAGATCCTTTAAGTAAAGAAAAATTACAGCAATTGTTAGTACTTTCCGATTTTGTAAAATTTGCTAAAGTAATTCCGATAGAACAAGAGCATAGTTTAACATTGCAACATGCTTTCGATTTTGTGAATGGAACAAAACGTGAAGAGGAAATTCAAATTATTGAAACACCAAAAGAAAATCCGGAGGGCGAAACAATTCAGGAAGAACAAACCAATCAAAATTCAGAAACCAAGTGATAAGTTATTTCGAAGACATACAATTTGCCGAAAAGCATTGGTTTTGGTTGCTCTTACTGCTTCCCTTAATGGTCATCTGGTATTTAATTAAATTAAAAAAATACGAAGGGGAATTGCATTTTTCATCCTTCGAAAATTTTGCCGGAATAAATTCTTCAATTAAAGCAAAATGGCGTCACATTAATTTAGTGTTAAGATTATTAGCGGTATCATTAATAATTATGGCATTAGCCCGTCCACAATCGCGTAGCAGTTGGAAAGATTTGAAAACGGAAGGAATAGATATTGTAATAAGCATGGACGTTTCACTCTCGATGCTCGCCAAAGATTTTAAACCTAACCGTTTGGAAGTAGCAAAAGATGTTTTGAAAGATTTTATTGATGCACGACCAAATGATAAAATTGGTTTAGTTATTTTTGGCGGAGAGGCGTTTACGCAATGTCCACTAACGGTCGACCACAAAGTCATAAAAAATATGTTCGGCGAAATAAAAGCCGGCATGATGGATCAGGGAACAGCCATAGGTTTAGGATTGGCAGATGCAGTAGCGAGAATTAAAGACAGCAAAGCAAAAAGCAAAGTCATAATTTTAATTTCGGATGGAGTAAGTAATGTGGGAGAAATTGCACCCCTTACTGCGGGAGAAATTGCCAGGACTTTTGGTATTAGAGTTTACACAATTGGCGTAGGTTCAAAAGGAAAAGCATTACAGCCTGTAGCAATGTATCCGAATGGCGAAATGGAATACGATTATGTGGATGTGGATATTGATGAAGTAACCATGGGAAAAATTTCAGAAATGACCGGTGGAAAATATTTCCGGTCGACCGACAAAGAAAGTTTAAGCAATATTTATAAAGTTATTGATAAAATGGAGAAGACCATTATCAGCGAAAAAAGTTTTACCAATAAGGCCGAACATTTTTTGCCATTGGGAGTTTCGGCATTGGTATTATTGTTATTAGAGTTTTTATTAAGGAGAATAGTTTTTAAATCTATTCCGTAATATGTTTAAGTTCGAGAATTACATATTTTTTTACGCATTCATTGCTTTGCCGATGATGGTAGCAATTTTTATTTGGTATTGGTTGTCGCTAAAGCGGAAAATAAAAAAATTGGGGGAGTACGAATTAACCAAATCCTTAATTCCGGATGTTTCCAAAACAAAAAAAGCAGTGAAATTTATTTTATTGATTTTCGGAATCAGCGGATTGATTTTAGCATTATGTAATTTACAAAGCGGCAATAAAATGGAAGAAGTAAAACGCGAAGGCGCCGATATCATTGTTTGTTTGGACGTATCTAACAGTATGCTTGCGCAAGACTTATCTCCAAATCGTTTGGAGCGTGCAAAATTTGCATTGGAGAAAATGATCGATAAATTGCAGGGCGATCGTTTGGGAATTATTGTTTTTGCCGGCGAAGCCTATGTACAATTGCCAATTACCACCGATTACAGCGCCGCCAAATTATTTTTGGGTGGCATCAATACGCAAATGGTTCCTACGCAAGGTACCAACATTGGTGCCGCTATACGGAAGGCGTTAGAGAGTTTTGGAAAGGACGATGGGAAAAATAAAACTATTGTAGTAATTACCGACGGAGAAAATCACGAACCCGAAGCAATTGAAGCCGCCGAAGAAGCAGCAAAAGCAAATATTATGATTAACACTATTGGTATCGGTTCCGAAAGCGGTGTACCCATTCCGTTGGTTACCAATGGAATAATTGGCGGTTACCGAAAAGATAAAGAGGGCAACACTATTGTTACTAAATTAGATAAAACTTTGCTTCAGGATTTAGCCGGTAAAACCAATGGTATTTATGTGCAAGCAACCAATGCCGATATTGGTTTGGACGCCATCTTGGATAAACTTTCAACTTTAGATAAAAAAGCAATCGATAGTAAAATGTACACCGATTACGAAGATCAGTTTCAATGGTTTTTAGGATTAGCTTTAATATTTTTGACTCTTGAATTTTTTATAAGCGAAAGAGTAAGTAATTTTTTAAGAAAATTGAATTTATTTAAACATGCAAAAGCATAATCATATAATTAAAAATTTATTTGTCGGAATTGTAATTTTAATTACCGCCGATAAATCTTTTGCGCAAAAAGAAAAGCAGCAACTGTATGAAGGAAATGAATTTTTTCATAGCGGTCAAAACGAACGTGCCATTAATTCTTATCGGGAAGCATTAAAAACGCGAGCCGATTTTAAAAAAGCTAATTTTAATTTGGGAGACGCTATTTATAAAGAAGCCTTGGGGTTGAAAAATCAAAAAAGTACTAAACCTATTATGGGAATGAAACCCGATTCATTGGCAAAAATTATGTTTGACGAAGCGGCCGGTCAGTTTGATGTGGTGTCGCAAACTGTTTCTGATAAAGACACAGTGCATAAAGCATTGCATAATTTAGGAAACTGTCGCCTCATGCAAAAAGATTATCAATCGGCGGTTGACGCATACAAAAAATCATTGAAAGTAGATTGTAAGGATGAAGACACTCGTTACAATTTAGCCTACGCATTAAAAAAGTTAAAGGAAGAAGAAAAAAAGAAAGATAAAAATAAGGACAAACAAAATCAGCAAAAGGATAAAAAGCAAGAGCAGCAACCGCAAATGACAAAGCAAGAAGCGGAACGAATGCTAAACGCATTAAAAAATATTGAACAAAAATTGCAGCAGGGCAAAAAGAAAAAAGGAGAGGGGCAAAAGGTAAAGACAGAGAAGGACTGGTAATAAAGAAATTAAAAATTTAAAATGAAAAATTAAGAATGTTGAGAAATGTTAATAGAAGAAATTATTTTGTTGCAAGAATAACACTTGTTGCCGTGATGGTTTTTTCTTTTTCTTACTTATTTTCTCAGAAAGTGACCGTACAGGTTTCTTCTAATAAAGTTCAGGTGGGCGTTCCTTTTCAGGTTATGTTTAGCGTTAACGCAACGCCGCAAACCTTTACGCCACCGGTTTTTAAAGATTTTGATGTGTATTCGGGTCCGAACCAAAGTACCAGCATGCAATACGTAAATGGGAACGTTTCTTCTTCATGTACCATTGCTTATTTGATTGCGGCAAAAAAAGAAGGAAAATTAGCAATTGGTTCAATGGTTATTGTTGTAGGTGGACAAAGTTTTCAGAATGCTCCAATGGCGATTGAAGCTGTAAAAGGAAATGTGAATCCTCAACAGCAGCAACAACAAAATATTCAGGCTAATACTGCTCAACAAAATCCAGGCGATAAAGCAGCTTATACCACGAAAGTTACCGGCGAAGAAGTTTTTATAAGAACATCGGTAAGTAAAATGAAATGTTATTTGGGAGAACAAGTTTTGGTTACGCAAAAAGTGTATTCGCGTTTAGATTTGCGTGGATTTCAAAACGTGAAATTTCCTTCCTACAATGGGTTTTGGTCGCAACAACAAGAGGGGAATCAAAATATTCAATTGCAGGTTGAGAATTTAGAAGGAGTAAATTATTATGTGGGAGAATTTAGCCGTACTTATGTTTTTCCGCAACGAACCGGACAATTAAATATTGATCCCACAGAATTAGAATGTGTGGTAAGAAAGCAAAGCAATGCAAAGCCAAGAAATATTTTCGAGCAGTTTTTTGGTAATAGTGGTTTTGAAGATGTAGCCGTTAAAGTAAAAAGTAAACCCATTCGTTTAGATGTGGACGCTTTGCCTGAGCAAAATAAACCTATTGAATTTTCGGGTGGGGTAGGGAGTTTTACTTATAAAGTGGAGGCGAATAGAAAAACCTTAAAAGCCAACGATGCTTTTAATTTGAAGATAACGGTCGGCGGAAGAGGAAATATTAAATTATTGGAGCCCCCAAAATTAAATTTACCGGCCGGATTAGAAACTTACGAGCCAAAAGTAAAAGAGAACATTACAAGCACCGGGGGCGTAAACGGAACAATTGTTTACGATTATTTAATTATTCCGCGTGAACCCGGTGAGTTTAATTTGGGTCCGTTTAATTTTTCTTATTTTGATGCTGAGAAAAAAAAATACGTTTCCATTCCTTCTCCAGAAATAAAAATTTCGGTAACTCCCGGCGACGGAAAAAGTAATGCCGCCGCTCAGGTGTTCGATCATTTGAAACAAGAGATAAAGGAAACCGAGAATGATATTCGTTATATTAAAAAAGGAAGCTTTGAATTAGCCAAAACTGATTCTGAATTTTTTAATTCAAATAAACACGTTTGGTTAATGGTATTGCCGCTTTTATTATTTGGTGGCGCTTTTGGTTATAGAAAATATTATTTAAAACTCAATAGCAATTTGGTGGTCGTAAACGAACGTAAAGCGGCTCGTGTGGCTAAAAAACAATTGGTAAAAGCCGAGAAGCTGATGAAAGAAAATAAAAAAGAAGATTTTTATACTGAAGTCATGAATGCCATGAATAATTATTTAGGAAATAAATTTAATTTACCATTTTCTGAATTATCTAAAGAAAATATTACCAAAGAATTAACGGCCCGGCAAATTACCGAGCCAACGCAAACAAAATTAATGGACACTTTGAATCAGTGCGAGTATGCTAAATACGCGCCGGGGGCTGTGTCGGGTGATTTGCAGATGGTTTATAATAATACAATAGAATTAATTTCAAAAATTGAAGATGAAGTAAAAAATGTTTAGGAATAAAATTATATATGCATTTTTATTTGTGCTTACAGCATTCGTGGTTAAGTCGAACGATTTATTAACTAAAGCGGAGAAAGCCTATGATAATCGACAATATAAGAATGCCATCGCTTCTTATGAGCAATTAATTAAGGAAGGATACAATTCTGATAAATTATTTTACAATTTAGGAAATGCTTATTATAGAAATAATGAGTTAGGAAGAGCCATTTACAATTACGAGCTCGCTAAAAAAATAAATCCTAACGATGAAGATGTAAAAAATAATTTAAGCATTGCCTATTCAAAAACCATTGATAAAATTGAGACGAAAGAAAACTTTTTTATCAGTGCCGTTAAAACAAATGTATTGAGTAGTTTCAGCACCACTTCGTGGGCATGGTTAAGTATTTTATTGTGCGCCATTACATTTTTATTTTTATTTATTTTCGTTAGCGCTCCATCGATTGGATTAAAGCGTTTTTCATTTTTTATTTCGGTGATGGCTGTGATAGGATTTTTTATTATTTATTTTTTGGGATACTCGGCAGTAAAAGCAAATCAACAAAATAATTTTGCCGTCATCACGGCGCCTCAAACTAAAGTATTTACAGAGCCAACTTCGGTTTCTGTTTCTAAATTTGGTTTGCACGAGGGTACACGTGTAAGAATTATTGAACTCAATGCCGATTGGGTTTTAATAAAGCTCGAGAATGGTAACGAAGGATGGCTAAAATTGTCTGAGGTCGGTGTATTTTGAACCGAAATGGATATTTCGTTATTAATAAAATGATTAATTAGTAATTCAATGAAGCGTAGTGTAAGTACATTAATAATCCTTTCTCTTTTCTCAAAAAAATCATTTTCCCAAAATACCGATTTAATTTTATTGAAAAGCATTAATCAAAATGAATATTCTCAATGGGACGCTGCTATGAAAATTACTTCTACAAGTGTGTTTCCTTTTGCCGGTTTAAGTGCGGGAGGAATTTTATTGGTTGGATATATTAATAAAGACAAAGAATTAATGCGCAGCGGATGCAAAACAATTATTGCCATTGCCGCTGCAGTTTTATTTACCGAAGCACTAAAATACAGTGTTCAGCGACCACGTCCATTTGTAACTTATCCCAATGATATTGTTATGCGAACTGATGCAAGTGATTATTCATTTCCTTCAGGACACACTTATTTAGCTTTTGCAACGGCAACATCTTTAACATTGAGTACAAAAAAATGGTACGTGGCCGTGCCTGCATATTTATTAGCAAGTTTTATTGGATACTCGCGAATGCGTTTAGGCGTACATTATCCTAGTGATGTTTTGTGTGGCGCTATTTTAGGAGCAGGAACTGCATTGCTTACCTGGCAAATTGATAAATGGATGCGAAATAAAAAGAAAAAAAATTCTGATAAAAAAGAAATAGTAAATTAAAATGAGAAAAATAATTTTAGTGATATTATTACCGTTTTTTATAAAAGCTCAGAAGCCTGCGGAAAATAAAACTATTGAAGTAAAAGATTCTTTAATCGAAAAAAATATTTCTGCGTTTGAAAAATCGAAACAAGAAGCCTTTAAAAAAATTGAATCTTACAGGCAGCGTGTAATAAAAGGCGAGAGCATGAACGATTTGGCGGCGCTTTACAGCGAAGACCCCGGCTCAGCAAAATTTGGCGGAAGAATTAATAATGTTGAACGCGGAAGAATGGTGCGCGAATTTGAAGACGTAGCATTTAGTTTAAAAGAAGGAGAAATCTCTGAAGTTTTTGAAACCCGATTCGGATATCATTTTATACAATTAATTTCGGCACACGGAGAAGCGGTTGATTTGAGGCATTTTCTGGTGAAGGTGAAGTGAGTTGGGATTTAACAATTATCATTTAGAAACGCTTTTATCTTCGAGGATTTCCTTTAATTTTTGTAAATCTTTGATATTTGCTTTTTTCATCATCGAAGCCATAAACGGAGCAAAAATTTTTGAGAAACCTGTTGGATTACCTTTATTTCTTAATGTCATCCCGGTTGAATTATTTTCCAAAGATTCCCAAGTATAAGTAGTTTCCATTGGAAAAGGACCTTCAGATGTTCGCATTACTAATTTTTCATTTGGAATCAATTCTACAAATTCATAAGTATAGGAAAGTTTTTTACCAAGAAATTGTGCGACAAAAGCAACCTTTGAACCAATTTGTAATGGTTTTGGTGATTTCCATTCAGCAGTTTTAATATTTATATACCACTCGGGCGCCTTATCAGGATTTGAGGCATATTCAAATACTTTGTCGCGAGAACAATTAATTTGTATTTCTGTTAAAACATCAACCATAAGTGATTTTCCTTTTTTATTTTATCAATAAAAAAAACATACTTAGTTTTACCTCAATTCTGCGCCCAGCTTTTCTTTGTAAGTATTCACCAACTTCTCCATAATACTTTCTATTTGTTTGTCGGTTAAAGTATTTTCTTCGTTTAATAAAGTAAAACTTACAGCGTATGATTTTTTTCCTTGCGCAATTTTATCGCCTTCGTAAATATCGAACAAATTTACTTCCTTTAAATGTTTGCGCTCTGCTAAATAAGCCAAGTCTTCAATTTGTTTATACTTTACGTTTTTATCCAATAACATAGCTAAATCGCGACGCACGGATGGAAATTTAGGTATTTCAGAATGTTCTGTTTTATTTTTAGAATTTAATTTTAAAAGCAAATCAATATTAAAATCGGCATAAAAAACATTCTGACTTAAATCAAATTTCTTTAAAGAATTTTTATTTACGCAACCAAACTGCACCAAGTTTGTTTTTTTGGAAATGTAATTTAATCCGTAACTCAAATCTGCATTTGTGCAATCTTCAACGGTGTAATTTGTAATTCCCGTTTTCAATAAAATGGCATCTACACAAGCTTTCAAATATGCAAAATCAAATCCTTCGCTTTTATGATAAGGATTTTCTTTAATTTTTTTCCCGCTCACCAATAAACTTAAATGCTTAGTTTCTTCATAAGGAAAATCGGCAGCCCCAGTAGCCTCGGTCGCCGAGCCCGTCGAGGCGGTCGAGGTGGTCGAGGTGGTCGAAGCAACGTTCTTCGAATACGTTTTCCCAAACTCAAAAAATTTCAAATCATTATTTTTGTAATTAGTATTGTAATGAATCGCTTCCATTCCGCTATAAAGCATTTGCGAACGCAACACATTTAAATCTGAACTCAGCGGATTAATCACTTTCACCAAATTTTCATTGGCGTTGTACAAACTTTCTTTCGATAAAGAAAGCGACATCATTTCACTAAATCCATTCCCAATAAGTAAATTAGAAATTACATTCTCTAAATTATAAGACGATGAAGAATCAAAAGATGGAACAGAAAAATTAAAATGTGCGCTACTTTCAACATTATTATAACCGTAAATACGCATTACTTCCTCAATAACATCTGCCTCACGTGTAACATCGGTTTTAAACCGCGGAACATTTAGCAATAATCCATCGCTGCTTTCGGTTTCAATTTCAATTCCCAAAGAAGTAATAATGTTTTTAATAATTTTTGTATCAATATTTTTCCCAATCAAATCTCTGCAATTATCATAAGAGAAGGGCACTTTATAAGGTTCCAATTTGTTGGGATAAATATCTACAGATTCCATACTAACGGTCCCGCCACAAATATCTAAAATCAATCTTGTTGCTCTTTGTAATGCCGTTAAAGTAATATTAGGATCAGTACCACGCTCAAACCGAAACGAAGCATCGGTTTTTAAACCGTGATGTTTCCCCGTTTTACGAACGTAAGCTGAACTAAAAAATGCGCTCTCCAAAAAAATAGATTTTGTAGTTTCTGTTACACCGCTCTCCAATCCACCAAACACACCGGCAATGCACATCGGACCTTTAGCATCGCAAATCATTAAATCGTTGCCCGATAATTTTCTCTCAATTCCATCAAGCGTTTTAAAAACAGTTCCTTCTTTGCAGGTTTTTACAATTATTTTATTGCCCTGCACTTTATCCAAATCAAAAGCATGCAGCGGCTGACCCAATTCGTGCAAAACATAATTAGTAATATCCACCACATTATTAATTGGCCGCGCACCAATAGCTTTTAATTTATTTTGTAACCATGCTGGAGATTCAGCAACTTTAATGCCGCTAATCACCAAACCGCTATAACGGGGACAAGCATCCGATTTTTCAACTACAACTTCTACCTTAGTTAAATTAGAAGCTTCCGGAATTTCTTTTATGCCGGGTAAGTTAATTTCTGCAATACTTTTTTCATCTTTTGTTTTTAAAACTGCAAAAATATCGCGCGCTACACCTAAATGCGAAGCGGCATCGCTTCTATTGGGCGTTAATCCAATTTCAAAAACAATATCGTTTTCTAGTTTAAAAAAATCTGAAGCCAACGTTCCCATTTTTGTATCGGCAGGTAAAACTAAAATACCGTCATGACTTTTTCCCACACCAATTTCATCTTCGGCACAAATCATCCCTTCGCTTAAGGCACCACGAATTTTCGATTTTTTAATTTCGATAGGCCCGCCCGAACTGGGATATAACGTACTGCCAACAGTGGCAACTAAAACTTTTTGCCCTGCCGCTACATTTGATGCACCACAAACAATTGATAAAATTTCGGTTCCTACATTTACTTTTGTTAAACTTAATCGATCCGCGTCAGGATGTTTTTCTTTTTCCAAAACTTCTCCCACCACAACACCCTTTAGTCCGCCTTTGACTGATTCGAAGGTTTCAATAGCTTCCACTTCCAATCCGCAATCGGTTAATAATGCTGCCAGTTCATTGGCAGGAATATCAATGTTTATAATGGTCTTTAACCAATTGTAAGAAATTTTCATTGTAATTTATCGTAAAATCTTTAATCTTATGTCTTTCATCTTTAATCTTGAAAAAATACGGTTTAAAGTTAACAAATAAATGAAATTTCTCGTTACTTTGTGTAACATTTTATAAAGATGAGCGCATTTGACCCACAGGAAATAAAAATAGGAATTTTAGGAGGCGGACAACTCGGCCGCATGCTAATACAAAACGCCATTAATTTTAATTTAAACATTTCGGTTATGGACCCCGACCCGATGGCGCCTTGCAAAAATATTTCGCAGTTTACTAAAGGTAGTATTACCGATTACGATTCGGTTTACCGTTTTGGGAAAGACAAAGATCTTATTACTATTGAAATCGAAAATGTAAATACCGACGCACTAAAAAAATTACAAAAGGAAGGTGTAAAAATTTATCCGCAGCCCGAAATCATTGAATTGATAATGGATAAAGGTTTGCAAAAAATGTTTTATCAGCGCCATAACATTCCGACGGCCGACTTTTTTTTAATTGAGAAAAAAGAAGAAATAAACAAGTACGCCGAATTTTTTCCGTTCTTTCAAAAATTACGCAAAGGCGGTTACGATGGCAAAGGCGTTGTGAAATTACTGAATCCCCAAAAATTAGAAAAAGCTTTTAACGAATCCAGCGTATTGGAACGATTGGTAGAATGTGAAAAAGAAATTTCGGTAATAGTTGCAAGAAACGAAAACGGCGAAACAAAATGTTTTCCCGCTGTAGAATGTGAATTTAGCGATGAGGCCAATCTGGTTGAATTTTTATTGTCGCCAGCTAATTTAAAAAAACACGAAGAAAAAGAAGCTTACTCCATTGCGATTAGAGTGGCCGAAAAATTAAATATAATTGGTTTATTAGCGGTAGAATTATTTTTAACGAAAGACGGAAAAATTTTAGTGAACGAAATCGCTCCTCGCCCTCACAACAGCGGGCACCATACCATTGAAGCCAATTTAATATCGCAATTTGAACAAACCTGGCGTGCCATTTTAAATTTACCTTTGGGTGAAACCGCCATAATTAAACCAAGCGTAATGGTAAATTTATTGGGAGAAAAAGGATTTGAAGGTCCTGCTAAATACAAAGGATTTGACGACGTAATAAAATTCAGCGGCGTGTACATTCATCTCTATGGGAAAACAACCACCAAACCTTTTCGTAAAATGGGGCACGTTACCATTATGGACGACGATTTAATTAAAGCACGCCAAAAGGCTAAGTCGGTAAAAGATATATTAAAAGTTATTTCCTAAAATAATTTCACTCATTTAGATAGCAGTTTTGCTCATTGATTTCATTCTTAATTTGCACTAAATCGATTCTTATTTTAGCTTTATAAAAATCAAAAAAATCCGTATGAAAAAATTTCTACTTTTTGTTTCTTGCATTATTGCGTTTAAAAATACTCCGGCGCAAACTAATAAATCAAATAATATTTTTAATGAACAATCTTACATTGATCAGGCGCGAAGCATCGGATACAATGCTGAAGAAATTAAAAATTACGTTGAGCGTTCAAGAAAACAATTTGTTGATGGGAATACGAATACGATAAATACAAATAATAAACCAAGTCAAACTTATACTTACAATCCGGGCTGCACCAATATTGATTTCGAAACCGGAAACGCTATTGGTTGGGCGGTTTCAAGTGGATCAAATCCTATTGTTAATGGGTCTTGCAGTTTATTGGGTTGTTGTCCTGGTTCACTCACTAATTATACCATTATGAGCAATGGCGTGGTTGATCCTAATGTTCCAACATTTACAATTAATTCAGTTTTTGGAGCAGGCGGTGGCACCGGAAATTTTTTCGCAAAAATAAATGATGCCATTCCTAATTTCGCTATGGAAAGAATGTCGCAGTCGTTTAAAGTTACTGCTGCAAACAATTTATTTGTGTATGCTTTTTTATTGGTGTTTGATGGCACGGGGCATGTTTGCTGCGATCAACCGTTTTATAATTTAACTTTGCAAGATACCTTAGGAAATTTAATTGTGGCTCCAACCATGCCTAATTATTCTGTTACAGTTCCCGGATTAAGTTGTCCGGCCGTGCCTTCATTATCATTAGTAACCGGCGGTTTATTACCGGCCGGAAATTTTTCTTACACACCGTGGATTATCAGTGCAATTGATTTAACACCTTACATCGGTAACGCAGTAAATATTTCAGTTACCGCAGGAGATTGTACCGGCGGAGCGCATGCGGGTTATATGTATTACGATGCTATGTGCGCACCACTAACTTACACAGATGGTGTATCTCCTATGACATTAAATCAGGTGAACAATTTAATTTTAGTTGGGTCAAAAACTTTAGTGGCACCAAAAGGATTTAATTCATACCAGTGGAACGGACCAACCGGAACCATTAATTCGCCAACCCTTACCACTTCTACATTCGGAACTTATACTCTTTCGCTGGGCGGAATCGGATATTCGGGCTATTCGCAAAAAGTATTTAGTTTAATGCCATCGGGTATAAATGAAATAAACCCTAAAATGGATGCGATTAATATATTTCCAAATCCAACCAATAACGAATTTTATATTGATAATCTTCCGCTTAAATCGACTTACTCTGTAACAGATGTTTCAGGTAAATTAATTTTAAGTAAAACGCTTAACGC
>JAHEYG010000083.1 GCA_023251725.1 Sphingobacteriaceae bacterium | reverse complement strand
CTTGATAAACAGAGCTTTGAAGAGCAAACAAAAAGCAAAACCAGAGAACAGTTAATTACTTTTATAAACACTAATCCTAATAATAAATTTGTACTACAGGCACAGGATGAATTATTTGAAATTGATAAAAAAAATAACAGCATTGCCGATCTTGATTTTTATGTAAAGAATTTTAAAAATAGTCATTCTGTTAATGAAGCATGGAAACTGCTTTATTCATTAAGTGTAAAATCTTACAATACCTCAGAACTGCAGACCTTTGTAAATCGTTACCCCGATTTCCCCTTTAAGGCTTCCATTAACCGCGAAATAGAACTAAACGGCAAATTGCTTATTCCGATTAATGACAGCGATTTTACGGGTTTTATTGACACAATTGGTAAATTCATAATTCCACCAGTTTACGATGCCGCAACAGCCTTTAGAGAGGGTTTGGCGGTAGTGGTAAAAAACGATTCTGCCTTTTTCATTAATAAAGAAAATACCAATGTATTTAGTGCTTTTTATAACGAAGCTTACCCCTTTGTTAATGGAATTGCGCCGGTAAACATAAAAGACCAATGGTTTTTGATAAACCGGCAGGGACAAAAAATTAATGGGCCTTTTGAGGACCTTTCCGAACAAAGCGAGGGTATTTACATTATTAAACAAAACAATAAATACGGTGCCATTGATGTTTATGGAAATTTCGTTGTTCAGGCGCAGTTTGATAAAATGGGTGATTTTAAGAATGGGATGGCCTATTTTATTACCAATGGTTTGTACGGCTTCGTAAATAAAATCGGAGGTTTTTCGAAGGCACGTTACCAATGGATATCGGATTTTGACGAGAATAAACTGGCCATTGTAAAATTAAACGGTGGTTATGGAATTATAAATGCCGAGGATAATTTTATTTTAAAACCTGCTTACGATCTAATTGTTAAAGCTGAGAATAACATTTACATAATTGTAAAAAATAATAAATACGGTTTCCTTAGCGGGAAAGGCTGTTTTTACAGTGAAATTGAATTTGATTTTAAAAAAGAATTCGGCTCTGATTTTTACTCCAATGGAAAACTGTTTAAACTTTTAAAAAACAAAAAGCAAGCCCTAATGGATCAAAATGGCAAGATTACGATTGATTATGAGCAGTACGAAGAAGTTAATTTTGCCCAATGTAATCTTATCCGCATAAAGCGAAAAAATAAATATGGCTTTGCCGATAGAAAATTGAATATTGTTGTTCCATGCAAATATAATTTCGCTACTGATTTTACAGATAGTTTAAGTATTTGCAATTTAAAACAGGAAGTTATTTTAATTAATACAAAAGGAGAAACGGTTTTTACAACGAAAGGTACTATTGATCGAATAATCAGTTATTATTGGGTAAAAGAAGAAGGTGGCAATAAATTGCTTAACAAATCAGGGAAAGTAATTTTTTCTGCAATTAACACTTATCAGATAAGCTTGGAAAATTATTTTGTTTTAGAGTTTGAGAATAAAACCCGAAAAATTTTAAAAATAAAATAGATTTTTATTTTTCGATATTATTATTTACTAAATTTGAACCCTAATTTAATCCTTACAATATGGCAACTTTAACAATGACAAAAGTTCACAACTTTAGTGCCGGTCCGGGTATTTTACCTGCCGAAGTTTTACAACAAGCTTCAGAGGCTTGTGTTAATTTCGATAATTTAAATTTATCGCTCTTAGAAATTTCTCACCGCAGTAAAAATTTCGAAAAAGTAATGGATGAGTCCCGCGCATTGGTAAAAGAGTTATTTGAAGTGGGCGACGAATACGAAGTATTGTATTTAGGAGCCGGCGCCAGTATGCAATTTGCCATGGTGCCTTATAATTTATTAAAAACAAACGGTACAGCCGCTTATGTAAATACGGGTGTGTGGGCAAGTAAAGCTATTAAAGAAGCAAAAATGATTGGTAACACAAAAGTGATTGCTTCATCAGAAGATAAAAAATATAATTACATTCCTAAGGGTTATGAAATTCCTTCCGATGCCGATTATTTACATTTAACTTCTAACAATACTATTTACGGCACGCAAATAAAAAATTTCCCTAAAACCTCAGTTCCGTTGGTGTGCGATATGAGTTCGGATATTTTTTCCCGCAAGGTAAACGCAAAAGATTTTGCTTTAATTTATGCCGGCGCACAAAAAAATATGGGAGCCGCAGGTTCAACAATGGTAATGATTAGAAAAGATATATTGGGAAAGACAGAACGAAAAATGTTATCAATGCTCGATTATCAGGTACACATTAAAGGTGGAAGTATGTATAACACGCCTCCTGTATTTCCTATTTATGTTACCATGTTAACTTTAAAATGGCTAAAGAAAAATGGCGGCATTAGCTGGATAGAAAAAGTAAATCAGCAAAAAGCCGATTTGTTATATAACGAAATTGACCGCAATCCGTTATTTTTTGGAACCACCGCAAAAGAAGACCGCAGTTTTATGAACGTTTGTTTTTTATTGCACAAAGCCGAATTAGAACCGGAGTTTGATAAACTTTGGAAAGAAGCAAATATTAGTGGCATACGCGGACACAGAGATGTTGGCGGATACAGAGCTTCGTTATACAACGCATTACCACTCGAAAGCGTGCAGGTTTTAGTGGACCGCATGAAAGAGTTTGAGAAAAAAATGGGATAGGTATTTTGTTTTACCATTCGTATTTATCCGGTAAAATACAAATTGTGCATTGCCTTTCATTCGAAATCTTTTTTTAATAATTATTTTTGTAAATTTGTTATATACATTAAATCTCTATCGTTATGAAAACAGCCGATTTAAAAAAAGAAATTTATCATGCCATTGATAATACAAAAGACAATGAAATTTTGGAAGCTGTTTATACTATCTTAAAACGAACAATTAGCGGCGAAGAAGAAGCAACAGAATTAACCGCATTACAAAAAAAAGAATTAGATAAGCGATTAGCGAATCACAAAGCGGGTAAAGTAAAATATTACACTATTGATGAAGTTAGAAAAACTGTTTTAAAGTCTCTCAAAAAATAAAGGCTTTACAATATATATTAACTGAAGATGCTTTGGCTGACAACGCATTAAAAAGTAAAAGAAAACCCGAAATTTAATTATTCAACCACTAATTTACCGGAATTAATTTTTTGTTTATCCTCCAGCAAAATATAATTGTAGAGCCCCGTTGACAGACCGTTAGTTGTAATATTATTAATACCCTGAATTACTTTTTGTTCGTGAATTTTTTGCCCCAGAGAATTAATTAAAATTATTTCTCCGTTTACAATGGGTGCTGCGCCTGGCGAAGCATCAATTTGCAGTGTAAACAGACCGTTATTTGGGTTGGGAAAAATATTAAACCCCTTCTCATCAGTATAATTTTCAATTCCTGTAAAGTCAGTTAAGCTGGCAACATAAAAATCAGTACTATTATTAGTATTAACATTCGTTAAAGTAGTTGTACCAAAAGCAATTGTAGGGCTACGGAAAAATCCTGCAATAAAGGCATTACCTGTTCCAAAAGTAGAGATAGTTTGGCCATAATCATTACCTGTTCCACCAACGCTTTTAGTCCAAAGTAGATTGCCCGTTGCATCATATTTGGCAATAAAAATGTCAAAAAAACCAACACTGGTTAAAGTAGTTGTACCCAAGCTTAAGGTTGGGCCAAAAGTTCCTGTTAGAAAAATATTATTTATTGCATCTATGGTCACCGATTTCCCATAACCACCAGCAGAACTATTAGCCCAAAGAATATTACCATTAGTATCATACTTAACCAAAAAGCCACTGCCATTCGTTAAAGTGTATGTGCCAAAAACAACTGAAGGACTAGAAAATACACCAGTAACGAACGCATTACCGAAAGCATCTGTTGATATACACCCTCCATAATCACTAAAAGTTCCCCCAGCACTCTTAGCCCATAGCACATTACCAGTTGCATCATATTTAGCAATAAAAATATCCATTTGAAAAGCTGCCGCATTCGTCAATGTAAATGTGCCGAAAGTAATGGTAGGGGTTGTAAAGCCACCTGTTACAAACAAATTGCCAGTAACATCAGCCACGACACTGGTTGCGTTAGTAGTAATATCCCCAGCGCTTTTCGCCCATATTACATTTCCTGATGCATCATACTTGGTAATAAAAATATTATAATCACCCGTATTTGGCAAAGTAAATGTTCCAAAAGTGATACCAGGATTGCTAAACCAACCTGATACAAACACATTGCCATTGGAATCAGTGGACACACTGTTTCCAACACCAGTTCCAATGGCTCTTTTAGCCCATAGGACATTGCCGGAAGCATCGTATTTGGCAATAAAAACATTATCCCAACCACCAGCAGTATTAGTTAAGGTAGTTGTACCAAAAACCAGAGTAGAACTACGAAAAGAACCAGTTATAAACACATTGCCAGCATTTATTGAGATGCTGTACGCAAAATCATCACCATTCCCACCAGCGTTTTTTGCCCAAAGCACATTACCCAATACATCATATTTAGTAATAAAAATATCATAACCCCCGGCATTCGTTAGCGTAAATGTACCAAAAGTGATGCTCGGACTAAGAAAGGCACCAGTAACATACACGTTACCGCTAGCATCAGAAGAAACGCCATATCCATCATCAAAACCACTTCCCCCTACACTTTTTGCCCACTGAAATGCGGGAGCTTGCGCTTTTGTTGAACACCCAATGTAAATGAATAGAATAATTATTATTAAAGATTTATTTTTCATTTTGTTATTGAGAAAGCAGTTAACCAAAACTACAAAATAATTTCATCATTCTCAATTTCTTATTAATCAAGTACAATATTTCCTTCCCTCACCGTAACCGACACTCCACTCGAGGGCGGTTTTTTTTTGAAACTTTTTTTAAAAATATTTTTTCTTTTTCGCTGCAAAACCTACCACTTATTTGAAAAAAACGTCCACTTATTAAGAACTGCATTATCACACCAAACTTGCACCGAAATATCCCGTATTATATTATAGAAGCCTGACACAAAAATTATTTATTACAAGTACAGGAAATGTTTAACCTTTAAAAACTATATATATGAAAACGATTTTCAGTTTTTTGCTCGTGGGATTATTCTCAATTGAGATTATGTCGCCCTTTATGCTAGGATACCTAAATGAAGTTAACAGCGTAAAAAATAAGAATATAAGTGATACAAAAATCAAAACTGTAAAAGCAAAGGTTACTTTAACTAAACCTTTAAACCAAAACCTAATCAAAGTCACGGAAATTGAGATTGACGAAGATAATTTTTCTGACTCTAAAACCTTTACGGTTAAAGAAAACGATATGGCGTTTAATCAAAAGATGAACTAACAAACAAATAATTTTATCTTTTGAACCATTCTTCTCTTGGGAAGAATGGTTTTTTTTTTACATTTGCTCTTCAAATTATTAAATAATAGATATGAGCAAAAAAATTTTAGCCAACGACGGCATTGATGCGGTTGGAAAAGAATTGCTTGAGAAAGCAGGCTTTACAGTGGTAACCGAAAAAGTAGAACAGCAAAATTTAATTAAAGACTTAAACGAAAAAGATTTCGTTGCAATTACTGTCCGCAGTGCCACTAAAGTGCGTAAAGATATTATTGACGCTTGCGCGAATTTAAAAGTAATTGCCCGCGGCGGTGTTGGTATGGATAATATTGATGTGGATTATGCAAAAAGCAAAGGACTAAATGTAATTAATACACCGGCAGCTTCTTCAAATTCTGTTGCCGAATTAGTTTTTGCGCATTTATTTAATGCGGTTCGTTTTTTGTACGATAGTAATCGACAAATGCCCATTTCGGGAGAAGAAAAATTTGATGAATTAAAAAAGAAATATGCAAAAGGTGTTGAATTACGTGGAAAAACCATTGGAATAATTGGTTTTGGAAGAATTGGTCAGAGTGCCGCAAAAATGGCATTAGGATTAGGAATGAAAGTTTTAGCTTTTGATCCGTTTGTAAAGGAAGCTTCGATAGAAATTGAAATTGCCGGAGCGAATACAGTAAATGTAAAAATTGTTCCTGTAGAAATGGAAAAACTTTTATCTCAAAGCGATTTTATTTCGTTGCACGTTCCAGGAGGAAATTTAATCGGTAAAAAAGAAATTTCGTCAATGAAAAACGGAGTAATTCTTGTAAACACTGCCCGCGGCGGTGTAATTAATGAAGCTGATTTAATTGAAGGATTAAACAGCGGAAAAATTTCTCACGCCTGCTTAGATGTTTTTGAAAATGAACCAAAACCTTCATCATCAATTTTAAAGCATCCTAAAATTTCTCTTACACCTCATATTGGAGCCGCAACAAACGAGGCACAAGAAAGAATTGGAGTTGAATTGGCTGAGAAAATTATTCAGGCATTGAAATAATATTAAACATTAAACACAAAATAAAAAACGTTAAACAATTCTTAATTTTTAATTCATAATTCTTAATTTATTCCAATGGCCATCCTAAAAGCATTCAAAGGTCTAAGACCAAAAAAAGATAAAGTAAATCTTGTTGCTTCCCGTCCGTACGACGTAATTAATTCGGAAGAAGCTAAAATTGAAGCGGGCGATAATGTACACTCGTTTCTTCACGTTGTAAAACCCGAAATTGATTTACCTGCTGATTTAGATCACTACTCTCCATTGGTTTACCAAAAGGCAAAAGAAAATTTTGAAAAATTAATTGCAGACGGAATGTTTTTGCAAGACAAAACTGAGTGTTTATATATTTATCAGTTAACAATGGACGGTCGCAAGCAAACCGGAATTGTTGGTTGTGCTTCCATTGACGATTATTTTAATAATGTAATTAAGAAACATGAATTAACCCGCCCCGATAAAGAAGAAGACCGTAAAAATCATGTACGCGTTGCAAATATAAATGCAGAACCTGTTTTCTTTGCTTATCCCAATATGAAAGCGATGGATGAAGTTGTAAACAAAATTATTTTAGCTAAAGCCGAATATGATTTTACAACTGAAGATAAAATACGACACGAATTTTGGGTGGTGAACGATGCAACAACCGTAAAAACTATTATTGATTTGTTCGCAAAACTACCGGCAACTTATGTGGCCGACGGTCATCACAGAACTGCCGCCGCTGCATTGGTTGGTAAAGAGCGCCGCGCCGCAAATAAAAATCATACCGGTAAAGAAGAATATAATTTTTTCTTAGCGGTACATTTTCCAGATAATCAATTACACATTATGGATTACAATCGTGTGGTGAAAGATTTAAATGGATTATCGGAAGAAGAATTATTAAAAAAAATTTCCGAAAATTTTACTGTTGTTGATAAAGGAAATTCGACTTATCGTCCTGATGCCTTACATAATTTTGGGATGTATATAAATAAAAAATGGTATTCGTTAAATGCCAAAGCCGGAACATTTAATGATGCGGATCCAATTGGTGTTTTAGATGTTACCATTTTATCGGAACGCATTCTTGCTCCCATTTTTAATATTGTTGATTTAAGAACGGATAAGCGAATTGATTTTGTTGGCGGCTTACGCGGATTAGGAGAATTAGAAACAAGAGTTAACTCCGGCGAAATGAAAGTGGCTTTTGCTTTACACGCAGTAACGATGAAACAATTAATTGACATTGCTGATTCGGGAAATATTATGCCGCCCAAGACAACATGGTTCGAACCAAAGCTGAGAAGTGGTTTGGTGGTACATAGTTTGGCGGACTAAAGATTAAAGTACTAAGATAAAAGTATTAAGACAGAAGGATTAAGATTGCCTGAAATATCTTTATACTTTTATCTTTCATCTTAATACTCTCATCTCAATACTAAAAATGATAAAAGATATTCTTCACAAAATAAAATCATCTCTTCCCTCTTCAGTTACTTTAGTAGCTGTTTCAAAAACTAAAAGCAAAGAACAAATTACTGAAGTTTACGAAGCAGGACAAAAAGACTTCGGCGAAAATTACGTTCAGGAATTGTGCGACAAGCACGAACAATTACCAAAAGACATTCACTGGCATTTCATTGGACATTTACAAAGTAACAAAGTAAAATTTATTGCCTCGTTCGTTCATTTAATTCATAGTGTTGATAGTTTAAAACTATTACTCGAAATAAATAAAGAAGCTAAAAAAAATAAACGTGTTATAAATTGTTTGCTCCAAATTTATATCTCGGGTGAAGAAACTAAATTCGGTTTTGATTTTACGGAATGTTTAGACCTTTTAAAGTCGGGCGAATTAAAACAACTTGCAAACGTAAATGTGGTTGGTTTTATGGGAATGGCGTCTAATACCAATGATGCAAATCAAATACACAAAGAATTTTCTTCCTTAAAAAAATTCCAGCAATCATTAGTCACCAATAAACATCCGCTAAACGTCCTCTCCTTTGGAATGAGCGGCGATTACAAAATTGCTATCGAAGAAGGAAGTAATATGATTCGAATTGGAAGTATTATTTTTGGGGAACGTGACTACAGTAAAAAGTAGGCAGTGGCAGTTGGCAGTTCTTTAGTTAAAGTTACAACAATAAAAATGAAATTAATTACTACAAAAACTCCGAACACCGAACACCAAACTCTCAACCATCATGTCAGGTGAACTTTTAGCTATTATTACAACGCTTTGCTGGAGCATTGGCATTTTCCCGTTTACGGCGGCAACCATTCGTATTGGAGCGGCACCAATTAATCAGTATCGTATAGTTTTAGCTTGGATAATTATTTCGCTGATTCTAATTTTCGTTAATTCAATTTCTGTTACCGAATTATTTTGTACTCCACATTTTTACCATTATTTAATTTTAGGAATGTCGGGAATAATTGGATTTACATTGGGAGATTATTGCAGTTTTACTTCATGGACTTTACTCGGACCAAAACTAGGAAGTTTGTACACCACCTTCGCGCCGGGCGCTTCGTTAATTGTAGGTTATTTAATTTTGGGAGAAAAAATAAATTTCATTGGCGTTTGCGGAATAATTATCACAGTTGGTGGAGTAATTTGGTTAACACTTTCTAAAAAAGATAAAGCTGCTGCCGATAAAGTTGGCTTTAGCCGAAATAAAAAAGGAATTGTTTATGGGATTATTGGTGCTATTTGTCAGGGCACGGGTTTGGTGTTTTCTAAATTAGGAATGGATTGGTATCCTGATAAACTCCCAACGATGCATGTTGTTTGGATAAGATTGCTGTTTGCTTTTTTAGCTGCTTTTATTTCTTCGCTCTTCCTAAAAAAATTAATTCAGAATTCGAAACCCATTTTTCAAAATAAAAATAACGGAATCCCATTTATGTTATTGGGAACTTTGCTCGGACCGGTAATGGGCGTTTCGTTTTGCTTAATGGCCATTGAAAAAATTGAAGTAGCGGTGGCCCAAACTATTTTTGCCTTGCTTCCAATTTTTGTTTTACCAATAAGTTTATTTGTGTACAAAGAAAAAATAACCGGTCAATCTGTTTTTGCTTGTATGACTGCCGTTTTAGGTGTAATGATATTAATTTGGAGAGATAAATTTTAATGAATATTAAACAGGCTTTAATAGACGAGCACAGCAAAAAACAAACCAACTTAATTATTAAATATATTGGTGGCGATAAAAAGCGTTTTAAAACATTGTTAGATTTATTTTTGGGAACAGATTCATTAGTAAGTCAACGCGCAGGATGGCCATTAAGTTATATTTCCATTGAATATCCAAATTTAATTAAACAGCATCTAAGCAAACTCGTTAAAAATTTACTGCGCAAAAATTTACACGACGCCGTTATTAGAAATACTTTGCGCTTACTTAAAGATATTGAAATTCCCAAAAAAGATTGCGTTCAGGTTTTTGATTTATGCATCGCTTATTCTAAAAACGCCGGACTTTCCAATGCCATAAGATCTTTCGCCATTCAGATTTTGGGACATATCTGTAAAAAATTTCCGGAGCTGGCGCCCGAAGTAAAATTAATTATGACCGAATTAAAAACATTTCCTCAACGGCCTTCAATTGCGGTGAGCATTAAATGGACTTCGGAAATTTTGTTAAATTTGTAACCCGCAACCTTATTTCGCGTTACATTAATAAAATTTTATGAGCAGATTATCTTTATTTTTTTCTGTTTTTCTTTCTTTTTTCATTTTGTTCGGATTTGTTTTAAGCAAACCAGAAACACAATTTAAAAACGGAGACATTATTTTTATTTCAAGTCGTTCTGGACAGGGCAAAGCAATCCAATTAGCTACTAAATCAAAATTTACTCATATGGGAATAATTTTCATTGAGGGAGGTAAAACAATGGTATATCATGCAGTGGAACCTGTTTCAAAAAGCACCCTCGAAGAATTCAAAAATATGAGTGAGGATGGAAAATATTATACAAAGAGATTAAAAGATCAAACTTTATTGAGTGCATCTGTTATTTCTAAAATGCTTAATGAAGCAAAATCAAAATTAGGCATTCATTATGATCTGGTATTTAGCTGGGATGATAAAGAATTATACTGTTCGGAATTTGTATGGAAATTATTTAATCACGCCTTAAGTATTGAAGTAGGAAAACCAAGACCTTTAAAAGAATTTGATTTAACGAATGTGGCGGTGAAGGCTAAATTAAAACAGCGTTACGGTAACAATATCCCATTAGAAGAAAATATGATTTCTCCCGGCGATATGTACGAATCGGAATTATTAAACAAATAAAAAATAAAAAAGAGCCAACGAATTAATAAACGAAATTACTTTCAGCGAATATCGCACTTCGTTTAAATTGTATCCGAATAAAACAAAAGTTACAATTCCCAATAAAATAGAAATAAATAATAAAGGAGACGATCGCTTGATAAAAAAAACTTTAAGGCTTCCTTCGAGTTGAATTTTAATATCTTTTTGTAAGAGCCAATCCTTCCCAACGTAAAATGCCGACAATGATTTAAAAGTTAAACTTCTTGCAATTGAAGAACAGGTATCCTGTACACTTATCTCATAAGTTTTACCGCTAACTCCATTAATAACCGCACTGCTAAAAATTTTCTTTCCGCCTTTTATTTTTTCGCCATAATACACTTTTACGCTTGTAAGATAATGCGTGCCGTAATTACATTGACCCATAAACGAAAAAAGCAATTCAGAATAAATTAAAATACAAACTACATTAAAAACATTAAGCCATTTAAATGTTTTGGTTTGTTTAAAGCGCTCAATCGCTTTTTTGTGTCGATACTTTTTAATTCTTATAATTTCGGAAACCTCTTCGGGAGAAAGAGGCTGTCGCGGCGGTCGTTTTGGAATTGGTTCAACCATTAATTGAGATTACTCTTTTTTTCTATTAAGTAATTATTCCGTACCGAAGAATTTCGCAGAATTAATTCTCCTATAAATCCAGCTAAAAACATCATCGAACCCAAAATCATTGTAGTGAGTGCGATAAAAAATAACGGCCGCTGCACAATTAATCGTGCAGGAATATGATTAAACACATGATACAATTTATCTACTCCCAAATAAAGAGTTGCCACTAATCCAACAAAAAATAATATCATTCCTAATAAACCAAAAAAATGCATTGGCCGTTTTCCGAATTTTGATAAGAAAGTAATGGTCATTAAATCTAAAAAGCCATTAATAAATCTGTCCCAACCAAATTTACTCGTACCGTATTTTCTCGCCTGATGCTGAACTACTTTTTCGCCAATATTTGTGAAACCAGCATTCTTTGCTAAAACAGGAATAAAGCGATGCATCTCGCCGTACACTTCAATACTTTTTATTACTTCTTTTTTGTAGGCTTTCAGTCCGCAATTCATGTCGTGCAATTTAATGCCGCTAATTTTGCGGTTGACCCAATTGTATAATTTTGAAGGTAAATTTTTTGTAAAAGTATTATCGTAACGTTTTTGTTTCCATCCGCTCACTAAATCCAAACCTTCATTGGTAATCATTTTGTATAATTCTGGGATTTCATCCGCACTATCCTGCAAATCGGCATCCATTGTAATAACAACATCACCTTCTGCAGCTTCAAATCCAACATGAAGAGCCGGAGATTTTCCATAATTCCTTCTGAATTTTATAGCTTTTACATTTTTATCTTCCTGAATTAACGATTCAATAACTTTCCACGAATTGTCTTTGCTTCCATCGTCAATAAAAATAACTTCGTACGAAAAATTATTCTGTAGCATTACTTTCTTTATCCACGAATGTAATTCGGGTAAAGATTCAGCTTCATCTTTTAATGGAATAACTATTGATAATTGCATAAATTGGGTTTGGTGCTATAACGCATCAATATATGTACAAATTTTGCGAATTTATTCCTGAAATTAAAATAAATGTTAATTTTGCAACGGTGGGTAAGTCTTTTACGACCAGCTCCTGCCAAATCCCCCAGGTCGGGAACGGAGCAAGGGTAGGCGGTTGTAGCGGTGCGA
>JAHEYG010000013.1:40623-49834 GCA_023251725.1 Sphingobacteriaceae bacterium | reverse complement strand
ATTCGTTGAAATATATGCTCCCGGGCCGGTCCAGGTATAAGTTACTGCGCCTGCTCCTGTTAAATTTATAGCTTGTCCTGCACACACCGCACTATTACTTGAGGCTGTCGGTGTTGGCAGGGCGTTAATAGTGATGTTTGATGTTGTACTGGCCGAGCAGGTTCCTGCGGTAGCAATGAGAGTGTAAATTCCGCTTGCAGGCAAAGTTACGTTTGCTATACTCGGGTTCTGAGTAGCACTAACGAAACCGTTAGGTCCCATCCACGAATAAGTAGCACCACCGGCACCGGTTAAATTTAAAGTTTGTCCAGCACACACCGGACTGTTACTTCCAATCACAGGAACCGGTAAAGCAAGAACACTAACGTTAACAACCGCTGTATTGGTACATCCTAATGCAGTTGTAACAAGAACTGTATAGTTACCTGACATGTTTAAAGCTGCGTTGGCAATAGTCGGGTTTTGTAATAATGAAGTGTAACCTAACGGTCCGCTCCAACTGTAAGCTGCTCCACCGTTAGCGGTTAAGTTAATCGTATTATTTAAACAAACAGTAGAACCCGCAGCAACAATTACAGGCAATGGATTTATCACCACATTGGTGGTTATCGAATTTGTACAGCCACTTCCATTAGTAACATTTAAAGTATATAATCCCGCATTAGCGGCCGTAGCTCCAAAAATAATCGGATTCTGTGCATTGGAATTATAAGCAGCAGGGCCCGTCCAGGTATAAGTTGTTGCGCCAAGCCCCGTAAAAATAATTGATTGTCCTACACAAACCGGACTGTTGCTCGTTGCTGTCGGTGTTGGCAGGGCGTTAACTATTACATTTGTGGTTCCTGTACTTTTGCAGCCTCCAATCCCGGTAACGGTAACAGTATAAACCCCTCCGTTTATTACTTGTCCGTTTGCGATTGTTGGATTTTGTAAATTATTTGCAAAAGCATTTGGCCCGGTCCAAGTATAAGTTGTGGCAGCTGCAACATTTAAATTAATTGTATTTCCTACACAATAAGGTCCTGTATTTGTTGGAGCAATAACAGGAACAGGATTAACAACCACATTAATGTTTGCGGTATTTTTACAACCGCTGGCATTGGTAACTGAAACCGTATAAACTCCTGCATTTGCTGCAGTAACATTAGCAATTGTCGGATTTTGTAAGTTAGAAGCAAAGGCATTAGGGCCTGTCCATGTATATGTGGTAAAGGCGCCGACCGTTAGACTCAAAGTTCCGCCGGCACAAATAGGCGAATTACTTCCGGGCACAGGTACAGGCAACGGATTTACAATCAACGAAAGCGTACCGGAATTTATACAACCTAAAGAACTGGTTCCAACGACAGAGTATACTGTAGTAGCTGCAGGTGCAACTGTAACAGCAGCACCATTAAGATTTCCGGGATTCCAGGTATACGTTACCGCTCCTCCGGCCGTTAATGTTGCTGTTTGACCAATGCAAATTGCGGTAGGTGAAGGAACAGCAGTAATAGTTGGAATAGGATTTACAGTAACCATTACTGTTTTAGTATTTGTACAACCTGTAGCATTTTTACCGGTTACAGTATAAGTTGTAGTTACTGTTGGACTAACTGTAATTGAAGTACCAACAACAGCACCAGGATTCCACGTATAAGTAACAGCACCGCCGCCAACTAAATTAACTGTTGAACCCGGACAAATACTGGTTGGAGTTGCGATAGCAGTAACGGTAGGAGTGATACAACATTGTCCCATATACTTAAGAACATTTGCAAGAAAGTTTGCGGCGTTAGCTAATGGTGTATGCCAGTTAGGAGTTGTCATACTTCCGAACATAACTTTACCGGCTCCCCAATTCATTTCTGCTAATGAGCAACCCGGTGTTGTACCAACAACCAATTGGGTAAGTCCTGCTCCGGTTACATATCCATGGCACCACCAATTTCCTGTGAAGGCAGTTCCGCAAGGTAAAAAAGGACCATTAAAAATAGGATGACCGGCTTGTCCTCCGGCAGCATTTCCGGAAGCAGAATAAGGACCAAAAGCATAATTTAAAAGTATTCCGCCGAAACCATAATTAATATTTCCGCCCTGATTAGGAGCCGAATTAATTATTAAGCGACCGCCTGCAGTAACCCAAGCTTGAAGCGCAGGAAGATTTGCAATTAAAAAAGTATTCAATGCCAAAGCGTTTCCATCTCCCCCTTCTAAAAACACCAAACAAGTAGTTGGCACCAACATAGTAGCCACGTTAACTGTTTGAAAATATCCTTGTATCCAAGCACCCGCACCAAAGGCCTGATTCATGGCAGTTTGATTTGTTGTTGTTCCCCAGGGTTGACCTGAATTGGAATTTACATAATAATAATTTTGCGAATGGCTATTAAAAGTTGCAATTAAAACTGCCAATACGAGTAAAAATTTTATTTTCTTCATGGGGGTAAAATTTAATACATAATAGTACAACACAATTCCAAAAAACCACTAAAACTCAATCATTTTAATAGTCGATTCACCCTTTGTTTATAAGTTAGTGGTTTGCTTTTTCATTGGGGATGTATAACGAAAAAATTGAGATTGGTAGAAGAAAAAACTGATTTTGTCGAAGAATACGACTGTTTATAATGAGATTATTCACTCAATGAGGCTAAAATTTGGGGCATCTAAAAATATTTAGACTATTATAATAGAAGTATTAAAATTAGAAATTCACTTAAGAATTTGACAAGTTTTTCGCAGATTTAATGAATAAAAAATACAAAGTTTGGTTGGAATAAGAGAGAGAAAATTAGATTATTTTTTGCTCAACAAATTTCGTCAATTCAACAAATTGTTCAACACTTAATTGCTCCGGTCGTTTTGTAAATACTACAGGAAGTTCTTCGTCGGGAATATTTATTATTGGCCGGATTGAATTACGAATTGTTTTTCGGCGCTGATTAAAAGTGGTTTTTACAATTTTGGTAAATAGTTCTTCGTTGCAATTTAATTTTTGCGTTTCATTTCTTCGCAAACGAATTACGGCTGATTTTACTTTTGGTGGCGGAACAAAAACATTTTCGTTGACTGTAAATAAATATTCAATAGAATAAAATGCCTGAAGCAAAACACTAATGATGCCATAAACTTTTGTGCCTGGTTTTTCGGCAATGCGCTGCGCTACTTCTTTTTGAAACATTCCCACAACACAATCTATCTGATCGCGATGTTCTAAGGCTTTAAATAAAATTTGAGTAGAAATATTGTAAGGGAAATTACCAATGACATTAAATTTACCCGGAATAATTTTTTTTAAATCCGCTTCTAAAAAATCGGCGAGAATTACCTGTGAATCATGTTTGGGAAAATGTTCTTTTAAATAGGCTACTGAATCTCTGTCGACATCGAGCGCTAAAAAATTATTTTTTAATTCTTCAAATAAATATTTTGTGAGTACACCTGTGCCCGGACCAACTTCTACCACTTTAGTTCCGCCGTTTACTTCTAATAATGAATTTACAATTTGGCGGGCGATATCTTCGTCGCGTAAAAAATGCTGACCTAAATGTTTTTTCGCTCTAACTTGCATTAAGTTGATAGTTTATAGTTGATGGTCAATAGTTGGAAACGTTATTCTATTATTTCTAATAAAGTTCTGAACGCAGCAAACATGCCATCGTATTTTTGTTTTACATCGGCTTGTAATTTCGGCGCAAAATTTTTCTGATAATTTTCAATATCATTCATTTCCTTGAATGTATATTGAAAAGAGTAGGTGTGCCCATCGTCTTCCTCCTTCAAAACTTTTACCATTTTGCTTTCAACAAAACAACCGGTATTCATTACATCCGGAATATGTTTTTCGCGCATCCAAATTAACCATTCGTCGTGAACAGTTTTATCAATGCTTACAGTTACATTATAAATAAACATAATAATTTTTTACACACAGATTAGTGAAAATTAGTGAAATTAGCAGCTAGAACTTAGCCCGCATCGTTGCTTTTCTTTTATATAAATCAACTCCTTTATTTTTAGGATACTTGACGGAGTATGTTAAAATTATTTTTTTACTCTCATCAGGTGCTAAAGATAGTTTCCATTTTAATTGTCCGGTCAAAACATTTTGTTCGGCCTTCGATAATTCAATAGCATCAACAGTAATTTCGCTGTTTTGAGAAACAGGTAATTGATCTTCTAAATCAATTTGTATTGGAGATTTGCGATTATTTTTCACTACCATTTCGTAAGAGTAAGTTACTTTGCGATTACTTCCAATCATTTTTTCATTGGTTAAATCTTTTAGTTTAGTTCTGGTCACTGCAATTTTTTTATCCCTTCCAAACGATAAACTTAATGTATCATCTACACTCCGCGTGTTAATATAAGATTGTCCAACGTAAGTGCCGCCAAAATAAACATTAGCCGGGCCTTCCACCAAATCCAGATCTTCCCAACCCGTAATTTTTGCAATTATAAAAGCATCTTTTTCAATTTTAGGAACCGAATAATGCTGGAACGTTGCATTCACATTGTAATTAGTAACATCAATTATATAAGGTTTTGCATCAGAGGGAATAGAATAATTTTGTTTGATATCGAACTCCGCACTTAATTCAGAAATCTGAACTTCTTCGTAAACAATGGCGTTTTTTTGTTCCTGTTTTTTTCCTGATACTTTTTTGTCTGCGTCCACAATTAGTTCGTCGTATAAAGATTGCGACTGCGAAACACTTTGTTGCGGCGCATTAATTGCATTTTGATCGTAGTTGCCACTATAGGCGTTGCCGTTACGATAATTATTCCCATAATTTCCTACAGTATTAAAGTTTAAATACCAACATTGTAAATCAGGCTTAGAAGCACTTTTCATTGGGTCGGAAGTAGATAATTTTATTTTAACATCATCCCAATTCACACCGCTGTTATTATAAACTTTGGCACGGTATTTTAATTCTATTGGTTTGTTTATGTCTTCGGTAATTAAATCGTAGCTGGGTGTCCATCCACTTTCTTTCACCACATATTTTAAATCAATGTTTGCAGTTGTTTTAATTGCGCTCGATAATAAAATAGAAATTTCGGCCGTTGGTAATTTCATCATGCTTCCGTTTTGTTCGGCTAATTGATTTTCTAATTTCCCCAATACAATTCCGTTCTTGTCAATCTTTTTCTGAACCTTAAAAGTTTCTGAATTAATATCTTTTAAACGTGCTCTGTAATAATCGGCTGCAATTTTTAAATCAGTAACGTTAACGCCTTTGTCTTGTCCGCCGATGGCCTCATTTTTTCCCAGCATAATTTTTTCCTGCGCATAAGCGCCCAATTCCAATCCTAATTGTGTATTAATATCGCTCAGCATTTCAATCGAATCTTTTAATTGTTTGGTTCGCGGCGTTTCTATTTGTTCGGTTAAAAAATTTATTTTATCGGATACCGACAAAACAATTATTTCGTTCCCTACATTTACTTGTATGCTTTTTGAAATTAATTTGGGAGACAAACCTACGAAAGTAACCACTGTTCGTCCGGGGTTTAAATTCACCGATTTATTTTGTGTAACCTCCGCGCCATCCAAATATAAAATTACCGATTTAACGGGAACGTTCACTTGCAACGATTCACTTACTGTTTGTGCCTTTGAAATGAAGCAGCTAAAAATTACCGTGCTAAAAATTAGTTTTTTGTTTATCATTTGATTTTATTTTTTAATTAATTGTAAAACTCCTCATACTAATGCTTCCCATTTCCATTCCTTCAAAGAGGTAAGAAATATTTTCATTTTTAGTTTTTAATCCCAAAGTATAAATCATTGGTAAATAATGTTCGTTGGTGGGAATAGAAAGCAAAGCACTTTTACCTAAGTTTTGATAATTTACCAATGAAATGTCATCTCCTTTATCTAATAAACTTTTTACCGTACTGTCAAATTCATTTGCCCAATCAAATGCACCGGTAGGATTTTTCCAATCTACCATTCCTAAATTATGAACGATGTTGCCACTACCAATAATTAAAACACCTTTGTCGCGCAAAAAATTTAATTGTTTCGCTAATTCATAATGATAAGCCGCTGGTTTCGAATAATCAATGCTCAATTCAAAAGTTGGAATATCGGCATTGGGATACATGTGTTTTAAAATGGTCCACGCACCGTGATCCAGTCCCATTGTTTCATCTGCCTGAACTTTTGTGTAATTTATTTTTTCTTTTATTTCTTTTGCTAATTCAGGCGCACCTACAGGCTCATATTTTACTTTAAATAATTCATCGGGGAAACCGCCGAAATCATAAATAGTTTTTGGTGTAGGATTAATCGAAACAAAAGTGCCATTAGTTAACCAATGCGCCGAGATAACTAAAATGGCTTTTGGTTTTACAATTTTATTTTGAATGCCCTTTAAAGTTTGTGTAAAATTATTATCGTACAAAGCATTCATTGGGTTACCGTGACCAATAAATATCAACGGCATTTTTGCAGTGGCACCGGCTTTAGCCAATTCGCTAATTACATTTTCGGCTTTGGTAATAATGGGCGTTGCCATAATTAATGAAATTGTTTTTAAAAAATCTTTTCTTTTCATTATTCAAGATTGTCACCCCGGAGAATTCTGAATCTTTTGCGGGCTTCAACAACATAAATACTTCCGGGGTAATTGGTCATAACGTCCTGATAAGACTGTTTTGCTTTTTCGGGATTGAGAATTTTTTTATCGTAAAGCTGTGCTAATTTAAATTGCGCATCATCGCCATACAATTCGGTGGGATAAAATTGTAAAATATCCTGATACATTTTTTCTGCTTCGGCATATTTTCCCAACTTAACAAAAACCTCCGCTTTCTTATAGAAAATATCATCACCTAAAGTATGCTCCGGAAATATTTTATTAATACTATCCAATTGCGCAATAGCTTCGGTGTATTTATGTTGCAGAATTAATAGATCGGCCGAAGAAAACCAGGCGAGAGGTGCATCAATTGTATCTACTCCACCAATGGCATCGGTAATTATTAAAGATAAATCTAAAGCGTCGTTGGCAATTAATTTTGTGGTAGAACCTTTTAAAACATCGGCTTGCGTTTTAGCCCATTTAAAATCGCCGGCGTAATAACTTAATTTAGCGTTTCTAAATTTCGCATCCTGACCAATAGTTTCAAATTTAAAATCTTTCTCTACTTGAGAATATAGTAACGAAGCTTCCCAAATTTCGTTTTGAATTAAAAAAATATCTCCCAACTGAATTTTAAATTCGGCACGGGTTTGTGCATCAAGTCCGGGATTTTCGATAAGAGATTGTATTTCGGCAGCGGCTTGTTCGGCTTTGTTTAAATAATAAGTTTGCAAATTGGCGAGATTGGCAATTAAAAAATTCGACAAATGTGCGCCTTTGTATTTTTGTACCGCTTTTAAATATTTATTTTCTAATGCGGTTAATTCCTCAATGGAAGGCTGTGCTTTTTGCGTAATATAATTGTATTCGCAATTAATAATATCGACACTGGCGGCATCGTAAAAACCAAATTGGTCGCCTTTGTCTATAACGTACTGGTAACACTTCTGCGCCATTTCAAAATTTTCGTTGCTCAAACAAATTTTGGCGAGGTCAAATAAACGGCGACCATCTTCTTTTAAACGTTTATCTAAAGCTTTACATTGTATATATGCGCCTTCAAAATCTTTTTGTTGTTTTTGTATGAAAATTAAAAAATCGGAAAACACAATTTTATCGGGATGCTGCTGAATACGTTTTTGTAATTCTTGTTTTAGAATGGGATTTTTAAATCCGCCATTGTCTTCATCGTAGCCTAAGGCGTTTTGTAAATAATTTTGCGCGGTTAATATTTCGCTTTCACGGAATTGAACCGCGTCAAAATATTCGTTCACCATGGCTTTAACATCGCCTTTGCGTTTATAAATTTCGGCAATCTCATAATAGTACGGATACTCCGGCGTAGCTTTTCTTCCTTTCTTATAAGTTTCTATTGCTAAATCATTCAAACCCTCTTCCATAAAAGCATAAGCGAGTTGCTGAATGTAAATCTGCGCGGGAATTACAAGTCTAATTGCTTTCTGATAAGTTTCGTTTTCTTTTTTCGAATTTTCCTGGAGCTTATAAACTTTTCCTAAATAAACATACAGCGCCATATTTTGCGGCGTACGTTTAATTTGTTTGCTGCAAATTTTTTCTGATTTCTTATAATCTTTTACACCCAACAAACTTTTAAAATAATAAGTAAACCATTGCTCCGGATTTTGATCATACAATTTATCAAAAAGTACATTGGCTTTTTCAAATTCTTTTTGTTCGAAATACTGAATGGCTAATTTATCATCGACACTTTTTTGGGAAAATAAATTGGTTGCAGAAAGGACTACTGCAAAAATAAAAAGTATATTTCTTATTCGTAAAATCACTAAGTAAATAACGGAAATTATGAGCGAATTGCCTAATTGGGGGTGGGATTCTGTTGTAAAATTTTGTTAATTGGGGGGGATGGTTATAAGGTTATAGGGTTAACGGTTATTTGTTTTCATATTAATGTAAGTTAACGGTTAACAGTTAACGGTTAACAGATAACTGATAAAGTTTTAAAACCAAAATATTTTTTTTTGTGGATAAAGAACGTAAAATAAAACAAACTCATTCTAAGACTAATTTCCCCCCCACTAACTTTCTGTTTATCCTCCAACAAAATATAATTGTACAAACCTTTGGCGAGATGATTTGCGTTTATTGTATTTAAACCCTCACTAACGGTTTGCTCACATACCTTTTGCCCCATAGCATTAAATAAAACTATTTCGCCGTTTTTTATTGTTTCGGTAATTTGTAATTTGAAAACGCCCGTATTTGGATTTGGGAAAATATTTAGTTCGGAGTTGGGGGTTGGGAGTTCGGAGATACCGAGCGGACAACTTGTTTGACACATTTTGTGAATGAAAATATCACGGCCGCCTGCTGATGTAAGATTATTAACTCCGACTCCGGGATCAAAATCAGCTGTGTTCTGAAAAAAGCCTGTTGTGAAAACACTACCGGCATTGTCAATTGCAATTGAATAGCCTGCATCAGAATTTCCGCCACCAATGCTTTTAGCCCAAGCAAAAGCACCTGAAGAATCTAACTTTGTTATAAAAATATCTAAAGAACCTAAAGTGGATGTAAGATTATAAACGCCCGCTCCAAGATCAAAATCGACTGTGCCAACAAAATAACCGGTTGAATAAACATTACCCGTGGGAGTA
>JAHEYG010000013.1:0-40613 GCA_023251725.1 Sphingobacteriaceae bacterium | reverse complement strand
GGAGTAACAGCGATTGAACAACCACCATCGTTATTTGTTCCGCCAAAGCTTTTGGCCCAAACAAAATTCCCAGAAGTATCCAATTTACTTATGAAAATATCTTGTCCAATTGCGGTTAAATTATAAACGCCTGCATTTGGGTCAAAATCAACAATACCGTTAAAAAAACCTGTAGTGTATACATTATAATTAAGATCTATTGCAATTGAAAAACTATATTTCATTCCTGAAGCACCGCCTCCCATCCTTTTTGCCCAAACAAAATTACCAGAAGCATCGAGTTTGCTTACGAAAATATCCTCGCCAATTGCAGTTAATGTATAAACACCAGGACCTGGATCAAAGTCAGCTGTTCTTGGAAAATGACCTGTTGTATAAACATTCCCTGCAACATCAACCGTAATTGAATAACCATAATCACTAAATGAACCACCCATACTTTTTGCCCAAACGAAAACGCCTGAAACATTCAATTTACATACAAAAATATCATTAGGACCACCTACCGAAGTGAGATTATAAATGCCTACACCAGGATCAAAGTCGACCGTACCATCAAAATACCCTGTAGTAAAAACATTACCGACTGCGTCAACTACAATTGACAAACCTTCATCATTAATTAATCCACCAATACTTTTTGCCCAAACAAAATTGCCTATTGCATCAAGTTTGGTTATGAAAATATCGGAACCTCCAATTGATGTAAGATTGTATACCCCTGCACCAGGATCAAAGTCTACTGTGCCTCCAAAAGATCCGGTAATGTATACATTGTTATTAGTATCAATAGCAATTGCATATCCATTACTATTTGCAATTCTTTTTGCAAATACAAAATTGCCCGAAGCATCAAGTTTGCTTATAAAACACCCACCTCCTTTAAGATAGTAAACTCCCGCCCCTGGATCAAAATCTGTTGTATCGTTAAAATATCCTATAGTATAAACATTCCCAGCAACATCAATAGCTATAGATTTACCATTGTCATTACCGATTCCGCCAATACCTTTCGCCCATTGAAAAGTTGGAGATTGTGCTTTCGATAAAAAGCAAACAAAAACAAATCCAAAAATCAATAAAATAATTTTATTTTTCATTTTAAAAATAGTGTATAACGGTCTTCGTACAATGGTTTTATTAAATGCAATTGTTTTTGCAATTAATATTAAATGTACGTAAAATTTTTGGTTAATTCAAAACAAAAGTGAGAAGCACTTCTTTGCCGTTATGGTTGAACACCACTTTGTCGGCTAAATTTTTCATTAAAAAAACACCGCGGCCGTGCGGCTTATCAATATTATTCGGGTCGGTTGGGTCGGGTAAACTTTTATAATCAAATCCTTGTCCTTCATCGCTCACCGAAAAAGTTAATTCTTTATTACCATTCTCAAAACCAATTTGCACCGATTTTGCAGGATTATTTTTATTACCATGCGAAATAGCATTGTTAACCGCTTCGGTTACTGCAATTAAAATATTACCGAAATTATCTTCGCTCACATTATAAACTTCGCAAACGTCTTCAATTAAACGCTCAACCAATCGTAAATTTTCGGATAAGGATTCGATTTTAATTTTTTGCCCCCGTGCAGGTATCATTTGCTCACGCTATTAAAATAATTATTTACTTTTTCTTTATAAAACGGAGTTAAACTCGGCGGAACAGTATTTAGCAACTCCAGTTCTTTTTCTTTCATTCTCTTATACTCTAAAAATCGCGCAGGGTTACTTAAATTTTCACTTTTTGCTTCATTACTTTTGCGTTTTTCGTCCTCATCACGCTCTCTTTCGGCCTTTTCGCTCTCTAACAGTCGGGTTAAAATGTCCTGCTGCCTGCTTATAGTTTGCTGTGTAAGTTGCTTGTTTACAAGATCTTTTTCGGTTTGTTCCATCATATCGGCTATGTCGCCACCGGGGTTGGAGCCCTTATTTTTTAGCTTCGACATCATATCCTGAATTTGCCTTCTCATAGCCTCTTGTTGAGCCGCCATTTTAGCCAATTGTTCAGATGTGCTGGGCATTCCAACGGGGGTTTGGCCGTCAGGGCCCTGTCCCATACCTATGCCACCGGGTTTTTGTCCGGGTTTTTTACCCTGACCGGGTTTTTCGCCGGGTTTTTCTCCTTTGGCTAAAGCTTCTTTTAAGGCTTGCATTTGCTGGTTCAATTGTTTTTGGAGGTCTGACATCTTTGGGGGACTGTTAGACTGCGATGGTTTTTGTCCGGTTCCTTTTCCGGGTTTTTTACATTTGCCGCCGCCTTTCATTTTACTTTCTTTTTGCGCTTTTTTCATTTGCTCTAAAGCTTCATTTAATAACAATGCGAGATTGTTTATGGAAGTCATTGAGCCTTGCATGCGCATCGCGGCCTCGCTAGGATTTCTTTCGGCTAAAGCAGAAACTGTTTTGTTCATGTTAGAATTGATGCTTGAAATTTCGCGGTTAACGATGGCGCTTATTTGCGGGGCGCGTTTGCTGAGGGCGAGTAAACTGTCTTCAATTAATTTTGAATCGTCTTTTAATTTATTTTGCTGTTGCGGAATTTTTATGAATTGCGGATTATCGACTCTGGTTTTGGGAATTAATTTTATTAACTCTTCCTGAGCAAAAGAAAGATTCAATAAATTTTCTAAGATCTGGCGAAGCGCGTCGGCATTTTCTTCTTGTTGTGCTTCGGCATTAGATTCCATGGCTTTTGCCATTTCATCTTTCATTTCTTCCATTTTTTTGGCGGCATCTTTTTGTTTTTTGGCGGCGTCTTTTTTATTGTTTTTATTTAATTCGTCGGAAGAGTTTTTCATATCTTCGCTTATTTGTTTTTTCTGTTCTTCGTTTTTCGGGAGAGCATTTGGTTCTTCAAGCTCCGCATTTTTTTTCTCTACATCTTTTAAATCTTCTTTTAGTTTATCAAACTCTTTTGCAATGTCGTCTTGTTTTTTTGCTAATTCTTTAGGATCAGCTTTTTTATCCTTCGAGTCTTTATTGTCTTTTGAGTCTTTTTTCTCTTTAGTCTTTTCAGTCTCTTTAGTCCCTTCCGTCTCTTTCTTCCCCTCAGTCTCTTTTGCCAATTCTGTTTCTTTTTTTGCGAGCTCTTCTAATTTATCAATGGCTTGTTGCATTTTTTGTTCCACTTCCATTTGTTTAAATGCTTCCAGCGCACGGTCGAGTTCTTTTTCTATATCCTTGTTATTTAATTTTAATTCTTCCAGTTTTTGCTGTACCTGATTTTTATCGAGTTGCTGCATTAATTTTTGAAGCTCTTCGAACATTTTTTTCATTTCGGGTGTCATAATATTTTCGAACAACTGCTCTAATTGTTTTTGTTTTTCGATGATGGATTCGTCGGGCTGCGAAAATTCGTTTTGCTGTTTGTTATTGGCCTGATTTTCTTGTTTAATATCGTTTATTTTTTTCTCGAGTTCTTTTTGCGTTTTTAAAACATCTTCCATTTTTTTCTTTTCTTCCCAGCCTAATTGTTTTTTATCTTGCATCTTTCGTGCTAAGTCATTTAATTCTTTTTGTAATTCTTTTGCTTTTTTTAAACTTGCTTCTAAGTCTTCTTTTATTTCAGTATTATTTTTTCCGGTGTTTTCATTTAGCTCATCAACGGTGGGTGCTTTAAAAAACATTATTTTTGTTTTGGCCGGTTTGCTTCCGTTTACGCCATCATTATCCCACACTTCAAAATAATATTCAATTTTATCGCCGGGCGATAAATTAAATGGCGAAGCATCAAAATAATAATAGTAAGATTGCGAAACCTGATTTTTATTGATGCTGATAATTGTTTCGCCCGACTTAGGTGTTGTTTTTCCCAATGAATCTAAAGCATAATGCGTGTAATGAAAAATTAATTTATTAAAACCATAATCGTCTTTTACGCTTCCGCTGAAGTAGACATTTTTTAAATTAAGCGAATCTTGTTTTTCGGTGACATCAATAAAAGGAACCTGATCGGCGATGACATTTATGCCGTAATTAACCGAATCGCCGTACGAAGAAACAAATTCGTTACTTGTTTTTACAAAATAATTGGTGCTGTGCATTAAGCGTTTGCCGAACGTAAATTTATTTTCGGCCGAAGGCTTTAAATCAATAAGAGTATCATTAAATCCTAAAATAATATTGTTGGTATTTTTGGTATTAAATTCCCAATTAACTTTTGTGCCTTGCGGTATTTGCATATCGCCGGTGTTGGCAACGCGTTCATCTTTTTTATTGAGATAGGCAGGGTATTTTAAGAACACATTAAATTGTAGCAGAGCTGGTTTTGCCATAACTAGTAATTCATAATCTTTCGAATTAAATTCGGCTGCGCTTAGTGAAAAAGGGAAAGTAGTTTGAACATTTTTAAAAGTGTAAGAAAAATTAATTGTATTTTCTTTTTCTAATTTAAATTCGTTGCCTGCAATAGTAATGTGAACTTCATTGGGAATTTCGTTGCCGGTTAATTTTATTTTCAAAATAAAATCTTGCTGTTGAACGGCTTTTAAATTTGTGTTTTCGATATTAAATTGAAAGGGCGCCAGTTTTTCGTAATAGGTTTGGTGATGCATTAATCGTTTTGTGCCTGTGCTGATAATGTTTGGCCAGATAAGTGCAATACCAATTGTAATAAACAATGGAGGCAATGCATATTTTAAATAACGTTTGTTATCCGAAATATTTATGGCCGAAGCAAAAGGCACAGGCTTTAATTCATTTATTTTTTGATGAATACCGGCTAATAATAATTCGTCGGAACCGCTTAATACTTTTGAATTTTGCAATTGTAAAACGTTTAATAATTTATCCTGTACATTGGTAAAATGAATTCCAATTATGGAAGCGGCTTCCTCGTAAGAAATTATTTTGCCGTAACGGTATAATTTAGAAAGCGGAACGGCAATGTATTTTACCAAAACAAAAACACTCAATCCTAAAAAACCATAAAACAATCCGCTGCGAATTATTGTATTAAACTCTCCTAAAAACTCTGACAACACAACAATTAAATAAGAAGTAATTAAAAGTGCGGTAGAGTATAAAAAACCTTTTATTAATTGATTTTTATAATACTTGCGAATAAACTCATCGAGTTTTGCAACTAAAATATTATCGTTGGAATTAGTCATTTGTATTAAGATGCAGGATGGAGCCTCTTTACACAAATTTACTAAACGATTTTGTTAAAAGGAAGTATAAAACAAGTATTTTGGAACTTTAACAGATTCGAATTGATTATAAAATTTTATGTGTTTATTAGCGGGTTGGGTTTTTCGTATATTTGAATAAACCGGAATAAAAACATTTATTTGAAAGGCGTCATTTAACTTAAATTATCTTTGAGTGAAAAATTGTAAGAAAACAATAATATTAATAATCACACAAGTATTCAGTTTTGCCTATTTCCATTCCCAAAACCAATTAGTTGATTCGATTTTAAACCTTGTTAAAAAAGACAAAGTGGATACTCTTAAAGTAACTCATCTAAACAATCTTGCTGAAGCCTTTGCTAATTTTAATACCGATACAGCAATTATTATGTCAAACCAGGCTTTAAAACTTGCATTAAAGCTAAACTATAAAAAAGGAGAGTCTCAATCACAAACCCATTTGGGAATTTTTTATTACATTATTGGGGACTATGAATTAGCGATTTCTCATTATAGGGAAGCCTTAAGTATTAATGTAAAAAGTGGAAGCCAAAAAGAAATCGCATTGCATTTAGGAAATATAGGAGTGACTTATATGGCTATAGGAAATTATAAAAAGTCGATGGATTTTTATTTACAATCATTGAAAATAAACGAAAAAGTTGGAAATAAAAAGGGAATTGTGACGAATCTATGCAACATCGGAATTATTTATATGAACCAGAAAAATTATTCAAAAGCGCTGCAATTTTATTTAAAAGCACTTAATCTAAAAGAAAAAATCGATGATAAGAGTGACATAGCCAGCATCATAATAAATATTGCAAATGTATATTACCGACAATCTAATTATTCGGGAGCGTTGGAAACCTATTTAAAAGCGCTCAAAATAAATGAGGAATTAGGTAATAAAACAGGAATGGCTGTAGTTATTGGAAATATAGGGAACCTTTACGCCGAACTTGCAACAATTAATAACAATATCGCCAAGGCAGATTCTTTTTTAAGTTTGGCCTTCGATTATAACAGAAACTATTTGAAGATGTCGGAAGAATTGGGAAATAAACCTTTTCAATCGGTGGCACTTGGAAATATTGGAAATTTATATTACGACTCTAAAAGTTATAAAAAAGCGCTTGAGTATTATTACCGCTCTTTGGCTATTGATTTTAGTTTAGGAATAATGGATGCTTTACCATATAAATACGAAGCATTAAGTAAAATTTATGAAAGGTCGAATGTTTTGTTGTTGGATACTATTGGAGGAAGAATATTAAATAATGAAGAAATGCGTATGCGCGCTTTATATTTTTATAAGAGGTTTATGACAGCAAGGGACACACTTTATAGCGAAGAAAATAAAAAGCAGCTGATTCAAAAGGAAATGAATTTTGAATTCGAGAAAAAAGAAGCAGCCGCAAGAGCAGAGCAGGATAAAAAAGATATAATTTCAAACGAAGAATTAAGGCAAAAAGAAAAACAACGCAATTATTTTATTATTGGTTTTGTGATAGTGGGATTGCTGGCTATGTTTATTCTAAAGGGTTATAACGATAAGCGAAAGGCTAACCTGGAAATTACTCAACAAAAAAATATTTTAGATGAAAAGCAAAAAGAAATTTTAGATTCTCTGCATTATGCGAAACGAATTCAAAAAACACTTATAACGAACGAAAATTATTTTCAAAAAAATATTAAAAGATTACAAGAATTAAAATGAATCAGTCTTGCAAAAATATATTTTGTTATTTTCTAATGTTCGTTTCAGGATTCTGTTTATCACAAAATCGCAAAACCGATTCACTACTTATGTTACTCAAAAATGCTCATGAAGACACGAGTAAAGTTAAAATACTGAATGGGCTGTCGCGGAGAATGGAATTAATGAACGAGTATGAAAAAGGAATAAAGTATTCAGAAGAAGCTTTACTACTTGCCAAAAAATTAAATTATAAAAATGGACTTTCCAGAGCCTTGAACCAAATGGGAAGTAATTATATTAATATGGGCGATTTTGATAAAGCCCTAACTAGTTTTTTTAAGGAATTGGAAATTGACACTTCGATGCATAGCAAAACTAAAACTGCTGGATGTTTAGGTAATATTGGTTTGGTGTATTATCAAAAAGGCGATTTTCTAAAGGCACTTGATTATTATTTTCAAACATTAAAAATAGCAGAAGAACTGGCAGATAAAGTAAGGATAGCAATACAATATGGCAATATTGGTCTTTCTTATTCGGTGCTTAACGAAAACAATAAAGCCCTTGACTATTTTTTCAAAGCAATAAAATTAAGCGAAGAGTTTGGAAACAAAAGTTATACTTCTACCTGGTTATTGAATGTTGGTAATGTATATATGAATCAAAATAATTTTAAAGCCACTCTTGATTATTCTTTCAAAGCATTGAAACTCGCCGAAGAGATTAAAGATAAACGGATCACTGCAAATATATTTGGACAAATTGGAATTGTTTATGGCGAACTGGGTGATTACAAGAAAGCGGAAGAGTATTATATAAAATCCATAAAAATGGCGCAAGAAATTGGCGATAAAAATACAAAAGCCCATAGCTTAGGCAATTTTGGTAATTTCTATATCGTGTATAAAAAGTACAAGCAGGCATTTCATTATCTTTATGAAGGTTTGGTACTTTCTTATAGCATTGGAGCCTTCAATAACGTAAAAAATAATTATCAGCAATTAAGCGCCCTCTATGAAAAATCGGATGTTGTATTGCCCGACAGTACCGGTGGGAAACATTTAACAAAAGAAAGCATGCGTTTACGGTCATTGTATTATTATAAACGGTACAGGGCTTTGAGGGATACACTTTTTAGCCAAGAAAACAAAAAGCAAATTGTTCAAAAAGAAATGAATTTTGAATTTGAGAAAAAAGAAACCGCTTTAAAAGCTGAGCAAGATAAAAAAAATATAATCGCCAAAGAAGAATTGAAACAAAAAGAACAACAGCGAAATTATTTTATTGTGGGTTTTGTACTTGTGGGATTGCTTGCATTATTTATTTTAAGAGGTTTTCAGCAAAAACAAAAGGCCAACCGTATTATTATTGGGCAAAAGAATTTGGTAGAAGTAAAACAAAAAGAAATTATAGACTCAATACATTATGCAAGACGAATACAAACTGCACTTATCACTCCCGAAAAATACATTCACAAAAATCTGGAACGCTTAAACAAAAACTAATGCAACACCCAATGTGCATCACTCACGGCGCACATGCCGCCAAAGGTGGTTAAATAAGGTTTTACGATTTCGGCTATTATTTTCGCCTCTTCTTCTTCACAAAATAAAAAAATGTAACAGTTTTTAAATCCGGCCGAAATTCCGTGCCCGTCTTTATTACCGCGTTTCCCTTTTCCGGTAACGTCTTTAATAATAGTATAACCGTTAATATTTTTTTCGTCGAACAAACTAATCAGCTTTTTTAAATAAGCCATGTCGGTTACAATTTCTAGTTTTTTAATATTGTGCTCCATGATTTTGTAAATTTAAAAACAGCGTGTAATTATTTCGAGGTAAACAGGTAATCCTACAATAATATTAAATGGAAACGTAATTGCTAAAGTCATGGGTACATAAATTCCGGGATTTGCTTCCGGTACTGCAAGGCGCATTGCCGCAGGTACAGCAATATAAGAAGCGCTGGCGCATAACACCGTAAACATATAAGCGTTTCCCATACTAAGTCCAATTAATTTCGCAATTCCAATTCCGATTAACGCATTTACAATAGGCATCCAAATAGCGAAAAAAGCCACTTTATATCCGGCTTCCGCCAAACCTTTAAATCTTTTTCCGGCTACCAATCCCATATCAATTAAAAAGAAAGCGAGCATGCCTTTAAAAATACTTCCTGTAAAAGGCTCCATCACATGCATTCCTTTTTCACCCGAGAAATAACCGATTAATAAACTTCCTATTAAAACAATAATTGAACCGTTAAAAAATGCTTCCTGTATAATTTCTTTCCAGCCGTGACCGTGATCGTGATCGTCTTCTTTTTTTTCTTTGTATTTATTAATTAACCAAACACCAATAATTATGGAAGGAGATTCCATGAGCGCCATTGCCGCCACCATTTCGCCACCGTATTGAATTTTTAATTCAGCTAAAATTCCGGCTGCAGTAATAAATGTGATTGCACTTACCGAACCGTAACATGCTGCAAGAACACCTGCATTTTTTACATCTAATTTTTTCTTTAAAATAAAAAATGAATAAAGCGGAACGACAGCGGCCATTAACATAGCGAATGAAAGAACAATTAATACTTGAGAATTTAATCCGCTGTGGTGCAATTCGGCTCCGCCCTTAAAACCTATGGCCATTAAAAGATACAATGAAATAAATTTGGCAATGGGTCCCGGAATTTCTAAATCAGATTTGGCAAAGGCCGCCAATAATCCTAAAAAGAAAAAAGGAATGGGAGGTGTAATAAAAGTTTGGAGTATGTTAGCTAAATCCATATACTATTTATTTTAAAAGTTAAAGAACAATCACATCATTATCCTTATTGAGAAATTTAAATTCCATAAAACCAAAACTCGCCATTGGCTGTATTTCCAACTTTACATTGTAAGTACTTTTCCACTTTCGATGCATGCTTTTCTTAAAAAAACTTCCTTTGGTAATGTATGCTTCAATATAAGGATGTACATTTAAGGTTAATACTTTTTCGTTTTGTTCTTTCGAAATAAATCGCAAAGTATTTTCAATCTGATCAACAAACAATAAACTCGGCTGAATTTTTCCGGTACCGTTGCAACTCGGACAGGTTTCTAAAACCTCCACATTAACCTCGGGGCGTAAACGCTGACGTGTGATCTGAATTAAGCCGAATTTACTTGGAGGCAAAATATTATGTTTTGCCCTATCGGTCTTCATTTCTTCCTTCAGCTTATCAAATAATTTCCGGCGGTTGTCAGGGTTGTGCATATCAATAAAATCAACAACAATTATCCCGCCCATATCGCGCAACTTTAATTGCCGTGCAACTTCAACGGCAGCTTCTAAATTTACTTCGAAAGCATTTTGTTCCTGCGAATTTTCACTCTTTGCACGGTTACCGCTATTCACATCAAACACGTGTAATGCTTCGGTATGTTCAACCACCAAATAGGCACCGCTTTTCATGTGAACAGTTTTGCCGAACAATGATTTTATTTGTTTTTCAATTCCGTAATTATCAAAAATAGGAACTTTACCATCATACAATTTTACAATGTCAACTTTATCGGGCGCAATACTTTTTAAATAAGTTTTTGTTTCGTCAAACATTTTGCGGTCGTTAACATGAATGTTATTAAACGAAGCATTTAAAAAATCACGCAAAATGGAATTGGTTCGATCCATTTCACCTAAAACTCTGAATGGCGGTGTTGCACTTTTTAAAGTTTTAAAACATGTATCCCATCTCGCCACCAAATCATTTAAATCACCTTCTAAATCAGCCACCGATTTTCCTTCGGCAACAGTACGAACTATTACACCAAAGTTTTTTGGTTTAATGGAATGCATTAAATCTTTTAAACGATTTTTTTCTTCGAGATTTTTAAGTTTAGAAGAAACAGAAATTTTATCTGAGAACGGAATAAGCACCAAATATCTCCCCGCAATAGAAATTTCGCAGGTAATGCGCGGCCCCTTTGCCGAAATTGGTTCTTTAGCCACCTGCACTAAAATGGGCTGACCGCTTTTTACAATTTCATTAATTTTTCCGTCTTTTTTTATGTCGCCCTCATTTTTAAAGTACATGAGGTTGCTAACGGTTTGCTTACCCGAACGGGTTTGATCAACGTATTTGTACAACGACGAAGCCTGAGGCCCCAAATCGAGGTAATGCAAAAACGCATCTTTTTCATATCCTACATCTACAAAAGCGGCGTTAAGTCCGGTCATTACCTTTTTAACCTTGCCAAAGTAGATATCGCCTACCGAAAATCTGGAGTTATTTTTTTCGCGATGAAGTTCAATTAAACGTTTGTCATTTAAAAGAGCTATAACAACTTCGTTAGGCGTAGAATTAATTATTAAATCATAATTCACGCTCTAATATTTTAAATTAATTTAATCACGAATGTTTCGCAATCAACAATTCATTCTCCCGAATAATCGGGAGAATTTAATTACTTTTTCTTATGACGGTTCTTTCTTAAACGTTTTTTACGTTTATGAGTCGCCATTTTATGTCTTTTTCTTTTCTTTCCGCTTGGCATAAATGCTTTTTTTAGTTTTTAATTCTTTTTTTTTAATTCGATTTTAATTGGTCAATATATTTTTTAATAGTTTGTTGGGATGTTACGTCATTGCTGTTAGCAACATATTTTTCCAACATTTCAATGGTCTTTATTTTATTACCCTGCTGTTCGTAAGCATCTGCTAAATGCAAATACACTTCCACATTTTTAGGGTCGATTTGCAAAACTTTTTCGAATCGTTTAATGGCTTTATCCCATTGTTGCGATTTTACCGAGAAAAAAGCAAAATTTAATTGCAGTTTTACATTGTTGCTGTCGGTTTTTTCAATTTCCTTGAGCATTGTAATTCCTTTCATCGGGTCTTGAGTTCCTTCAACATAACACGACGCTAACATAATTTTTCCGTCAGTGTTATTCGGCTTCAGTTTTAAACCGTTTTGGTAACAACGCATTGTACAAAGATAAATTACGGGTACTTCATTCGGATCTTTTACAAAACGTAGAGCGTAATAATATCGCTCACCTGCTTTAAACCAATCGGCTGCTTTATTATTTAAAACCGCTTTTTTCTCGAGGTAAAACGAGGCAACATCAGGACGTTTATTCTTATCCCAAAATTTTGTCAAACTATCGAGCCATTTGCTTTTTTCGATACCAGTTGTGTTTTTTAATAAAGCATCGTGAGTTTTTTTAAACTCTGATGCTAAAACATCGGTTGCGGTTTTTACAAAACTCTCAATGGTTTCGCTGGTTTTTATTTTGGCGTTGCCGGTTTCTTCCTTTGCGGGATGATTGGATTTTTTAGGTGCAAAATATAAAAGAACGAATAAAACTACAGCCCCTATAATAAGTAAAAGCTGAGTTTTTTTTATGGCACTCATTATTCTTCGGTTTTAGGAGCAGGTTCTGCTACCTTAACATTTTTCTTTACCCTCTCGGCAAAAGTTTTAGCCGGTTTAAATGCCGGAATATAATGGGCGGGTATAACCACCGTTGTGTTTTTCGAAATATTGCGTCCAATTTTTTCGGCACGTTTTTTTACCACAAAAGTTCCGAAACCTCTGAGGTAAACGTTTTTGCCTTCTACCATGGCGTTTCTAATAGATTTCATGAATGCTTCTACCGAAGCTTGAACGGCAATTTTTTCGATGCCTGTTTTTTCTGAAATTTCGTTTACAATGTCTGCTTTTGTCATTTTACAAAGTCTTTAAAATCAATTATTTGAACAATCAAAAATGGGCAGCAAAGATAGTATTTATTATAGAACCTAAAAATAATTCTTAATTTTTCTTTTAAATTGCGGTTTAAAGATGGATTTTTTTGCAAAAAACCTTATAAACTGGTATAAAACCAATAAACGCGAGCTTCCTTGGCGCCATACTTCCGACCCCTATAAAATATGGCTATCCGAAATAATTTTACAGCAAACGCAGGTGGTTCAGGGTTTATCTTACTATTATAAGTTTGTTAAAAATTACCCTACCGTTAAACATTTAGCGAAGGCTCCAATTGATGAGGTAATGAAAAATTGGCAAGGATTAGGTTATTACTCGCGGGCAAGAAATTTACACGAAGCCGCAAAATATATTGTCATGCATTATAAAGGCGTTTTTCCGAAAACGTATCTTGAAATAAGACAATTAAAAGGCGTAGGAGATTACACTGCCGCCGCCATTGCAAGTTCGGCCTATAATTTACAGCACGCAGTTGTTGATGGTAATGTTTACAGGGTGTTGAGTAGGGTTTTTGGAATTGAAACTCCAATTGATTCGGGCGAAGGTAAAAAGCAATTTCAAAACCTGGCTAACGAATTGCTTCCTAAAAAAGAGTCATCATTATACAATCAGGCCATTATGGAGTTTGGGGCTTTATATTGCCGGCCTTCGAATCCTAATTGCAGCGAATGTATTTTTAAATATAAATGTGCTGCTTTTGCAGAGGAGAAAGTTTCTTTTTTCCCTGTAAAGGCAAAAAAAACCAAAGTCAAAATTCGTTATTTTAATTATTTTATTTTTACTAATAAACAAACGGTTTATATCAGTAAGCGACAGGAAAAAGATATTTGGCAGGGACTTTACGAATTTTACCTGATAGAAACTCCCAAAAAAATAAAAAACGAATTGATTTTAAAAACCAAGGAAGTTCGAAAAATTGCTTCTTTAAAAGAGTCGGTTATAAAATCAATTTCAAAAGAATACAAACATATTTTATCGCACAGGCAACTGTTTACGCGGTTTTACCATCTTGAAATAAAACATTCGATTAAACTTAAGAGTACAATAAACGTTAAAATTAAAGACCTGAACAAATATGCTTTCCCCCGATTAATTGAAAGATATTTAATAGATTCGGGTTTCATAAAATAATTTCTACTTTTGGTATGATTATTGAATGATAAATTAACAAAACATTAAATACCTATAATATGAAAAAAGTAATTTTAATTTTAAGTGTGGCTTGCAGTCTTAGTGTAAACGCCCAAATGTTTAAAGGAAAAGCCGACGGTAGCACGGTTTCGTTTTTCTCTAAATCTCCCTTGGAAGATATTGAAGCAGTAAATAAAAATCCGGTCCTAGTTTATAACAGCACCACAGGTGATTTTCAATCGGCTATTGTAATGACCAAGTTTAAATTTAAAGCTGCTTTAATGGAAGAACATTTTAATGAGAATTATGTGGAGTCAGAAAAATACCCTTCGGCTGTTTTTAAAGGTAAAGTGAACGAAAAAATTGATTGGACTAAAGAAGGCGAGAACAAAGTAACCGTTACCGGCAAATTGGATTTGCACGGGGTAACTAAAGACGTTACACTCGAAGGAACCATCACTAAAAAGGGTAACGACCTTATTGTAAATTGTACTTTTAAAATTAAAGTGGCCGATTACAATATTAAGGTGCCATCTTTATATGTAAAAAACATTGCTGAAACAGTAGATGTAACCATTAATTCTATAATGGAACCTTTTGTTAAAAAATAATAGCCTTTAATAAATATTAAATGGCTCGAGAACGGTATTTTCCGTTCTCTTTTATTTATATTTGGGGTATAAAAAAAATATTATGTTTAGAATTTTACTTTGTGTTTTTATTTTGATTTTTAGTCTTGCCACTTTAGCGCAAGACGATTTGTTAAGTTTGGTGGATGATAAAAAAGAAGAACCATCCAAAAAAGTTTACGCTACTTTTAAAACTTACCGATTAGGTAACGGACAAACCATAGAAACCGTTAAGAAAAAAAATCTCGATTACCGGATTGCTCATAGATTTGGAAGCGTTTACAATTCGGCCAGCAGTGCCAACGCTTTAAATGATGCGGCGCACACGGCATTTGGTTTTGATATTGCTGCTGACATTCGCAATTCTTTTGATTATGGAATATTAGATAATTTAACGGTGGGTATTGGAAGAAGTCGCTTTCGCGAGATGGTGGACGCGAGTTTTAAATGGCGATTTTTAACTCAAACCAGTGATTTTAAAATTCCTATTTCAGTGGCCCTTTACGGGGATATGGGATATACCACCATGCGAACCGATAATTTATATAATGGTATTGTAAAAGATTTTCCTACCAATGAGTCGCATCGCATTAATTATTTTGCACAATTAATTATTGCCAGTAAAATCACCAGTTGGTTATCGTTACAGATTTTGCCTTCGTGGAGCCATCGCAATTATATTAAACAAAGCATTAATGCTAATAACGGTAAAGAAGATGCTAATGATATTTTTTCGTTGGGAATAGGTGGTAGAGTAAAAATTACAAAACGCCTTTGCATCATTGGCGATTACTTTTATAATTTCTCTCCCTATTTCGAAAACAATCCGATGGCATTTAATCCGTTGGCACTTGGTTTCGAAATTGAAACCGGAGGGCACGTGTTTAGTTTGTTATTCACTAATTCTTCGGCATTAATTGAAAATAATTTTATTCCGTATACAACTGATACCTGGGGTAAAGGACAAATTAAATTTGGTTTTTGTATTTCAAGAACCTTTGCGTTTTAGGTTCATCCGGGCCTTTCTCCAAAAAGGAAAGGGGTTTTATTAAATAAATAATTTGCAAAACATTCTTAATAATTACGAACCTCTTTTTAAATCTCATTTACTTAAAGCCGTACATCAGGGAGCTGTTTCTAATAATGCAGTAGAAATGTATTGGCCATCGTTGATTTTATTTTTAGTATTGAGTCTGGTGGTGGTGCTAAAAGTTACAGCCCCTGCTAAAACAATTAGAGTTTTAAATGCGGCGTACAGTTTACAAGTAGCCAGACAAATTGAAAGAGAAGATTACGGGCAGTTTAAACGTGTATCTGTTTTATTGAGTTCAATTTTTGTTTTAACCATTGCTTTTTTATTTTTCAAACTCAATCAGTTATTTGGTTTTATTTTAGAGGCTAACGATAGCTTGTTTCAATATTTATTTTTTGTTTTATTAATAATAATAATTTACGCTGTAAAATTTATTAGTGGAAACTTAATAAGTTATCTCACTAAAACCAACAGCATTATTAACGAGTATTTTAATAGTACATTAATTATTAATCAATCGGTTGGTTTATTATTATTACCGGTAATGATTTTAGCTCAGCTCTCGCCCCTTCATCCTTTGTGGTTAGTGGTTCCCGGAGCGTTATTATTAATTTTTGCTTATTTACTTCGATTATTCAGAGGCTTTGTGTTTGCCGGAATTGATCACGGAATAGGGATTTTACAATTATTTGTTTATCTTTGCGCTTTAGAAATTTTGCCTTTATTGGTTCTAATAAAGTTTTTGATAGTGAATTTTTAATCTTAAAAGAAGCAGAAATGACGGCTAAAAAAACAAAATCAAAATTGGCCCGTCCGTCAGGAAGGAAGTCTGCCAAGGCCAAAAAAGGAAACTCTTCTAAAAAGAAAGCCAACACCTCCAAAAAAAAACATTCTAAAAATAAATCCACTAAGCTTCGGAAACCTGTAGCTAAAAAAAGTATTTCTAAAACAAAAAAGGGGCCTACAAAAACTAATTCAAAAAAAGCAAAAGTTGTTTCGGTTGTTTTAAAAGCAAAAAAAATAAAAGAAGTAGTAAAACCCATTGTAACCGAAACTCTTAAAAAGGAACGTAAAAGCAATAAACAGCCGGCTTATTTGCCGCCTCCATTACCAAAAATAGAAGTTAGTAATTGGCAAAAAAATAAAGTAAAAAGTATTCTTATTTCGCAACCACAGCCCGAAAGCGAAAAAAATCCGTATTTCGATTTAGGAAAAAAGTACTCTTTAAATTTACATTTCAGGCAATTTATAAAAGTGGAAGGTTTAAGCTCAATGGATTTTAGATTACAGCGCATCGAAATTTTAGCTCACCATGCCGTTATTTTAACCAGTAAACTATCGGTTGATCATTATTTCAGAATGTGTAACGAAATGCGTGTGACTGTTCCGGAAACCATGAAATATTTTTGTATTAACGAACAAACAGCTTATTATCTTCAGAAATATATTCAGTATCGTAAACGTAAAATTTTCTTTGGTCATGGCACTATTTCAGATTTAGTAGATGTAATAAAAAAGAACAGGGACGAAAAATTCTTATTACCTGTATCAGATGTTCACAAAGAACAAATAGTTGAATTTTTAGACGAATTAAAAATTACTTATAGTAAAGGAATTTTTTACCGAACCGTTTCGGCCGATTTAGCCGATATTACCAATTTAAATGAATTTGATGCCTTGGTATTTTTTACTCCGGCCGGAATAAAATCCTTGAAACAAAATTTCCCAAGCTTCAAACAAAATAATACCCGTATAGCAGCGTTCGGGCACGCCACTGCGCAAATGGTAAAACAATTAGGCTTTCGTTTAGATATTTTTGCACCCAATCCTGTTAATCCAAGTATGACCGGCGCCATTGACTGTTATATTAAAGAAGCCAATAAGCGTTAGAATCAAGCCGAATCCACTTACACCGAAGCGGAAAGGATTTATTTTTACTTCATAAAATTTTATTTAAAATCCAAAACCAATTACTAAAATATCGTCAACTTGTTCGTTGTCGCATTTCCAATTGCAATGTTCCTTAATAAGCAAATCGTGTTGCTCATTAAATGGTAAAGAATAATTTCTAAGAAGAATTTCCTTAAACCGTGAAGTAGTTAATTTTTTTCCTTTGGTGCCTCCAAACTGATCGGCATAACCATCCGTAAAAATATAAAACACATCCCCTTTTTTTATTTTAACCGAGTGCGTGGTATAACAAATTTCTCTATTTTCTTCCGGCATGGTACCAATTGGAATTTTATCGCCACGGGTTTCCACCAACTCGCCATTGTTTACAATCCATAACGGTCTCATAGAACCGGCAAATTCAACAGTTTTTTTATCGTGATAAATTTTGCAAATCGCCAAATCCATCCCGTCTTTGGAAGCTTCCTTTTGGTTTTTATACAAGGCATCCAAAACTCCTTTATTGAGTTGTGATAAAATTTCGCCCGGATCAGAAATATTTTGTTCGTTAACAATTTTATTAAGCTGGTTGTAACCAATTAAACTCATAAAAGCACCCGGCACTCCATGGCCGGTACAATCTACCGCTGCAATAATACTAAAATCATCTTTTTCGGCAAACCAATAAAAATCGCCGCTTACTATATCTTTAGTTTGATACAATACAAAAGAATGTGGAAGATTTTTTTTAATTAAAATTTCAGGCGGTAAAATGGCGGTTTGAATCTTTCGCGCATATTCAATACTGTCCATTATATCTTTATTTTTTTGAAGAATAATCTGCTCCTGCTTTTTACTTTCGGTAACATCACTATCAATTATAATTATTTTTTTTAACTCGCCGTTTTCGTCAAATAAGGGTGTTAACGTGGAGGCTTCCCAAACATGTAAGGTTTCGTCAATTTTATTTAGCGACTCGTATTTTACTGAGTGTTTGTTTTTAACGGCCTCGTCAATGTAATTTTTGATATTTGGATTATTACTGATTTCATAAATAGTTTCGCCTTGTTTTTTTAATTCCTCAAGTGTTATGCGATTAAGTTTTACAAAACTTTCGTTCACGTATTCCATTCTTCCTTTAGCATCTAAAATCAATACCACATTATCGGTTTTGCTGGCTACAAGTGATAGCTGTTCTAATTCTTTGTTGGCGCTCTCAATAATTTTTGATTGTTTTTCTATTTCCTGAGTGCGTTCTTTAACTTTAGTTTCGAGCAATGCATTTTCTTTATGAAGCGCTTTTAGTCGGGCCTTAAAAAATAAATACAATCCTGAACCTGACACAACAATTACTATTAACCAAAACCACCAGCGTTGCCAGATAGGTGATAATACCGTAAAAGAATAAGTAGTATCGTTACTCCAAACATCTTCTTCGTTTTTAGATTGTACTATAAATGTATATTGGCCCGGACTTAAATTATTATAATTAATAACCTTTCCTTCATTGCTAAACATCCAGTCTTCTTCATCCGCCGTAAGGCGGATTAATTTATAACGAAACGAAATTTTAATAGGATTGTTAAGCCAGATTCCTTCGAAGCCAATTGAAATATTATTTTGGTTATGTTTAAATTCATAGACGCTGTCGAGTGAAAATGATTTGTAATTTACCTGCAACTGCGTAATAATGGCAATGGGTTTTATGGTATCGCTGTATTGGTTGGCCACTCTGTATTGCAAAATACCTGAAGCTGTTCCCGAATATAAAACGCCGCTGTTAATGTAAATCGAATTTAAATTAGGCTCTAAATCACCTTCCGACACATCGTAATAAGAAACTGTTTTTGTTTCGCAATTAATTTTATCGATACCTTTTGGGTGTATGGCATATAAAATACCGTCATAAAAAATTATTTGTTGAGGCTGTTCATCGCGCAATTTGTTTTTTTGAGTTATGCATTCTAAATTTTTGCCGTCGTAGTGTAAAATGCCATTGGCATTTGAAACTGCCCAAATGGTTCCTTTATTATCTTTGGTAAGCGAATAAACGGTGTTTGAAGTAAGTTTATATTTGGAAGTAAGGCTTATAAATTTTCCATTTTCAAAAACTTGCAAACCGCCGCCATCGTCGGCCACAAATAAATTTCCATGGTCATCGGTGATGGCTGAATAAACATAATTGCTTCCTAAACCATTATCTTCTGTAAATAAATTTTTTATTTGTAAACCATTTTCGCAATTGCAATCGGCTTCAATTAATCCGCCACCAATTGTGGAAATGAGCACTGTATTTTTATCCGTAAAAAAAAGTGTTGAAATATTATCGTTGGTTAAACCACTTGTTTTTGAATTAATGATGATAATTTTATTAGTGTTGGGATTAAGAATGGCGATGCCGTTACTGTAAGTTCCAAACCAAATGTTACCATCCGGCGCTTTTGCGGCGCAGGAAATAGTTTGTTTGGATAAAGGTGAAAAACTACTAAAAACAGTTTTACCATTCTCGTCAGTCATAATTTTCTGAACACCTTCTTCTGTACCAATCCAAATACTTTTATCGTTATCTGTAACGATGGCTAAAACTTTTTCATTTAATAATCCTTTGGAGGAGTTTATAAAATCGTAACGTTGTTCATAAAATTGATGCAATCCTTTTGGGGAAGTCAGCCAAAAATCGTGAGAATTATCTTTCAATAAAAAACTTACCGATGAAGTTTGAAACAGTGAATTGTAATCGCGAATTTGAAAATGACCTTTATTAATAAAAAATAATCCATTTTTTTCGGTGGCAATAATAAAGTTTCCAGTGTCAATTGCTAAGGCGTTAAGTACGGCCCCTTTGGTCCAGTTTTTAAAAAAAGGAGATTGTTCAAAGGAGGAGGTTTTTAAATCGTAAAAACAAATTCCGGAATCCTGCATCGAAATAATTAATTTATTATTATAATACGAACTGATATTGCGTACAATATTATCGGGCAATCCGTTTTTGTTGGAAAGAGTTTTAAAAACCGGTTTCGAATCTAACGAAGTAACGATGGTAATTCCGGCATCTGTTCCACACCATAATTCGTTATTAAATAAATGAAGATTATAAATTACATTATCCGATAAACCATTTTCTGAAGTAAAGTGCTCAATTGATTTGTCGGATACTTGAAACAAACCATCACCATAGGTAGAAATAAATATCTTTTGATTAACGTAAAAGGAAGTGATTTTGGAAGTTGGCGCCTTTTTTTGAAAATTTAGAGAGTCAACACCTTTATTTTTTTTAATAAAAAATACTTTACCGCTTTCGGTTCCAATCCATATTCGGTTTAAATTATCAGCATAAACGGCAGTTATTTTCGGATCGGTTAAACCATCTTCTTTCTTAAAAATTTTTGTTTTTAAACCATCAAAACGAATTAAACCTTCGTTTGTACCGGCCCATAAATAACCGTTATTATCTAATGTAATACAATTAAAGGCTACATCTTTTTTGCCGGAAAGACTAAAAAAATTGCGAACCTTATATTGGGAGAAAGAAGTTTGGAACAGAAAAAAAATGCAAAAGCAAGCAAGAAAAATTTTGTTTTTAAGCATGATTAAGCCTTAGGTTTTAAAACTGCTTTAACAAGAACAGTAATAACGGAAGCAATTTTTTGATTTACAATTTTTGGAATTTTTATATTGTGTTCAAGCAGCGATAATTCAAAAGTCGAATCGACTTCGAGTTCTTTATCTTTCACCACAATTTTAACCTTAATTATTTTTTCTTTGCTGGTTCCATGAATATTTAAAATGCCTTTTGCTCGAACCGTGTAAGTTCCGTTTTTAGTAAACTCAATATCTTCAATTAATTTTCCTTTAAAATCGGCAGTCTTATATTTTGGTGCTTCTAAATAATTTTCCAAAAAATGTTCTTTTTGAAGAGCACTGTTAAAACCATTAAAACTTTCTATGTTAACCGAAAAGGCAACGTTTTTTGTAGCAGCATCAATTACACCGGTTGTTTTATTGGTTTGTGCTTTTATTAATTCTAAAGGTGCTTCAGAGGTAAATTGAGTTGTTCCGTCTTTACAAAAATAAATTTGTGAAAAAAAAAGTTGAGGAAAAACGAAAAATAATATTGCGAAATATTTTTTATGCATATCAAATTTAAAAGTAAAGATATTATTTTATTTACAATTCACAATTTTTTGATTGACGATTTTATTTATAAGGAAAATTTACGATTTGCGTTTTTTTATTTCTTACTATTAAAAAACGTTTTAATTACATTAAACCAATTATAAATTGTCAATTTCTTTAAGCCCAAACTTTGGTGCCTTCGGTACAATTCGTACAAATATCAATCTCTTTGCGTGATTTTAAAACCGATCCTCTAAATTTTTTATATTCTTCCGAAGTCCAAATTTTTTTAAAAGAAGTGTTTTTTAAATCGCCTAATTGGTGCTTGGCATCTTTATCAAAACAGCAAGGCACTACTAATCCATCCCATGTAATTACACAACCACTCCACATGCGCCAGCACTGGTTTAAAAGTTTATTTTTGATGTACCATTTTCCATTGCTTTTTTTTATGTAGCGCGAATATTTTTCAATAGTGGGAATTAGCGAATTTCCATTTTCAAAATCGTACACCTGCGCTGTTTTAAATTTAACTTCATCCACCCCCAATTCATCAGCCAGTTTTTTAATGTCTTCTATTTGATGTTGGTTAGGCTTAACTACTAAAAACTGAAACACAACATAGGGCGTTTTACTTTTTAGTTGTTCACGCCATTTTAAAATATTTTTTGTTCCTGCAATTACCTTAGCAATTTCCCCGCCAATTCGATATTGCTCATAACTGTCTTGTGTAGAACCGTCAATAGAAATAATTATTTTGTCCAGTTTGCTTTCTATTGTCTTGCGTGCCATTTCATCCGTTAAATAATGCGCATTTGTACTTGTACTTGTAAAAATTCTGTTTTGGGAAGCATATTTTACCATTTCTAAAAAATCAGGATTCAGGTAGGGCTCTCCCTGAAAGTAAAAAGTAAGGTTAATCAAAGTATTTTTTAACTGATCAATACTGTCTTTAAAAAAGTTTTGGTCAAGCATCCCGGTGGGCCGGGAAAATTGACGAAGTCCGCTCGGACATTCAGGGCACCGTAAATTACAACTAGTAGTAGGTTCCACCGAAATACTAATTGGAAACCCGTGATGCATTGGTTTTTTAAGCCATCGTGAACCGAAGTAAGAACCATAAACTTTAAAAGCATTAAAAAGTTTAATAAAACTTAGTTTTTTAATTATTAGGCCGAATTCTTTCAAAATTTTATATCCAACCAAAAGTAATCAATCCGCACTTTTTAAACTATTTTATTAATTAATCGAAACAATATTGCGATTGGTCTTAGAAGTCTTATTTAGAATTATTATAAATTAAGAAATGTGTTAAAAAAAATTAAAATTAAAGGTTTTAGTTTAATTACTTCTGCTAAATTTGCCCCCAATAATATGTCATTATAGTGTCATTACGCAAAAAACACAATACTGTTTCTTCCTCTAAAAATATGTATAATCATATGTCTCATCTTTCTTTAAAATCGCTGGTTGCCGCGTTTTTGATGCTCGTGTTTTTTACATCCGGTATCAGGGCCCAAGACGGAGCAAAATTATTTAAACAAAACTGTGCGGTGTGTCACACTTCGCATACCGATGCTCACGGAACAGGCCCCGGTTTAAAAGGTGTTTTCGACCGTGTTCCAAAACCGGCCGATGCATGGATTCATAAATGGATTCTTAATAACGAAAAAGTTATTAAAAGCGGCGATCCTTACGCTAACAAAATTTATAACGATAATGCCAAAGCAGCTATGACTGTTTTTGAAGGACAGTTAGATGATAAAGCTGTTGACGCAATTATTGCTTTTATAAAAGGCCCGCCACCTGCTGCTCCGATTCTAGCTAAAGGGCCAAGTAGTGACGTTGCAGCTACCGAAAATGTTGGTGGGATTGACCCATTATATTTAACGCTTGGAATTTTAGTAATTCTTGCCATTTTAATTGGAGCGTTAAGAAGCGTAAGAACTTCTTTACAAAATACGGCCAATAGAAGCGAAGGAAAAGAAGAAAATCCTGAAATCGGTTTTTGGAATGAAGTAAAAGGTTGGATGGGAACTAATCGGCGTTTAGTTGGTGTGTTTTCTTTAATTCTTGTTTTTATGGGAATGAAAGGTTGTTGGGATGCCTGTTTTGATATTGGAGTTTATTATACCTGGGAAACTAAAAATGGTTATAAGCCTGAACAGCCCATTAAATTTTCACATAAAATTCATGCCGGCGACAATGAAATTGCTTGTCAGTATTGCCACAATACAGTTGAAAAATCTCGCCACGCCGGAATTCCTTCAGTTAATGTTTGTATGAATTGCCACAAAGCAATTACCGAAGGAGCAACCACCGGAAAAACTGAAATTGCAAAAATTCACTCGGCTGCCGGTTTCAATCCATTAACAGGAAAATACGACGAATCAAAATCTAATCCATTAAAATGGATTAAAGTTTATAATTTGCCTGATCACGTTTATTTTAACCATTCACAACACGTCGTAGTTGGAAAACAAGAATGTGCCACCTGCCATGGTGATTTAAAAAGCATGACTCTTGCCGAACAAAAAAATCCTTTAACAATGAAATGGTGTATCGATTGTCATCGTCAAACAGAAGTAGCCATGGAAGGAAATCCTTATTACGAGCGTTTACACAAAGCATTAAAAGAAAAATACAAAGGCCAATACGATGTGAAATTCACCGTAGATAAAATTGGCGGACTTGAATGTGCAAAATGTCATTACTAAAAAACCAGTACTAACAATTATTTAGATGTCTATGTCAAAAAAATACTGGAGAGGATTGCCGGAATTAACCGAAAGTCCTGAGTTTGTAAAGCAGCATCAAAGCGAATTTGCTGAGCCTCTTCCAATGGATGAATTCCTTAATGAAGAAGAAGCAAAATCCAATGGTACCAGCCGCAGAGATTTTTTAAAAGTAATGGGCTTTTCTACAGCCGCAGTTGCGCTGGCTGCATGCGAAACCCCCGTTAATAAAGCAATTCCATATTTAGTAAAACCGGAAGAAGTAACTCCCGGTGTGGCGAATTTTTATGCTTCTACTTTTTACGATGGTCATGATTACGCTTCGGTATTAGTAAAAACCCGCGAAGGTCGACCAATTAAAATTGAAGGAAATGAAATGTCGGGCGTATCGCATGGTGCAACAAGTGCACGTGTGCAAGCTTCAATTTTAGGTTTATATGACGGTGCACGATTAAACGGACCATGGTTAAAAGGTTCTCCCACAACATGGAAAAATGCCGATGATGTTATTGGAAAAGCAGTTGGTTCAGGCACAGTTCGTATTTTAACTTCTACTATAATTAGTCCGTCAACAAAAGCAGTTATTGCTGAGTTCATGGCAAAATATCCTAATTCAGAACATGTTTCTTACGATGCAGTTTCTTATTCGGCTTTAATTAATGCCAACAAAAATGTATTCGGAAAATCGGTTGTTTCTTCTTACGATTTCAGTAAAGCAAAAACCATTGTTGGTGTGGCTTGCGATTTTTTAGGAACCTGGTTAAATTCAATTGAATTTGCAAAACAATATAGTAAGGGCCGAAAGGTGAGTAAAGAAAATCCTGTAATGAGCAAACATTATAGTTTTGAATCTAACATGTCGTTAACCGGTGCAAATGCCGATGAACGTTATATGGTAAAACCTTCCGAACTTGGAAAAGTAATTGTTGCTTTATTTAATGAAGTTGCTTCTGCTACCGGAAATTCTAAAGTTTCGGGAGAAGGGAAAATTTCTAATGCAGATGCAGTAAAAGCAATTTCTAAATCAGCAAAAGAATTAGTTGAAAATAAAGGCCGTTCAATTGTGGTTTGTGGCGTAAACGATGAAGGTGTTCAGACTTTAGTTAATGGCATCAATAAAATGCTCGATAACTATGGAAAAACTGTTGATTACGTTCACCATTTTAATTTGAAACAAGGAAGTGATAAAGAATTTATAGAGTTAATTAGCGAAATGAATTCAGGAAAAGTGGGGGTTTTAATGACCTATAATTGCAATCCTGTTTATACATCTCCTGCTTCTTTAAAATTTGCTGCCGCATTAAAAAATGTTCCTACTAAAGTTTCTTTTGCTCAAGTATTAGATGAAACCGCTCAAATGGCAGATGTGGTTTGTCCGGATAATAATTTTTTAGAATCTTGGGGAGATGCAAATCCAAAAGCAGGGCATTTCAGTTTACAACAACCTACCATTCATCAAATTTTTTCGGCACCTCGTTACGAAGGTACCCGTCAATTTCAGGATTCATTATTAAAATGGGCTGGTGTAAAATCTGATTACTATACTTATTTACAAGCATATTGGCAAAATCATATTTTCCCACAGCAAGGTAAATTTTTAGATTTCCCTTCTTTCTGGGCGCATACTTTGCATGATGGTGTTTTAAAAGTTGTCGTTGCAAAAGAAACTCCTGCAACTGTAATGCCAAAAGATTCTGCTGGCAAACCAATACTGAGCGGTGTTGCTGCAATTATTAATGCAATAACAGATTCTTCGAAAGCAGAAGTTGCTGATGAAAAACTAATAAAAGCTGAAGAAAATCCAACAGTAGCGGATGCACTTCCTACTCCTGATTATAACAAAGCGGCTTCAATGGCGACTTCAGTTAAATCAGGCCAGTTCGAATTATTTATTTATGAAAAAGTAGGAATGGGTAACGGTAACCAAAGCAACAATCCTTGGTTAATGGAATTACCAGATCCAATTACAAAAACTACCTGGGACAATTACATCACAATGGCTCCGGCCGACGTAAAAGAAATGGGTTTACATGAAATGCTTCGTCAGGATAAAATCGGAAGTATTGCAACAGTAACTATAAATGGTATTACCGAAAATATGCCGGTGTTGCCTCAGCCGGGGCAAGCTCCCGGAACAATCGGTCTTGCTTTAGGATACGGTCGTAATGCCGAAACTTTAAAAGTTGCAAATGGTGTTGGAAAAAACGCATTTCAGTTTCTAAGTGTAACAAACGAAACCATTCAACAAATTGCTTCTGTAACAATTTCTAAAACAGAAGAAACACATAAATTTTCGGCCACTCAGATTCATCATACAATAATGGGTCGTGAAGAAGCTATTTTACGGGAAGTTTCTTTAAAAGAATTTAAGGAAAAAGAAAAAGAAGAATTTAATCCTTCAGTTACTATGGCAACTCATGAAGGCAAAGTTCCAATTGCCGAAGTTGATCTTTGGGATTCTTTCCCAAGATTAAATCACAAATGGGGTTTAACAATCGACATGACTTCATGTATTGGTTGTGCCGCTTGTGTAGTTGCCTGTGGTGTTGAAAATAACGTTGCAGTTGTTGGTAAAACTGAAGTAGGCCGTACACGCGATATGTATTGGTTGCGCATCGACCGTTATTATAGCTCTGATATGACCAAGGAAAAAGGAAATAATGAACACCTTGGAACGAAACAAACTTATTTAGATATGGAAACACCTTCTCACAATCCGAAGGTTACTTTCCAACCCTTAATGTGTCAACATTGTAATCACGCACCTTGCGAAACCGTTTGTCCGGTATTAGCTACAAGTCATAGTACCGAAGGTTTAAATATGATGACCTACAACCGTTGCATCGGTACTAGATATTGTGCAAATAATTGTCCGTTTAAAGTTCGCCGTTTCAATTGGTTTAACTATAATGCCAACGTTTTATTTACCGATGTAAATCCTTCTCAAAACGAATTGGGTCGAATGGTATTAAATCCGGATGTTGTAGTTCGCAGCCGCGGTGTAATGGAAAAATGTTCAATGTGCCAGCAACGTTTACAAGCTGGTAAACTAGTAGCTAAAAAAGCAGGGGCTCCAATTGTTGACGGCTCTATTAAAACAGCTTGTCAGCAAGCTTGTCCAACAAATGCTATTTTATTTGGAGATGTAAATGATGAAAATTCTGAAATTGCAAAATGGCGCAACAATGAACGTAATTATTTCTTATTGGAAGAATTAGGCGTTAAACCTACTGTTTCTTATTTAATGAAAGTTAGAAATCAGGAAGAGCCTATGTTGGTTGAAGAAAATAAAGTGGAAGAAAAAAATGAAAAATCTGAAGAAAAACATACTTAATAATTAATAAATAAAAGATATGCACGCAGAATCAGAAATCAGGGAACCGTTGATTTTAGGTGATAAAACCTACCGACAAATCACTGATGATATTATTGCTCCCATTGAAGGAAAGGCCTCTCGCGGATGGTATATTTTAACTACCATTTCGGGATTAACTTTTTTATGGTTAATAGGATGTTTATCGTACACCATTGGTGTTGGAATTGGCGCTTGGGGTTCAAATAACGGCGCCGATTGGGCTTGGGATATTACCAACTTTGTATGGTGGATTGGTATTGGTCACGCGGGTACTTTAATTTCTGCAGTATTGTTATTGTTCCGTCAAAAATGGCGAATGGGTATTAACCGTTCGGCAGAGGCAATGACTATTTTTGCGGTAATATGTGCTGCTATTTTTGTAATGCTTCATACAGGTCGGCCATGGTTAGATTATATGTTATTTCCATTACCAAATCAATTTGGTTCTTTATGGCCCAATTTTAACTCGCCATTATTATGGGATGTGTTTGCTGTGTCTACTTACTTCACTGTTTCATTAGTGTTTTGGTATTTAGGATTAATTCCTGACTTTGCTATGGTTCGTGACCGTGTTGTGAAACCGTTACAAAAGAAAATCTATGGTTTACTTAGTTTTGGTTGGGGCGGAAGCGCTCGTCACTGGAGCCGCTTCGAAGAAGTTTCTTTAGTGTTAGCCGGATTATCTACACCACTTGTATTCTCGGTTCACTCCATTGTATCTATGGACTTTGCCACCTCCATTGTTCCCGGATGGCATACCACCATTTTCCCGCCTTATTTCGTTTCCGGAGCTGTATTTTCCGGTTTTGCAATGGTGTTATCATTAATGTTGGTAGTTCGCAAAATTTACAAATTAGAAGCTTACCTCACAGTAAAACATATTGAGTACATGAATATTGTTATTATTGTAACAGGCTCAATAGTGGGTGTTGCTTATTTAACCGAATTATTTATGGCTTGGTACTCTGGTGTTGAGTGGGAACAATACGCTTTCTTAAACCGTGCAACCGGACCGTTAGCCTGGAGTTACTGGGCAATGATGACCTGTAATGTGGTCTCCCCTCAATTATTCTGGTTCAAAAAAATAAGAACCTCCATCCTTGCAACATTTTTATTATCCATAGTAGTAAATATTGGAATGTGGTTCGAACGTTTCGTAATTATCGTTCCAACTTTACTTCGTACATATTTACCATCTACATGGAATACTTACACTCCTTCTTTTATTGATATTGGAATTTTTATCGGAACAATAGGAATGTTTGGGTTTTTCTTTTTATTATTCTCCAGATATTTCCCGGTAATAGCGCAAGCCGAATTAAAAACAATTTTAAAAATTTCGGGAGAGTCGCAAAAAAAAGCGAATGCCGATAAACATCAAAAGCACGTAGGTGCTCATTAATAAATACTGATTAGATTAATAATATGGCAACTACAAAACAAATAATACACGGCGTTTTTGGCGATGAAGTGCCAATGATGGAGGCCTGCAAAAAATTGCGTTCGGCCGGTATTCGTGTAAAAGAAGTGTATACACCATTTCCCGTACATGGTTTAGATTCTTTAATCGGAGTTCCAAGAACGCGTTTAGCCATATGTGCATTTATATATGGACTCACCGGTTTATGTTTGGCAACATTAATGATGTGGTACATGATGGTGAGCGATTGGCCAAATGATATTGGCGGTAAACCAAATTGGGCATATTATTTTGCCGTACCGGCTTTTATTCCTATTTCTTTCGAGTCAACTGTTTTTTGTGCAGCTCACGGAATGGCTTTAACGTATTTATTACGTTGCTGGTTAATTCCGGGAACAAAAGCTAAAAATCCTGATTCAAGAACTACCGACGATAAATTTTTAATTTATTTAGAGTTAAATGATGAGCAATCTAAAAAAGCGGATGCCATTTTAAAAGACAATAAAGCGGAAGAAGTTAATTACAAAGGAACAATTCATATTGAAGCAAAATACTAATTGAAATTTTTTTAGAAAATGAAACTAATTAATAAAAATCTAAAACTTGCAATGTGTGGCCTAACAGCAGCAATATTGCTTACAGGTTTTACTTCATGTGGCAAAAGAGATGTTAATAGTCCCGGCGTAGAGTTTATGCCCGACATGTATCGTTCTCCTTCAATGGAAGTGTATGGAACTTCTGTTTTTAACGGAGATACTATTTTCTCTTCTCAGTTTTTGCCCGTTAAAGGAACAATTGCCCGCGGTTATATTCCCTACGGGTATCCAAATACCGATGAAGGATATTTGCAAGCGGGATTAAATTTAAAAAACCCAATTGCGTTTTCTGAAAGTGTGGTAAAAGAAGGAGAAGTTCTTTTCGGAAAATATTGCATTCATTGTCACGGCGCTTCCGGAGCCGGAGATGGTAAAGTTGGATTAAAATTACCGGGTCCGCCACCCCCGTATACAAGCGTTGCTCTTAAAAATTTACCGGAAGGAAAAATTTTCCATTCTATTACTTATGGTAAGGGTGTTATGGGAAATCACGCCAGTATCTTAACTCAGGAAGAACGTTGGAAGTTGGTTTATTACGTACAAAAATTACAAGGACCAAAAGAAACAGCATCTGCAGATTCAACAAAAACAGGAAATGCTAAAGAAATTAAAAAAGAAGAAAAAACTAAATAATTATTTCATACAACTTACGCTATGAATACCGATAAACAAAATTTCATTTTCACATCAAAAGCCAAAAGGGTCTCTTTTATTTTAATGGCTATTGGTTTTGTATCTATCATCTGTATGTTTATGATGGATCGAAACGACGACCCTCATTATCATAGCAACCGTGCTTGGGCGAATGTTTTTATCGGGGCATTTTTCTTTATGGCTATTTCATTAGCGGCCGCTTTTTTCTTAGGCTTGCAATATGCCGCAGAATCTGCGTGGTCTACCAGTATTAAACGCGTTATAGAAGCAGTAACCATGTATTTACCTTATGGTTTAAGTTTTATGATGTTGTTATTTATTTTGGGACAAATGCAAGTGCATCATATTTACCCATGGATGGATCCTGAAATTGCTAAACACGATAAAATTATTTCAGGTAAGATGGGATATTTCGGAATATTTTGGTGGATTAGAACTATTTTATACATGATAGCCTGGCTTTGGTTTACTTTTAAATTACGCAAAAACTCTTTAGACGCTGATAAATTAGACATTGATGTAAATAATAGTTTCCACTGGAAAAACGTAAAACTGGGAGCTTGGTTTATGGTGGTGTTTGCCGTTACCTCTTCTACCTCTGCTTGGGATTGGATGTTGAGTATCGATACACATTGGTTCTCTACAATGTTTGGCTGGTACATGTTTTCAGGAATGTGGATTAGTGCGCTAACTACAATTACAATTCTAATAGTATGGTTAAAAAAATTAGGGTATTTAGAAAATGTAACCGAAAGTACAGTTCATGATATGGGTAAATGGATGTTCGCCATTTCTTTTTTATGGACCTATTTATATTTCTCGCAATTCATGCTAATCTGGTATGCGGATATTCCTGAAGAAATTATTTATTTCCAAACCCGTTGGGAAAGTTACAAAGCTTTAATGTGGACAGTCTTCTTCGTTAATTTTGCCTTCCCAATGATTATGTTAATGAGTCGCGATTGCAAACGCAATTTCTTCTTTTTAATGTTTGTTGGAACCATCATATTTTTCGGACATTATATGGATATCATAATGGTGGTGATGCCGGGAACAGTTGGTCATAATTGGACAGGTTTAAGCTGGATGGAGTTCGGCACTTTATTCTTCTACCTTGGAATTTTTATTTATGTAGTATTAAACGCACTTGCTAAGGCGCCTTTACAGGTTAAAAACCATCCGTTTTTGCAAGAAAGTTTACACCACTCAGTTTAAATTAAAAAGAAATAATTCCGATAGCTATCGGGATAACAGAATTAAATAATATAAATATGAAACTTTTAGTCCTACTAGCCATTTTACTTCTAATAATTGCGGCTCATCAATTATTGAGAATTATAGAATTATCACGAGGTTTAAAAAAAACCAAAGAATGGCATATTGATAATGCGGATAATGACATGCATGGAAAGGGCATGTTAATTTTTATGATTTGTTTTTTTGTGTTTTTCTTTTGGCAGGTAAATCAATACATCGATCGCTCATTACCACCTTCAGGAGCCGAACATGGATATAAAATTGATGCTTTATGGGATGCGAATATGTATTTATGTATTGTTATATTTTTGATATGCAATTTCTTTTTATTTGGATTTGCTTACAAATACAGAGGTAATACAGCAAACAAAGCCACTTTTTTTCCGCACAGTAATAAATTAGAAATGATTTGGACAATTATTCCCGCCATCGCATTAGCTTTCATTATCATTTTCGGATTAAAATACTGGAATGAAATTATGGATGAGGCACACGATCCTAATAAAGTAACTATTGAATTATACGCAAAGCAATTCGCTTGGACCGCTCGTTACACCGGTAAAGATGGCAAATTAGGTAATACCGATTATCGACAGATTGCCGGAGCCAATGATTTAGGTATTGATTCAATGGATGCTTCCGGAAACGATGATGTACTTGCTCATAACGAATTTCATCTTCCTGTTAACAGAGAAGTAGAAATTTTTATGCGTTCACGTGATGTTATTCATTCTGCTTTTATGCCACACTTCAGGGCGCAAATGAATTGTGTACCCGGTATGATTACCACATTTAAATTCAAGCCTATTTTTACAACTGCCGAAATGCGTAAAATTCCGTACGTAATAAATTTAATGGCCGGCATTAATAAGCAACGTGCCAAATTCGGAAAAGAACCGGTTGAATTTGATTATTTATTGTTGTGTAATAAAATTTGCGGCCGTAATCATTATAACATGCAAATGAATATTATTATTGATACCGAAAAAGATTATAACCAATGGCTCGCAAAACAAAAAGCATTTAAAACAATTGCATCTAAATAAAAAATTATTAATTTTAATATAAATAATTATGGGAACTAAACATACAGCCACTCTTGAACATGAACATGCTCTTCACCACGAGCATGCACATGATCATGACGACCATCACGAAACATTTGTGAGCAAGTATATTTTTAGTCATGATCACAAAATGATTTCACGTCAGTTTTTAATAACTGCTGTAGTTATGGCGGTTGTTGCTATGACAATGTCTATAATTTTTCGTTTGCAATTAGCTTGGCCCGGAGAAAAATTTGCGTTTATAAATGCGGTGTTAGGTGACAAATGGGGTAAAGATGGTATTCTGGATCCTAATATGTATTTAGCATTAGTTACTATTCATGGAACCATTATGGTGTTTATGGTTTTAACCGCAGGGTTAAGCGGAACATTCGCCAATTTATTAATTCCTTATCAAGTAGGCGCTCGCGATATGGCATCCGGTTTTTTAAACATGCTATCTTATTGGTTCTTCTTTGTATCAAGTTGTATTATGTTAGGTTCTTGTTTTATTGATGACGGACCTGCTTCTGCCGGTTGGACAGTCTATCCTCCACTATCAGCATTACCTGAATCCATTCCCGGTTCTAAATTGGGTATGACCATGTGGTTAGTATCAATGGCCATATTTATTATTTCATCTTTGCTCGCTGGCTTAAATTACATCATCACTGTTATTAACTTAAGAACAAAGGGTATGTCAATGACCCGCTTGCCGCTTACTGTTTGGGCATTTTTAGTTACTGCAATTTTAGGAGTATTGTCTTTCCCCGTTTTATTTTCTTGTGCCTTATTATTAATATTTGACAGAAGCATGGGCACCAGTTTTTATTTATCGGATATATACATTGGTGGTCGACCGTTAGATAACGCAGGTGGAAGTCCGGTTTTATTCGAACATTTATTCTGGTTTTTAGGTCACCCCGAGGTTTACATTGTATTATTACCTGCATTGGGTATCACCTCCGAAGTTATTGCAACAATGGCACGCAAACCAATTTTCGGATACCGCGCCATGATTGGTTCTATATTAGCAATTGGGTTCTTATCATTTATTGTATGGGGTCATCATATGTTTATGACCGGAATGAATCCATTCTTAGGTTCGGTGTTTGTATTCACTACTTTATTAATTGCTATTCCTTCCGCTGTAAAAGCGTTTAATTATATCACTACACTTTGGAAAGGTAATATTCAATATTCACCTGCTATGATGTTTTCAATTGGATTGGTGTCTTCTTTTATTACAGGTGGTGTAACCGGTATTATTTTGGCCGACTCAGCACTTGACATTCACGTGCACGATACTTATTTCGTAGTGGCCCACTTTCATATTGTAATGGGATTATCTGCAATATTTGGAATGTTTGCAGGTGTGTATCATTGGTTTCCGAAAATGTTTTTGAGAATGATGAATAAAAAATTAGGGTATTTACATTTTTGGATTACGTTTATTTCTGCTTACGGTGTTTTCTTCCCAATGCATTTTATCGGCTTAGCTGGCGTACCTCGTCGTTATTATACCAATAGCGAATTCCCGATGTTCGATAATTTAGTTGATATAAATGAATTGGATACCATTTTCGCTATCATTGGCGCTCTTGGTCAGGTAGTATTCTTATTTAATTTTTTCTATAGTATTTTCCGTGGCGAAAAAGCGCCACAAAATCCCTGGAATTCAAATAGCTTAGAATGGACTACACCAATGGCAAATATTCACGGTAACTGGCCGGGGAAATTACCAGTTGTGCATCGTTGGGCTTATGATTATAGTAAACCCGGTCACGAACAAGATTTCGTTCCTCAAACTGTTCCTTTGGCCGAGGGAGAACACGACGGTGGCGAACATTAATCTGTAACAAAACATTTAAAAAATGCCTTCACAAATTTGTGGAGGCATTTTTATTTTAAAAGATACCCTTATTAAAATTATCTTTGTTAAGCAGAAATTATTTTACCATGGAGAAAATAAAAAATTACATAAACGGAGAATTAGTTGAACCAATTGGTAAAACATATTTAGATAATTACGATCCATCAAAAGGTAAAGTATATTCTTTAATTCCTGATAGTGATGAGCGCGATATTGAACTAGCGGTTGCGGCTGCAAAAGCGGCATTTAAAGATTGGGCAAACACCCCCAAAGAAAAACGTTCTCGCATCTTACAAAAAATATCTTTTTTAATTGAAGAAAATTTAGATCGATTAGCATTAGCAGAAAGCATTGATAATGGAAAGCCATTGCATCTTGCAAAAACAATTGATATTCCAAGAGCTGCGGCAAATTTTAATTTTTATGCTACAGGTATTTTACATTACTCTTCTCATGCACACAGCATGGAAGATACTGCTATTAATTATACTTTACGTCAGCCGGTTGGTGTTGCCGGGTGTATTTCGCCGTGGAATTTGCCTTTGTATTTATTTACCTGGAAAATTGCTCCCGCTTTAGCTGTAGGTTGTACAGTCGTTGCAAAACCATCTGAGGTAACTCCAATGACGGCATATTTACTTTCTGAACTTTGTATTAAAGCGGGTTTACCAAAAGGTGTTTTAAATATTGTTCATGGCCTTGGCGGGAAAGTTGGAAACGCCATTGTTTCTCATAAAGATGTTCCGTTAATATCTTTTACAGGCGGAACAAAAACCGGAGCACACATCGCAAGTGTGGCGGCACCGATGTTTAAAAAATTATCTTTAGAACTCGGCGGAAAAAACCCCAATATTATTTTTGCCGATTGCGATTACGAAAAAATGCTTTCAACAACGATGCATTCTTCTTTTTCTAATCAGGGACAAATTTGTTTATGCGGCTCGCGTATTTTTGTAGAGAAAAGTATTTACGAAAAATTTAGAACCGATTTTGTAGAGCGAACTAAAAAACTAACGGTCGACGAACCCTTACAGGAAAGTACTAAGATTGGTGCAGTGGTTTCAAAATCACACATGGAAAAAATTCTGAGCTATGTTGAATTGGCAAAACAAGAGGGCGGAAAAATTTTGTGCGGCGGAAAACAAAAAACATTAACCGGCGAATTTGCAGAAGGTTATTATATTGAACCAACAGTTATAGAAGGCTTAACTTATAATTGCAGAACCAACATGGAAGAAATTTTTGGTCCAGTGGTTACAATTATGCCTTTTGATAAGGAGGAAGAAGTTTTGACGTACGCGAATGCAACCATTTATGGTTTGGCTTCGACAGTATGGACGCATGACATTACAAAAGCACACAGAGTCGCTAATGAATTACACGCAGGTATTGTTTGGATAAATTGCTGGCTACTGCGTGATTTGCGTACGTCGTTTGGCGGAGTAAAATCTTCGGGAGTAGGAAGAGAAGGCGGTTTTGAAGCTTTCGATTTTTTTACGGAGCCAAAAAATGTTTGTATTAAATTAAAGTAAAAAAATATTTTATGTTGGAAAATACGGAGAGAACAGAATTAAGTACATTAGGTGAGTTTGGTTTAATAAAACATCTTACGGAGCATATAGAAATAAAAAATGCTTCAACAATAAAAGGAGTGGGCGATGATGCTGCAGTTATTTCTTATAAAGATAAAGTTACTCTGGTGTCAACGGACATATTAGTGGAAGGTGTTCACTTCGATTTAACTTACGTTCCGTTAAAACATTTAGGATTTAAATCGGTTGCCGTTAATCTCAGCGATATTTATGCAATGAACGGTCAGCCAAAACAAATTACAGTAAGTATTGCTTTGTCGAACCGTTTTAGTTTAGAAGCAGTTGAAGAATTGTACGCAGGAATGTTATTGGCTTGTGAAAAATATAGTGTGGATTTAGTGGGAGGAGATACCACTTCAACAACCAGCGGTTTGGTAATTAGTATTACGGCCATTGGAGAAGCCGACAAAGAAAAAATCACTTATAGAAACGGGGCAAAAGAAAAAAATTTATTATGCGTGAGCGGAGATTTAGGCGGTGCGTATATGGGATTACAAATTTTAGAAAGAGAAAAAGCAGTTTTTAAAGAAAACCCGAAAGTTCAACCAGATTTGGAAGGCAAAGATTATATTTTAGAACGCCAGTTAAAACCAGAAGCTCGCCGTGATATTATTCAATTACTTAATGATTTAAAAGTAATACCGACGGCAATGATTGATATCAGCGACGGATTAGCTTCCGAAATTTTACATATTTGCCAAGCATCCAATGTTGGTTGTGAATTATACGAAGAAAAAATCCCAATCGACCCGCAAACTTTTGATACCGCTCGTCAGTTCGGATTGGATCCTACACTTTGTGCGTTAAGCGGAGGAGAAGATTACGAATTATTGTTTACTATAAATTTGGAAGATTACGATAAATTAAAAAATGATTTAGATATTACAATCATAGGCCACATTACCAATCCCGAAAAAGGAAAAAATCTTATAAGCAAATCCGGCTCTTCGCATCCCCTCACAGCACAAGGCTGGGATGCACTGCTAAAAAAATGATTTTAAAAAATTAAATTATTTTTACTGCTTAATTTATCGGGAATAATTTCTTGTATAGAAACAATTTCTGGAATTTGTTTTAGTCCTTCTGTTATTTTGTAAATAAAATGATTGTATTCATCACCTTTTATTAAAAGAAAATAATCGGTTTTAGTGAGTTCGGGTATTAAGCGACTGCTTTCATCAATACTTTCATTCATTTGCGAAAATAAATTTCCCGTATCATTGCCCGCTTTTTCGTTCGCCGAAAAATTACTTCGGTTGGGTAAAAAATTATATTCCAAATTAAATTCCTCATCCAAATAATTAAACATCGAAAATTTAAAATCTTTTCCCATCCGGTGACTCAAATCAATATAATCATCTAAACTTAAATTAATATTTAAAGCATGATTAATCCGGCTAACTAAAACATATTGGTTTTCGGGACAAACAATCCCAATCACCAAAAAATTAAAATCATCTTCTGTATTTAAAAAATGTTTTGTCAATTTATTATAATTGCTCTAAAGTTAATTGTGCCGCTTTTTGTTCTGCTACCCTTTTACTATAATGTTCAAATGCCACATAAGGTTTTTCATTAATAAAAACCTGTACGGTATAAATACGTTCTTTACCTTTTTGTATTTCACTTAGCAAACGGTACTCTAAATTTAATTTATTTTTTTGAATGTAAATTTGTAACTGACTTTTATAATCTGTATCGGTACTCACCAACTCATCAACATCAACATGTAATTTAATAATTCGGTGAACAATAAATTTTTGGCAAGTTAAAAACCCTTTGTCAAGATAAACGGCGCCTATTAAAGCTTCAAAGGCATCGCCGTAAGCCGATGATTTAGCTGTTTCGTTTTTAGTTAAGCTGGCTTTTAAATAATTGTTGAGTCCAAGTTTTAGAGCCAATTGTTGCAAATTGTTTCCGTTAACAATTTTAGAACGCACCTGCGTAAGAAAGCCTTCGTCTTTGTAAGGAAATAATTTAAATAAATATTCGGCCACAATCAGTCCTAAAACTGCGTCGCCCAAAAATTCGAGTCGCTCGTTATTAACGGTCTCCTTATTGCTACTGTGCGAAAAGGCCTGATGGTATAAAGATAAATTAGAGGGAGAAAATCCCAGCAACACTTTTAAGCTTTTTTTAAGCTGAGAATCGGATTTGTTTTTGGGAGATAAATTTTGTAAAAATTTTATCAAATTTAAATTTATTGAATAAACTTTTTAACGACCACGGCTGCATTGTGTCCTCCAAAGCCAAATGTATTGGTGAGTGCTACATTAATAGTGCGCGCCTGCATTTTATTTAGTGTTAAGTTTAAACGAGAATCAATTTCAGGATCAACAACGCTATGATTAATAGTGGGAGGTACAATGTTATTTTTTACTGCTAAAACGGTGGCAATGGCTTCTATCGCACCGGCAGCACCAAGTAAATGTCCGGTCATACTTTTTGTTGAACTAATATTCAATTTAAAAGCATGCTCTCCAAAAACGTTTCCTATGGCTTTTAATTCGGCACTATCACCTAAGGGTGTGCTCGTGCCATGAGTATTTATATAATCTATTTCTGTGGCTTGTATGCCTGCATCTTTTAATGCGCGGCTCATAACTAAAGTCGCTCCCAATCCATCAGGATGTGGTGCTGTAATATGAAATGCATCACCACTCATTCCTCCGCCAATAATTTCTGCATAAATTTTTGCGCCTCGTTTTTGGGCATGATCTAATTCTTCTAAAACAAGTGCACCGCCTCCTTCACCTAAAACAAAACCATCACGTTCTTTATCATACGGCCGGGAAGCAGTTTCTGGCGAATCATTTCTTTGACTCATTGCCTGGCAAGCATTAAAACCTCCTATACCACTTTCATTAATCGCAGCTTCTGAGCCACCGGTAACAATTGCATTTGCTTTTCCCCAACGGATATAATTAAAAGCGTCAATTAAGGCATTGGTAGAAGAGGCACACGCGGAAACAGTTGTAAAATTAGGTCCACGTAACCCGAACCGAATAGAAATGTGTCCCGAACAGATATCGGCAATCATTTTAGGAATAAAGAAAGGATTGAAGCGTGGTGTTCCATCGCCCTTTGCAAAAGCAAATGTTTCAGTTTGAAAAGTATCTAAACCACCAATACCGGAGCCCCAAATAACACCAATCTCGTTTTTATCTATTCCTTCTTTATCAATGCCCGAATCGGCGATGGCTTGTGTAGCGGAGGCAATTCCATAATGAGAATAGGCATCTATTTTACGCGCTTCTTTCTTATCAAAATAATCGTCAACATTAAAACCTTTTACCTCGCACGCGAAGCGGGTTTTAAACTTAGTAGCATCAAAACGTTTTATAAAAGCAGCACCACTAACACCGTTTACCAAATTAGTCCAATAATCAATAATATTATTGCCCAAAGGGGTAACAGCACCTAGTCCAGTAACTACTACGCGTTTCAACTGCATAAAATAAATTTAATGTTAGCTTTTAGCGTTAGTTTCAATATAGGCAATGGCGTCCCCAACCGTAGAGATTTTTTCTGCCTGTTCATCCGGGATAGCAATATTGAACTCTTTTTCAAACTCCATAATTAATTCAACAGTGTCTAGCGAATCTGCCCCTAAATCATTGGTAAAACTTGCCGTTGGAGTTACTTCTTTTTCATCAACACCTAATTTGTCAACGATAATGGATTTTACTTTATTTGATATGTCTGACATTTTAAAAAAGATTAGAAATTTTGCACAAAGATAAAGGTATCGATAAAAAAACAAAATATTACTGAAACAAAAGAGAAATGTTTTTTAACAATTTCGCCAAAAATCCATCTATTTCTTATTAAATTGCTGAAAGTGAGAAAAAACGAATAAAAACCTCCTTTTAGACGTAAACCAATTAATTGATTTCATTTACTCAATTTATCTTCTTACCGGGCGACGCCTTTGAGCTCTGCGGTTTTGTAATGGCGTGCTGGCTAATTGTTCTTTTTGTTTTTCTCTCTCAATTTCAGAGTTCTTCTTCGAAATACGACTACTTATCAAAAAAATACCGAGGCCAACAATAATAATCCCACCCATAATATAAATGCCGGTAAAATCTCCAAACTCTTTTGTAATTAAATTTTTAAACTTTTCCGCAGTAATTGCATGCGTATATAATGTACTGACTGTAAGCATTATAACAAAAATAAACCTCTTAAAATCTACTCTTTTTTCCTCAATTGTTTTCATATTTATTTTTTTTACCCCTGCTCAAAACAGGAGCATTTCATTAGTCAATTTATAGGTAGGGAATCCCTAATGTAATTTTACGACGAATTACAATAAAAGTTCGATAGAAATTATTTTTTTATTAACTAAATTAGTGTTAATTTTGTATTCGTTAAACATAATGAAGGTAATTGAGGGGACAATAGTCCCCTATTTTATTGACAAAAATTTTGATTACAACTCAACATATTGCTCAATTAGCCGAACAGAAGTTAGAGGGTACGCAAATGTTTATTGTGGAAGTAAAGGTAGGACCAGGTAATAAAATTGAAGTATTATTAGATGGCGATAAAGGTTTAGCCATTAGTGATTGTGTTACGATAAGTAGGCATATTGAAAAAAATTTGGATAGAGAGGCGGAAGATTTTTCTTTAGAAGTAAGTTCACCGGGGGCTACAGAACCCTTAAAAATGGTAAGACAATACGTCAAACATTTA
>JAHEYG010000082.1 GCA_023251725.1 Sphingobacteriaceae bacterium | reverse complement strand
GCCCCAAAGGACGCAATGTAATTATTGATCGTAAATTCGGTTCACCGAGTATTACAAAAGACGGTGTAACTGTGGCGAAAGAAATTGAACTTTCCGATCCTGTTGAAAATATGGGCGCGCAAATGGTAAAAGAAGTTGCAAGCAAAACTGCAGATGTTGCCGGCGACGGAACAACTACTGCAACTGTTTTAGCGCAGGCTATTATTACAGCCGGATTAAAAAACGTTGCTGCAGGCGCCAATCCAATGGATTTAAAACGCGGAATTGATAAAGCAGTTATTGCTGTTGTTGAAAGTTTGAAAAAACAATCGCAATCAATTGGTAACGACAATAAAAAAATTGAGCAGGTGGCAACTATTTCTGCCAATAACGACAGCGCTATTGGAAAATTAATTGCAGAAGCGATGGGCAAAGTAAAAAAAGAAGGGGTTATTACAGTTGAAGAAGCAAAAGGTACTGATACTACAGTTGAAATTGTAGAAGGAATGCAATTCGACCGCGGATATATTTCGCCTTATTTTGTTACCGATGCAGATAAGATGGAGACCGTTATGGAGCAGCCTCTTGTTTTAATTTACGATAAGAAAATTTCTAACATGAAAGAATTATTGCCTGTGTTAGAGAAAGCGGTGCAAACCGGAAAGCCCGTTTTAATTATTGCTGAAGATGTAGATGGTGAAGCCTTAGCAACTTTGGTAGTAAATAAAATTCGCGGTTCATTAAAAGTAGCGGCTGTAAAAGCGCCGGGGTTCGGTGACCGTAGGAAGGCCATGTTAGAAGACCTTGCTATTTTAACCGGTGGAACTTTAATTACCGAAGAAAACGGAATGAAATTAGAGAATGCTGATCTTTCTTTTTTGGGAAAAGCAGAAAAAATTACCATTGATAAAGACAATACAACTATTGTAAATGGTTCCGGAAAAAAAGCAGATATTTTAGCGCGCGTTAATCAGATTAAAGCGCAGATTGAAAATACTACCAGCGATTACGATAAAGAAAAATTGCAAGAACGTTTGGCTAAATTAGCCGGCGGCGTTGCAGTTCTTTATGTGGGTGCTGCTACTGAAGTGGAAATGAAAGAAAAGAAAGACCGTGTGGACGATGCATTAAACGCCACGCGCGCGGCCGTTGAAGAAGGAATTGTACCGGGCGGAGGTATTGCTTACATTCGTGCCATTCCGGCCTTAGATAAATTAAAAGGTGAGAATGAAGATGAGAATACAGGAATTGCCATTGTTAAGAGGGCGTTAGAAGAGCCTTTGCGTCAGATTTGCGCTAACTCAGGAGTTGAAGGAAGTGTAATTATTCAGAAAGTAAAAGAGGGTAAAGACGACTTTGGTTACAATGCCCGTACCGAAAAATACGAGAACATGTACAAAGCAGGAGTTATTGATCCTACAAAAGTGGGCCGCGTGGCTTTAGAAAACGCCGCTTCTATTGCAGCAATGCTTTTAACCACCGAGTGTGTTTTAGCAGAGAAAAAAGAAGAACACCCTGCAATGCCAAACCCGGGAATGGGCGGCGGCATGGGTGGAATGATGTAAAATAAAAATTCTATATAATTAAAAAGCCTCTGAAGAAAACTCAGAGGCTTTTTTTTGAAAAATATTTTTCTTAGATTTATTAAAATAAAAACAAATGGATAAAATAAACATCGCTCAAAAACTTTCTTTATTTAAAGATCACTGGAATCCGCGAATTGTTGGTGAGTTAAATGGACAGCACGTTAAACTCGCCAAATTTCAAGGCGAGTTTGTGTGGCACAAACACGATAACGAGGATGAATTATTTTTTGTTTTAGAAGGAAAATTTAAAATGGAATTTCGCGACAAAACAGTTGAAGTTTGCAAAGGCGAATTTTTAATTGTACCGAAAGGAATGGAACATCGTCCAACGGCCGAAAACGAAGTTTCTATTATGTTATTTGAACCTGCTACCACTTTAAATACCGGCGATGGAGCAAAAAGTAATTTAACGAAGGAAAATTTAGAATGGATTTAAAAATGAAAACATTTTCTAAACATATTTATTTCCTTGTTTTGACTTTTATTTTTTTAGAAGTTTCGGCTCAGGAAAAAATTACAGTCTTAAAAAACAGTAAAACAGCAAAGCACATAAACATTCCAAAAACTAAAATTTTCTTAATCCCTCCAATGGGGTATACGATGGCTACCGGTTTTATCGGACTTCAAAAAAACGAAACATCCATTATGCAAGTGATGACGGGCGGAAATTATTTTACGGATGCAGCAAGTTTAAGCAAAAAAAGATTTGAGGGGGAAGGTGCAAAAGTATTTGAAGAAAAAATATTAAAAATAAATAATTACCACGCCAAATTTTTTTGTGTGCAAGACGATTCGCTTTACAAAAACAATATGATGGCTTTTGGAGATTCAACTGTCTCTTTATTGTTTTTTGTTAAATATCCCGTTAAGGATCTTAAAATTGAAAAGCAAATTAAAGAATCACTTTTTTCAATAGTGTACGATAAAACATTTATTATTGAAGAAAAGAAAAAATAAAACATTATGGAATTACCCCAACCAAAACTCGGCGAAATTACTGCCATCACCATTGCTTCCCCTAATTTAGAAGCGTCCTTAAAATTTTATCAAATTCTGGGTTTCACTGAGGTCATGCGGTTCGATTTTCCGTTTCCCTGGATTCAAATAAGCGACGGTGCTTTATTAATAATGCTGAGGCTCGATAAAAAAGAATACATCGCTTTAACGTATTATGTAAAAAACATTGATAAAATTACAACTGAACTTGAGCAAGTGGGAATTAAATTCTCACAAAAACCACAAGCAAACGATTTAGTAAAACGTTTTGTGTTTGAATCGCCCGACGGCTTAACTATTAGTTTGGTAAGTATTATTGATGGCTTTGCACAGCCTCCGGGTCCAACAATGTTAACAATGCCGCAAAGCGATATGTTTAATCCCGAAAAATATGTAAATAAAATTTGTGGTATGTATGGCGAGTTCGCGCATCGGGTAAATGATTTAAATGTTTCTGTTTCATATTGGGAAAAATTAGGATTTAAAGCGCTCACTAAATTTGAATCGCCCTATCCGTGGGCTATATTATCCGACGGATTGGCCGTTGTTGGTTTACACCAAACAAAAAACTTTATAAATCCGGCGATTACTTATTTTGCTTCCGATATGAAAGACAAAATAAATAAATTAAAAAACGAAGGGTTAAATAATTTCGAAGAAAAAATGGGAGCTGGAAATATTACACTTACAACTCCCGAAAATCAAAGAATAAATTTATTTTCGATGGGAATGTAAAAGAATGAAGAATTAAGAATGCGGAATTAAGAATTGCCTGCCTACCGTAACGCAAGCTCGTGCGACGGTAGGAAGGAGAATTGAGAATTATATAAAATAAGGTACTCAAATTATTGTTGCACAATTATTGGTAAATTAATGTTAAGAAAAATCTCTTTATTCAGTATTACCGGACTTTATATTTTAGGTGGGCTTAATCATTTTTATAATCCGGCTTTTTACGAGGCTATTCTTCCCTCTTATCTTCCTGCACATGTATTTTTAATTTATTTCAGTGGTGTAATTGAAATTGCTTTGGGAATTTTGTTGGTTCCAATAAAAACACGGCGATTGGCCGCTTATTTAATTGTTGCCATGCTAATTGTATTTTTCATTCCGCATGTTCAAATGCTAATCGATTTTATTAAGAGTGATCATCCTTATTTATGGATTGCCATTGTACGGATACCGTTACAATTTATTTTAATTTGGTGGGCCTACTCTTTCGCGAAAAATAAATCTTAAAAACTAATCTATAATTATTTTCTGTCGGGCAATATTCTTATTGCTTTCCAGATAAACAATATAAACTCCCTTGGTAAAATTAGCTTTATTCAAAACAAAATTATTTTGTTGGAGATTTTCGCTTTTAAAAATTATTCTTCCTGTTAAATCAAACAGCGAAACATAATTAATTTCACTTGAATTTTCGAAAGTAATTTCATCATCTCCATAAATTATTTTTACAGATTCATTTTGCAATTCATTAAGTCCTGTACCAAATCCTACAGAATAAGTATTGCAAACCAAACAACCTTTAGTGTCTTGCACACAAAATGTGTAAGAACCAGGACAAGCATTGGTGAGGGTAGAAGTTGTGGCCACAACACTTCCACCGGTGGCGGTCCACGTAAATGTAAATGGCGGTGTTCCTCCAAAAACAAAAGTGCTTATGCTTCCATTGCAGCAAGCACCACACGAAGCCTGAACAGTGGTGGTAGTTAAAATATTTATGAGAGAAGGGGAAGGAAAAGCAAAATTAGTTAAACCAACAATATTTAGTGCATTGTCGTATAAAATGGCGGTAAATGGCGAGGCGCATGCACATTGGCCACCGACCGTAGTTACTGAAGAAGTGAGGACAAGTGAACCCGTAAACGGACAACCACCTGCATTACTTGCAATAACCGAATACGGATAATTTGTACAGCCTGCACTTAAATAAAATGTAACACTTCCGTTACATTGCCCGAAACATTGTATTGGCGTAACACTGGCCGAGAATGAACATTGTGCTTTTGCAAAGCAAGCAGCATAAACAAAAATACTAAGTAAAAGTTTTTTCATCGGAAATTAAATTAATCTATAATAATTTTTTGTCTCCACAATTGTTTCTCGTTTTCAATAATTACAACGTACATGGCTTTATTAAATATTTGTTTATTCAAAATAAAATTATTCTGAGAAATACGTTCGCTTTTATAAATCAGTCTTCCGGTTAAATCAAATACTGAAACAAAATTGATGGCTGTTGAATTTTCAAAAATAATTTTATCTTCATTGTATATTAATTTAACGGGTTCTGATTGTAATTCAAAAATTCCTGCGCCTACGCCAACAGCAAGAGTTTGACATGTAATGCACCCGCAAGCATCTTTTACACAAACTGTGTAACTACCCGGACAAGCATTTGTTAAACTTGCCGTAAATGCTACCGGCCCGCCGATGCCAGTCCAAGTATAAGTATATCCCGGTGTACCCCCGTTAGCTAAAACATTTGCATAACCGTTACAACATGTTCCGCAAGTGGCGGCCACATTTGTAATTGTACTTATTGTTAACAATGGTGCCTGTAAAATAGAAAAACCACCTGCGCTAACAATGCTCGCCGTATTATCAAAAACTGTATAAGAAGAAGAGCAGGCACACAAATTATTAAATACAGTAACAGAACTTGATAGAACAATGGATGGAGTTGGAATACATGCGGCATTGCTTAAGGAAACAAAATAAGGATAATTAGTACAACCGGCACTTAGAATAAATGAAACACTGCCGTTACACGAACCAAAGCAACAAATATTATTTACAGAGACAGTAACCACGCATTGTGCTTTTGAAAAGCTTGCTGCATATACGAAAAGGACTAGTAGAATTTTTTTCATAGGATAAAATTTTACTCTAATATATAAATAAAAATATTAAGGTGCAATTTTATTTATTGAGTACTAAATAATTTATGTACTTTAGCCCCTACAATGGCTATTAAAAAGGCTTTCCCAATACTCATTTTGTTTTTTGCTTTTTATTTTGGTGGGGCACAAACTAATTCTTCACCTTACATTCAAATTTTAGGAATTGCACAGGATGCAGGATATCCTCAAATGGGATGTACTCAAAAATGCTGTAACATGGCATGGGAAAACGATTCACTAAAAAAAATTGTAGTTTCATTGGCTCTAATAGATCCTGCTGCAAAAAAATGGTGGCTGTTTGAAGCTACACCCGATATCAAACAACAATTACATTATTTTAAAAATCTCACTAAAAATGAATATCCTTATTTGCCGGAAGGTATTTTTTTAACACACGCTCACATCGGGCACTACACGGGGATAATGCAATTGGGGAGAGAAGTGATGAATACAAACGCTATTCCCGTTTACGTTTTACCAAAAATGAAAACTTTTTTAGAGAATAACGGTCCGTGGGCACAGCTCGTTTCCCAAAAAAACATTATCTTAAATAAATTATCAATCGACACCTTATTAAAACTCAGCGAAACTATTAGTATTTCCACGTTCACGGTTCCTCACCGCGATGAATTTTCGGAAACAGCGGGTTTTAAAATTATTACCTCCGCGAAAAAATATTTATTTATTCCTGATATTGACAAATGGGAAAAATGGAACAAGAGCATTGTGAAAGAGGTTGAATCGGCCGATTACGCTTTGCTCGACGCTACTTTTTATGAAGTGAGCGAATTAAAGAATCGTAAAATTTCGGAAGTTCCCCACCCTTTAGTTGGCGAAACCATGCAATTATTTCTAAAATCAAATCCCGAAACGCGTTCTAAAATTATTTTCATTCACTTTAATCATACCAATCCACTAATGTGGGATAAGGAGATGCAATTAAAAGTTAAAAACATTGGTTTCAAAATAGCCTCTCAGGGAGATAAATTACAGTAAGAATTTCTTCGTATATTTATAGTGTAAATACATTTCTTTGCACTGTAGAAAAATAGTTATTTCATTTTTTGCAATTTTCTTTTTAATTGCCCATTTTTCTTTCCCACAAAAGAAAAAAGGAATCCGCGATTATTTAAATGACCTTAATTCAGCAAAATACGATACCATAAAATTGGAAGCCCTTAATCGTCTTTCGCAAGCCTATTGGAAAAATAATCCCGATTCGGCCATTTACTATGCTAATCTTTTATTGAAAAAGAGTCAGGACCTAAAAGATTTGCGTTACGAATCTTTTGGTTTTAATGATTTAGGCGTTTCGTATTTTATGATAAGTGACTTTACCAAATCTTTAAAGTATTATTTAAAAAGTATCGAATTAAAAGAAAAAAACAACGACGAAATTGGCGTAGGATCTTCTTGTAATAATTTGGGTTTGGTTTATTACCGTTTAGGCGATTATAAAAAAGCGCTCGCTTGTTATTTAAAGTCAGCTAAAATTTGTGAAAAATTTAAAGATTATAAAAAACTGGGTAATAGTTACAACAACATTGCTAATGTTTACATTGATGTACGAAATTTTAAAGATGCAGAAGCTTATTTGGTGAAAGCTTTATTTCTCAAGAAAAAATATTCTGATTCAACATCCATAGCAAGTGGTTACTCAAATTTAGGCGGCTTTTACCGAGGACAATCGAGAGAAGTTAAGGCGCAATACTATTTTAATTTGGCTAAAGATATTTACGAGCAAACAAACGACTACGTTGATTTGGCAGGAGTTTATACTAATTTGGGATACGGTTATAATAACACTAAAGATTTTCCAAATGCAAAAATTTGTTTCGATAAAGCTTTAGTGTTTGCCTTGCGTTTAAAAGACAGTTCATTAATATGCAGTATAAATATAGACTTAGCAGTATATTTTGTTTTAACTAACAATTTTACTAAAGCAATAGATTTTGGTTCTCAAGCTTATTCTTACGCGAAACAAACAAATGCTTTGCCTTTGCAAAAAGAAGCGCTCGAAATTTTATCGCGTGCTTATGAAAAAACAGGTAAAATGGATAAAGCTTTTTTAAATCAGAAACTGCTTTATTCTGTTAAAGATTCGCTTGTGTCGTCGGAAAAATACAAAGAGTTTGCGGCGCAGGAATTAAAATACAAATACGACAAAGAACAACAGGCTTTGGAAATTGAGCAACATAAAAAAGAATTACAGCATCAAACTGAATTAAAAAATAAACAAAAAATAATTTCGTTCGGGGTGCTTGGTTCAATTGTGTTGGTGATTTTTTTAGTAATTATTTTCAGAAGTTTAATCATTACCCGAAAAACAAAAAAAGAAATTGTTGAGCAGAAACATCTAGTAGATGAAAAAAATAAAGAAATTACAGATAGCATTAATTATGCCAACCGCCTCCAGCAAAATATATTACCTGATGAAAATGAAATTATTTCTTCGTTCAGTGATGGTTTTGTCATTTACAAACCAAAAGATATTGTTAGCGGCGACCATATTTGGTTCAATAAAATTAAAACGGCCGAAGAAAATAATTTTGCCGATTTAAAGGTATTAATTGTGTTAGATTGTACCGGGCACGGTGTACCGGGAGCATTTATGACGATGTTGGTGCATACTATGCTGAATCAAACTACTCAAATAAAAAGTATTACGCAGCCGGCACATGTATTTAATTTTTTGAATAAAGAATTGATACGCAATTTAAATTCTAAAAACTCCGAGCAATCCATTAACGACGGATTGGAAATGGCATTAGGCGCATTTGATTTAGAAAATAAAAAATTGTATTACGCTTGCGCCGGACATACTATTTTATTAATACGAAATAATAAAGTGATGGAATTAAAAGGTAACCGTCATTCGATTACCGCCAACCTACTTTACCAAAAAGAATTTCAGGATTTTATTTTTGATATTGAAAAAGGCGATTGCTTTTATTTTTTCACCGACGGTTTCCCCGATCAGTTTGGCGGACCAAAACAAAAGAAATACAAATACAAACAACTCGAAAATAAATTATTAGAAAATCATATTTTACCATTCTCCAAACAAAAAGAAATTTTATTGCGGGAATTTAATAATTGGAGGGACGATTTAGAACAGGTCGACGACGTGACAATTGTTGGAATCAAGGTATAAACTATTTGTCGTCGATCGCGAGATTTATCCTCGTGATTGATGACATGACAATTATTGGGGTGAAGGTTTAATCCTCACTCATACAACTTCTCAAAAGCCTTCGGTAATTTATCAATAACATCACTCGCCAATAAACTTTCGATATTTATTTTCTTTAAACACATATCTGCCGCTAAACCGTGAACGTAAACACCAATTAAAGCGGCTTGCGGACGGTTATAACCTCTTGCCAACAATCCCAAAATAATTCCGGTGAGTGTATCGCCGCTTCCACCTTTTGCCAAACCTGCATTACCCGTCGAATTAAAAAAAATATTTCCGTCGGGCATAACAATTTGCGTGAAGGCACTTTTTAAAATTACAAAGCATTTATATTTTAAGGAAAATTCTTTAGCGCTCTTCAGTCTTTCAAAATCGGAGTCGTGATTTTTTGTTAATTGATCGAATTCTTTTACGTGAGGCGTTAAAATTGTACTGGGAGGTAAAAATGCCAGCAAAGTTTTATTTTTAGATAAATTATTTAGTCCGTCGGCATCAATCACCAAAGCCTGCGAACAAAAACTAAATAATTGTTTTAAAATTGCAGCGGTTTCTTCTTCAGTTCCAACTCCCGGACCAAATGCCACTGCATTATAATTATCAAGTTTCGGAATTTCAGAAATTATTTTTTCATTCTTATCAGCGCTCACCATAGCTTCAGGAATGGAAGTTTGTAAAATATTTACGCCGCAGTTTGCCGTATGTACGGTTAATAATCCTGCGCCGCTCCTCAAACATGCTTTAGCTGCCAATACAGCCGCGCCAATTTTACCGTAACTTCCTGCTATTAATAAAGCATGACCGTATTTCCCTTTGTGCGAAAATTTCTCACGGTATTTTAATAATGGCTGAATATCATTTTTGGAAACAAAATAATAGGGAGAGTTTTGCGTTGCTAAAAAATCCCCACTCAATCCAATATCCAAAATTTCGAAATGCGGAACATAAACCGAATTTTGCGCGAATAAAAAAGAAAGTTTTGGTAATTGAAAAGTTAAGGTGGTTGAAGATTTTACAATAATATCCTCTTTTTGATTTTCCCTATCACCATACAATCCGCTGGGAATATCGATGCTGGTCACAAAATTTCCGGAAGTATTAATGAAATTAACCACGGTCGCTAATAATCCATCTAACGGTTTGTTTACACCTGTTCCTAACAAACAATCAATAAAGATACCCTGCCTTCCTAATTTAATTAATTTTATTTCCGTTTCGTTATTTACGGTTTGAACGGCTTCCGGTTTTAATTCCTTTAAACGCTGCAAATTAATTTTAAAGCCTTCACTTTCTTTATCAGAATGATTAATTACATAAACATTAACCTTAAATCCTCTAACTAAAAGCTGACGGGCAAGAGCGAGTCCGTCGCCGCCGTTATTTCCCTTTCCACAAAAAATAGCGAACTCTGCATCAAGAGGAATATTTTTAATAATGTGTCGGAGACAAGCATTAGCAGCACGTTCCATCAAATCAATAGAAGAGATTGGTTCATTTTTAATAGTGAACTCGTCCCAAGCTCTTATTTGTTCAACATCTAAAATTTGCATTATTTGTCACAATTACAATCTGTATCACAATTATCTTTTTTCTTTTTAATAAAAAATTTCCAAACTAAAAATCCAATCGCTGCTGCAACTAAAATATAAATTATGATATCTTGTATGTTCATCATGCGTAGCCACGAATTACACTAATTTTCACCAATCTGTGAGTCTTAATTCGTGGATATTCGTGTAATTAGTGGCTTAATACCGGTAAAGTAATACTTGATGCATTAATTTTATCGTGATAAATTTTAATATCCGACTTAATAAAATCCTTATCATCGCAATGGTAAATATCCAAGAACTGCTGCGGATTTCTATCGGCCAGCGGAAACCAACTGCTTTGTATCTGAATCATTAATTTATGTCCTTTTAAAAATGTATGCGCCACATCCGGTAAATCAAATTTTACATTAGAAATTTCTCCGGGTTTAAACGCCTCCGGTTTCTCAAAACTATTTCTGAATTTACCCCGCATAATTTCGCCGCGAACCAACATCTGATATCCATCCATCAAATACTCTTTGAAATCTTTATCCTCACAACAATACAATGAATCATACTTAAATTTATCCGGAAAAACATCAATCACCTTCACCACAAAATCGGCATCCGTTGTAGAAATAGCCACTTTTAAATTTGCAGTTATCACTCCCGCCAAAGTTAAATTATCGCTGAGTGTTTCCGTTTCAAAAACCAAAACATCGGTTCTTCTCGCAGCAAAACGCTGGTCGTCGGTCATGTATTCACTCGAGCGGTGCGATAAAACATCTTCGGCATACGGAACAGGTTTAGCAGGATCGCTGGTGTATTGCAAAAAGGAATTTTCATTTAGTGGTTCATTAAAAGATAATTTATTTTTTTCGCTCAAATAAATTAATTTATTTTCTACATCTTTCGGCGGCCAGGCATCAAATTTTTTCCACTCATTAATTCCCGATAAAAAAATATTCGCTTCTCCCAAATTATCAACATTGCCTTTTCCTCTTAAATAAAAATCGAAAAAAGGTAATTCAATATTCTTCTGATAATATTCGGAAGTTTTTGCACCAAATCTTACATTTCCTAAACTACTGCCTTCACCTCGGCTCCAGCCACCATGGTACCACGGACCCATCACTAATTTATTATTTGTATTCTTACACTGAACTTCAATAGCCTTATATAAATTCCACGCTCCGTAACAATCTTCGGCATCAAATAATCCTCCCACAATTAACATGGCTGCATTTATCTTTTTACAGCCACGACGGGCATCTCTCGCTTTCCACCAATCGTCGTACGTTGGATGATTCATTAGGTCAGTCCAGAATTTTATAGAATCGCCCATTAATTTTGAGAAATTTTTTAAAGCACCGGTTTCCTGATAAAATTTAAATTTATCATCAGTGTAATATTTAAAACCGGGCCGACCAACGGTCGTGGGCAAAGGACGAGGCTGACCGAAACCCGAATAAAAATTAAACGCGTCCATTAGCATAAAGGCGCCGTTGTGATGAAAATCGTCTCCCAAAAACCATTCGGTAACTGGCGCTTGCGGACTAACGGCTTTCAAAGCAGGATGATTACTCAAAGCAGCCATAGTACTGTAAAATCCGGGATAGGAAACCCCGAACACACCAACGTTTCCGTTGTTATTCGGAATATTTTTTACCAGCCAGTCAATGGCGTCGTAAGTATCGCTGGCTTCATCCACATCATTTTTAGTTTTTTTATTTTCAATAAACGGACGAACATCCATAAACACTCCTTCGCTCATCCAGCGTCCGCGTACATCCTGAATTACTAAAATATAATTTTGTTCTAAATAGTTTTTCCAGCTAGTGTACCATAAACGGGGAGAAAATTTATTTTCCCCGTAAGGAGCGCACGAATATGGCGAGCGAATCATTATAATAGGATGTTTTTCGTTCGTGTTTTTAGGAATGTGAACAGCAGTAAATAATTTAACGCCATCTCGCATTTCAATTTTAAATTCTTTTTTAATATAATTTTGTTTGATCCAATTGGAATCGAGTTTTTGAGAATAAACGTTCCAACCAATTACAAAAAATAGCACGGCAATTGCTTTCTTTATCATGGGGGCAAAAATACGCAAATTAAGGATGGTAAAAAAAGAAAAAGCACCAATTTTCATCAGTGCTTTTCTTAAAATAAACCTTAATTAAACCTACTCTTTCACAATCTTAAAATTCTTAATACCCAACTCAGTTTCAACTTTTACAAAATAAATTCCATTCGCCGCATTATTCATCTCAATTTTAGCTTTTCCACCGGCGTTAAGCGTTTTACTTAAAATTAATTTACCTGAAACATCTGTTACAGAATAAGTCGATTTAAGAGGAAGATTATCAATATAAAATTCGTTATTGGT
>JAHEYG010000012.1 GCA_023251725.1 Sphingobacteriaceae bacterium | reverse complement strand
CAGCGCCTTCATCACAGATAAAATACAAATTCTCACCAATGACAGTATAAAAAAAACATGCGGGTTTGAATATGTTTTTTCAAAATTAAATTGGACTAATTAATAATTATAATTGGTATAAGCAGAAATTAATAGCGGCAGAAAATATTTGTTAAGGCAATAAATAAATTTGAATTAATTCGTCAAAGATTACAAGGGTTTTACTTGTAAATAATTATCTTTTTCTGCATTCGGACTTCAGAGTTTGAAATAGAAATATAATAGCAGCCATTTATCAAATCATCGGTATCAATACTAAAACTTTTGTTTTTTAAAATTCCCACCGAATTAAATTGTTTTACGTTACGCCCCATCGCATCCATAATTTCAATTGTTGCATTATTTATGTCATCATTGCTAAGCATAAATATTTCGTTGCCCGATGGAACAGGAAAAATTTCAATTTCTGAACCGTATTTTTCGCAATTCGCGTAAACTATATTATTTAATATGCGTTCACTTTTATCAAAATCTTTTTGTGTGAGCCGGTAATAATAAACAACACCGGAAATTATTCGTCTATCAGTAAAAGAATATTTATTAGATTGATAACTTGTTCCGTGACCTTTTATTTCGGCAATCGGATTAAATGAAATTCCATCGGTTGATTTTTTTAATATAAATAAATCGTTATTTTTTTCAGAAGCTGTTGTCCAGTTCAACTGAATATTTTTATCAAAACAATTTCCATCAAAAGAAACCAATTCTATTGGCAAAGCAGTACAAACGCTAACAGTAACTACGGCCTTTACTGTATCTGTTCCACACGCGTAATTTATTATCAGCGAAGTTGAATATGTTCCCGGAGAAGGATAAAGATGTGTAGGATTTGTTAGCGTAGAGGTATTTAAAGCCCCTGAAGCAGGATTACCGAAATTCCAAACATACCCCGTTACAGTATTGCTTATTGCCGAACAACTAACGGTGGGCCCGGGAGGCGCCGTAAAAGAAGCAGTTAAACAAGTTACACTTGCCGGATTTAAAGTAAAAGTGTAAGGCGGAGAAGGCGTTATAAAAAGACTAGTTACAAAATTGGGTAATCCTAATGAGCCATTTTTTCCGGCCAAAGAAACTCCGTTATCAATATATCCGCAACCCGCACCTAATACATTTGGATTTGGAATTACTCCTACCCAAGGAACATTGTAACGTGCTACATATATTTTTTTATCGGGACCTAATTGCAAAGATCCGTTAAAATTATTTGAAGAATTACCAATGAAAACTCCTGAAGCGGCAATGGCAGCATTGCTTCCTGCACACATATCCCATTGGTAAATATTGCCCGGTGTAATTTCTGTTCCATAAAATTTTGTTCCGTCGGGCGAAAACTCACAACCATAAGCTCCGCTGGATGCAGCTTGTTGCGGCAAAAGAATTGGGTTGGAAATTATTCCGGTGGCACAATTAAAATCAAATAATTCGAATCGGTTTACGGCGGCGTCCCAAATGCAGGAACCAATTTTTTTTCCATTGGGAGATGCCTTTAATTGTCCAATTGCTTGCGCGCCTCCCGCTCCGGTAGGAATTAATCCGCCGCTACTTGTTACAGGTACTGCATTTACACCCGCAGCAGTTACCAAAAATGTACTGAATTGATTGGTGTTCCAATCGTGTGATACCACCCAAATATCTACGTTATTACAATGCCTTACGCCCGTAATTTTTTCGCACGAAGGAGTTTTTAGTAACACATTTTTTAATCCGGTAACCGCGCCAAGTCCGGCCGAAAGTGTCATGTCAACTTCAGAATAACGCAAACCGTTTGCTCCTGCCTGCGCCTCTTCTGTAAAAATATAATAAATATTAGTGCTTCCCGGTTTTTGAATTATTACTCCCGATTGTGTACTCGACGGATTTCCGAAAAGGGCATTACCATTTGTCATTACCGCATGTGTTTTATTCCATACAGTAATTCCGTCGGTATAAAATAATAAATTTCCTGAAGCATCAGCAATCGATGCGCTTCCTTCACTGGTATTTACTAATCCGTTAGTTAATGCAACGGGTGCGCCCCCACCAGGAAAATTTAAACCCGCATTCATGCCAAAGTACCAAATATAAGATGCTCCTTGGGCAGAACAAAAGGCTGAACTCACACAAAATAAAACTGATAATATCCAAACTAGATTTTTCAACTGAATTTATTTCCCTGTTTTATAAAATTTTTATAATTGGTTTCGTAACAAACAAGTAGCTAAAATACCTTTAAAATGCCATTCAAACAAATCGCAGAGTAATTATTGTCCTGATTACACTCATTATTGTTTAAGAATTGGGGCTGACATTTCTCATTTGTTTTAACCCTCATTTTCGCTTAAATTTGTATATTGCGTTTTAGTTATTAAACACAAATGGAAAACAAAAATTTTGAAGATATTTTTGAAGCCAAAATGGCAAAAAACGAAATTATTGAGCCCAAAGACTGGATGCCCGATAATTACCGCAAGCATTTAATCCGTCAAATTTCACAACACGCACATTCCGAAATTGTGGGAATGTTACCTGAAGGAAATTGGATTACCCGCGCGCCAAGTTTACGCTCAAAATTAGTTTTACTCGCAAAAGTACAAGACGAAGGCGGACACGGTTTATATTTATACACGGCCGCCGAAACTTTAGGAACCGACCGCGACGAATTATTAAACGCACTTCACACCGGTAAAGCAAAATATTCTTCCATTTTTAATTATCCTACTTTAACCTGGGCCGATATTGGCGCAATAGGTTGGTTGGTGGATGGTGCTGCCATTATGAATCAGGTGATGTTGCAAAGAACGTCTTACGGTCCGTATGCACGGGCAATGGTTAGAATTTGCAAAGAAGAAAGTTTTCATCAGCGTCAGGGTTACGAAATTATGTGTCATCTTTCATTTGGTACAAGCGAACAGAAAGAAATGGCGCAAGACGCATTAAACCGCTGGTGGTATCCAACATTAATGATGTTTGGTCCGCCGGATGCGGAATCTCCCAATAGCGAAAATGCAATTAAATGGCGCATCAAACGCGAAAGCAATGATCAGTTACGTCAGCGTTTCGTCAATCAAACTATGGAGCAGGTTGATTATTTAGGTTTAACTGTTCCTGATAAAAATTTAAAATATAACGAAACAAAAAAAGCTTACGATTTTTCTGAACCTAATTGGGCAGAATTTAAAAATGTAATTAGTGGCAACGGTCCGTGCAACAAAGAGCGTTTAGCTGCGCGTAACGAGGCGCATAAAAAAGGCGAATGGGTTCGCGCCGCTGCAGCAGCGTATGCGAAAAAAAATAAAGACGCAGTTGCTGCATAAATTTTATTTCCCAATGAAAACTATCAACTATAAACTATCAACCATCAACTAAAAATGAGCGATTCACAAGGACCAATTTGGGAAGTATTTGTACAAAAAAAAGCCGGACAACCCTTTGTTCACTGCGGCAGTTTACACGCTTTTGATAAAGAAATGGCTTTGCAAAATGCGCGTGATTTATATACGCGTCGTAACGAAGGCATGTCACTTTGGGTAGTTTTGTCTTCGGCAATTGTTTCGAGCAGCCCCGAAGATATGGGTCCGTTTTTTGAACCTGCCAATGATAAAGTTTACCGTCACCCAACTTTTTATCAGATACCGGATGCGATTGGACACATGTAGTTGGGAGTTGGTGGTTCGGGGTTGGGAGAATAAAACGACAACAAAACACCGAACTCCGAACACTAAACACCGAACAAAATTATGAATAAAGAACTTTTTAAATATACTCTTCGTCTTGCTGACAATGCCCTTGTTCTCGGACAGCGCTTAAGCGAATGGACTGGGCATGGTCCGTTTTTAGAAGAAGATTTAGCATTAACCAATATCGCATTGGATACTTTTGGAACCGCGACTTCACTTTTAGAATATGCTTCTCGGGTGGAAGGTGCAGACCGTAATGAAGATAGTTTAGCGTATTTTAGAAACGAGCGTGAATTTTACAATACGCTTTTAGTGGAGCAAGCTAATGGCGATTATGCTAAAACAATTGTTAGGCAAGTTTTGGTTGATGCATTTAATGTTTTATTGTATACTGAATTATCAAAAAGTAAAGACGAAACATTATCAGGCATTGCACAAAAAGCCATTAAGGAAGTTACCTATCATTACCGGCACACTTCATCGTGGGTAATTCGTTTTGGGGATGGTACTGAAGAAAGTAATAAGAAAGCGCAGGAAGCATTAAATGAGTTGTGGCGTTTTACAGGAGAATTATTTGAGATGGATGAAGTAGAAGAAGAGTTAATTAAAAAAGGAATTGCAGTTGATTTAAAAGCCTTGCAACCTAAATGGGAAAAACAAATTGATGAACTTCTTAAAAAAGCAATTTTAAAAAAACCGGAAAATTCTTTTATGCAAACCGGCGGCAAAAAAGGAATTCATACCGAGCATTTAGGGTTTTTATTGGCGGAGATGCAAACGCTTCCGCGGATGTTGCCAAATGCAAAGTGGTAATTTTAATTCAAATACTCTGCCTGCACTGCTCCCAATAACTATCGGGATTTGCGTGAAACAAAAATTACAAAATGGCCTTTAAAGAAAAATGGAAAAAAATATCTCCCTTTTTTGTTGATGTGTGGCAATACTTAGTAATTATTATAATAATGATTATTGCCGCAATATTTATTTTATAATTTTCTCTGTGTCCTCATTAACTCTGTATCTCTGTGTTGAAAAAAAATGATTTCGTTAAATAAAGAAAATATCCTTCTATTACTTTCCCAGATTCCCGACCCGGAAATTCCGGTAATTACTATTACTGAATTGGGTGTGATAAGAGATGTTTTATTTAATGCCGATGAAATAGAAATAAAAATTACGCCTACCTATAGCGGCTGCCCTGCCATGAAACAAATGGAGGATGATATTAAAAGCACACTCAAAAAAAATGGTTTCGAAAAAATAAAATTAACAACTGTTTATTCTCCGCCATGGACCACCGACTGGCTTAGCGCCGAAGCAAAAGAAAAATTACGTGCTTACGGAATCGCACCACCCGAACATTCTACCCAAGATAAATCTTGGCTAAGCGGAAAACATAAAACGGTTCATTGTCCGCGTTGCAAATCTTCCCACACAAAATTAATTTCTCAATTTGGAAGCACCGCTTGTAAAGCCTTATACCAATGCAAAGATTGTTTAGAGCCGTTTGATTATTTTAAGTGTATTTAACCCTCCCTCTTCGGATTATCAGTTAAAAAAGCTTTCCAGCCGGTATAAGATTTTTTGCCGGAAGCGGTAATTTTATTCTGAAAAAAGTGACACATTGCTGCACCTAAAGCATCCGTTGCATCTAAATGCTCGTTTTTATTTTTAAAATTTAATAACTGCTGCAACATGGCCGACACTTGTTCTTTACTGGCATTTCCATTTCCGGTAATGGCCATTTTTATTTTTTTGGGAGAGTATTCTGTAATTGGAATTTTTTTACTTAATGCCGCCGCAATGGCAACGCCTTGCGCTCTTCCCAACTTAAGCATACTTTGCACATTTTTTCCAAAAAACGGCGCTTCAATGGCTAATTCATCGGGATGATATTCTTCAATTATACCAATGGTGCGTTCAAATATTTTTTGCAATCGCAATGCGTGATCATCCAATTTCTCCAGCTTAATAACACCGCTGCTAATTAATTCGGGCTTGCTGTTTTTAATATGAACAAGGCCGTATCCCATAATAATGGTGCCGGGATCAATTCCTAATATAATTCTATCAGTGGCCATATCTATTAAAAATGTAAATTTAGGCGAATATTATATTTCTTTTTGAATCAATATAAAAACATAATAACATGGATCCTTAAAATTGCCGTCGGCATAGGCAGTTTTATATTAATTTATTCGCGGCTAAAAAACGATTTTACTACCGAGAAATTAGAATTCTTAAACGGAATTTTTAACTCACCCATTGCCTACTGCTTCTGCCTACTCTGTATAATTCTCATTCCTGTTAATTGGGGAATCGAAAGCTACAAATGGCAGCAAATTACAAAACCCATCGAATCCATTTCATTATCAAAAGCCATGCAATCGGTTTACGCGGGTATTTGCGTTGGCAATTTAGCACCCGGGCGCGCGACCGAATTTTTTGCCAAAATTTTATTTTTTAAGATTGAAAACCGTCCCACCATTGCCATGCTGCATTTTGCCAATGGCATGTTTCAATTGGCGGTTACAATTGTTTTTGGCTTACTGTCATTGGTGTTTAAAATGCAGCAACAAATTACTATTCCTACTTTTTACGTTTGGCTCGCGGGTATTTTTTGCATTGTGCTATTAATTGTATTTTATTTTTTTATTTTTAATTTCAATTACATTCAGCATTGGATATTAAAAAAATTCGGAAAAGTTATTACAGGAAAAATTTTGCCTTATGAATTTACAAAAGCACTTATTCGGAAATTGTTTTTGTATTCTCTTCTAAGATATTCGGTTTTTATCATTCAGTTTTTATTGCTGTTAAAATTATTTTATAATGGTTCGCTTGGCACTGATTTGTTTTTATCGATTTGCATTTATTTTTTATTAACCACTGCGCTGCCAATGATTAGTTTTATTGAACCCGCCATTCGTGCTGCAATAGCTTTATTGGTGTTTACTAATTTAAATATTCCGGAAGTTGCTCTGGTAATTACTGCGGTTTTATTATGGCTAATGAATATTGTTTTGCCAAGCATTGTGGGATATATAATAATTGTAAAAGAAAAATTTGAATTTAGTTTTTTTAAAAAATGATGCTCGCCATTAAAATAATTATTTTACTAACCCTAATTTCTTATGTAGGATTTTTATTATTTGGCGCTATTGGATTTATTAAGACAAAAACTTTTTCTCTTCCCGAAAATGTCATCAATAAAACTAATACTTGCATTATTATTTGCGCGCGTAACGAGGAAAATAATATTGAAGCTTGTTTGAATTCAATTTACATTCAAAATTTTGATAAAGAATTATTGGAAATTATTTTAGTGAACGATGCTTCCGAAGATTCTACACTTACAAAAGCAACCAACAGTTTGCGCTCACAAAATTTTCGTTTCCAAATAATAAGCAATTCCCAAAAAGAAGGCAAAAAAAATTCCATCACCAAAGCCATACAAGCCAGCGGAGCCGAATTAATTATTACCCGTGATGCAGATACTTTTACCAATGATGCAAGCTGGTTAAAAACAATAGTAACATTTTATGAGCAAACACAATCACAATTTATAATCGCTCCCGTTGAAATCGACCCTTCTACAAGCTCAGGGTCCGTATTGTCTCAATTACAAATTTTCGAAAATAATGCCTTAGCTGTTATTGCTGGAGGTTTTGCTTTTTACAAAAAAGCTTTTTTATGCAACGGCGCCAACTTAGCTTTCTCAAAAAAATTATTTGAAAAAACTAATGGATATAAAAGCCACGAAAAAATTCTTTCAGGCGATGATGTTTTATTTTTGGAAGACGCCAAAAAAATAAATTCTCAAAAAATTTCTTATCTCAAACAAAAAAATGCTTCCATTATTACTTATCCGCAAAAAACTTTTACAAATCTGCTTCAACAAAAAGTTCGCTGGGCCTCCAAATTCAATGCCAATCCAAATCAAACCAACGCATTATTGGGTTTAATCGTATTTTTAGTACATTTTTTTACCCTGTTCTTCCTCTTAAAAGCGGCTTTTACACTGCATTTACCGCTTTTTGGTCTATTTTTTATTTTATCGAGGTTTTTAATTGATTTTTTGTTATTATTTTTAGCATCTGGCTATTTTAAAAGGCCTGTACAATGGCTTTGGTTTTTACCTTTAAGTCCTTTGTATAGCGTTTATGTTTTAATAATTACAATGCTGAGTTTTGTTTTAAAACCAAATTGGAAATAGAATTTTTTGTTTAAAAAGAAAAAAATAGAATTTGAATCTGAGTCGTTGTCAAAGCAAACCTGGCGACGATTTAAGCGCGATAAATTAGGCCTCACCGGTTTAATTATAATTATTATTGCCTCCATTATTTCTATTTTAGGATATCTCATCACCCCCGATTCAACACCATTTGCCAACGACCAAAAACCCGAACTGCATATTAAAGAACCCGGCTTTACCATTAAATTATTACTGCTTAAAAAAAATGAAGCCAAGCAATCTGAAAATGTTTTTTCGAAAATGATTTTTGGCCGCAACAGCGATTTTTCTTCTATTCCTATTTATGATTATAATTTTAACGGCACCAATATAGTTGTTGAAGAATACACTGGCAACATTCCAAACGCAGGAACAAAAGTGCCGTTTAACTTAGCCGATGTAGTGTACGATGTAGATCCCAACTCTGATATTAAATTTAATGAGAAAAGAAATACGCTTGATTTTTATTTGGTAAGCACCGGCGAAAAATTACGTAAAACCATTCCCGAACTTCAGGAAATGATTTTAAAAAATAATATTAAAAGCAAATCGTTTATTTTGGGTACCGATTTAGCGGGCCGCGATTTACTGAGTCGCTTAATGATTGGGACCCGCATTTCGTTAAGCGTTGGTTTTATTTCAGTAATCATTTCTATTTTCATTGGTATTTTACTGGGTGCCTTTGCGGGATATTATCGTGGTCGTGTCGACGATTTAATTATGTGGGTAATAAATGTGGTGTGGTCAATTCCTACACTGTTATTGGTAATTGCAATAACTTTAGTGTTGGGAAAAGGAATTGTACAAGTATTTGTGGCGGTAGGATTAACCATGTGGGTAGATATTGCGCGGATTGTACGTGGACAAATACTTAGCATACGCGAAAAAGAATTTGTAGAAGCAGGAAGAGCTTTAGGTTACAAAAATTTAAGAATAATTCTGCGTCATATTTTACCCAATGTAATGGGACCTGTAATTGTAATTGCCGCCTCCAATTTTGCTACTGCCATTCTTACTGAAGCCGGATTAAGTTTTTTAGGAATAGGCGCGCAACCTCCTACTCCATCTTGGGGTGAAATGATAAATGCACACCGCGGTTATGTATTGGTAGATAAAGCATATTTAGCTTTTATTCCAGGCGTAGCCATTATGTTATTAGTGCTGGCGTTTATGTTAGTGGGTAACGGTCTGCGGGATGCTCTCGACTCTCGTTCACTGGATACCAAGCCTATTATGGGAAGTTAGGAATCTCAATGTTTTTCGGGAATCAGTTTTTTGTTTTTTTAATAAAGCAAATTCATTATAAAATAACAATAACGATTAACACAAAACACCTGCCTGCCGTCGCGCTGGCTTGTGTTGCGGCAGGCAGGCTAAACAAAAAACGCCTAAGTGTTTTAGGGTTTTGTAACTGCATTACCAGTTTTTTTACTTTATCATTATTCATTTTTTGTTATGTGTTATATGTTTTTTATTTTTTTGCCTTTTAATTAATCAATCCTCTTTCCCAAAATAATTAAATCTCTTTCAATTCCATCCATGTTGGCTACTTTCGGAAAATGCGCCCATTTTTCGAAACCAAAATTGTAAAATAATTTTAAACTCGCTTCGTTATGTCCGAAAATAAATCCCAATAAATTTTTAATATTTAATTGTGCGCACGAATCAATTGCTTTTTGCAAACTTGCCTTTCCTAAACCTTTACCGCGAAATTTTTCTTCTAAATAAATACTTACTTCCACAGTTCCGTCGTAGGCAGGTCTTCCGTAAAACGAATTAAAACTTATCCAACCTCCATATTCGCCATCGCACAACACTAACCACAACGGACGTTTTTTTTCGGAGTGCGAATTAAACCATTGCAATTTACTAATGGCAGTAACGGGTTCAAGGTCGGCGGTTACTAATCGTGAAGCAATAGTTGAATTATAAGTCTCCACAATTTTGGGTAAATCGTGCAACGTAGCGTTTATAAATTCAATTTTCATTTTAAAAAAATTAATTCTTTTAACCCCGAACTCCGAACCCCCAACTAATACAGCATCTTATTATAAGGATACCGTTTCACGTGCATTTCTTTTACCATTTCGTAAAGTGTTTTTTTAAACTCACCAACGTTTTCTTTGTTTTGTGCGCTAATGAAAATACTTGGGTTGTTTAAATTTTTCATCCAGGTTTTTTTAATATCCGCTAATGATAAATTGCGTTTTGTTACCGGCGTTAAATCATCCTCTTCTTTCGGATCGTAAGTGTAAGCATCTATTTTATTGAATACCAAAATAGTAGGTTTATCACCTACTTTAATTTCAATCAGTGTTTCTTTTACCACATTTAATTGGTCCATAAAATTAGGATGAGAAATATCTACCACATGAATTAATAAATCTGCTTCGCGTACTTCATCTAAAGTCGATTTAAAACTTTCTACTAATTGTGTTGGGAGTTTGCGAATGAATCCCACGGTATCGCTCAATAAAAAATACAAATTATCAATGGTTACTTTTCTTACCGTTGTATCTAACGTGGCAAACAATTTATTTTCGGCAAACACCTCGCTCTTACTTATTAAATTCATGATAGTCGATTTTCCAACATTGGTATATCCTACCAAAGCCACACGAATCATATCACCTCGATTTTTTCGTTGTGTGGCCATTTGTTTATCAATATCTTTTAATCGGTCTTTTAGTTGTGCAATTTTATCATTGGTAATTCGCCGATCAGTTTCAATTTCTTTTTCTCCTGCACCTCCGCGCGTTCCGGTTCCTCCGCGCTGCCTCTCTAAATGCGTCCACATTCCTTTTAATCTCGGTAATAAATATTGATAGCGCGCTAACTGCACTTGTGTTTTAGCATGGGCGGTTTGGGCCCGTTGTGAAAATATTTCTAAAATTAAAAGCGTGCGGTCCAGAATTTTTTTTCCGATTTCTTTTTCTAAATTTCGCTGCTGCGAAGGCGATAATTCATCATCAAAAATAACCACATCAATATTATTTTCGTTAACAAATGTTTTTACTTCCGCTAACTTTCCTTTTCCAATAAAAGTGGCCTTATCCGGTTTTTCTAATCGTTGTGTAAATGTTTTTTTTGTTTTAACCCCGTACGTTTCAGCTAAAAATTCCAGCTCTTCCAAATATTCTTTAGCCTGCTCCTCTTCCTGAAATTTGGTGATAAGTCCTACTAATACAGAAAATGGAATTTTTTTAGAAGTATCGTGAAGTTCTGATTTCATGAGTGCAAGGTAATCTGTATTCGGTAATCAGTATTCGGTATTTGGTAATTATTATCTGGCTTCTGAAAAAAAATAATTTATTTCCCCTTAATAGAACTTTCAAGATAAGCAGAAATAGCCGAAGCTTGTTCATCACTCATCACAATTTTATTCATCGAGCCTTTACCGTTTAAAATAGTTTGTTTGATGGTGGCAACATCCATTGTAGTTTTTGAAAGATCGGAAGAACCCATCGCTCCCAATTTTCCATCTTCACCATGGCATAATTTACAATTAGCATCGTAAAGAGTTTTCCCGTCTAAATTTCCTTCCACAGCAATAACCGGTTTTTGTTTTCTGCTCATTTCAGATAAACCATAAACAGCAGTAATCATCAATAATGATAAAGCTGCTAAAATTTTATTTCCTTTTTTAAATCCAATAATCGCAACCGGTATCGATAACAGAACCAATCCGATTTTAACCCACAATATCATTTTAATTTCGGGGAGCTGCGTCATTAAATAAATTCCGGTTACCAAAAACAAAACACTCACAATCATTTCCGGAATTTTTACGAATTTCGTAAAACGTTTCAGTAAATCTTCACGGTTACTTAACAGCAATACTGTTTTTACAACATAAATTAAAAAAAATAAGGTTACAACTAACGTGTGGGTATGTAAAAATGCTTTGTACATTGGATTTAGATTTTAATTCAAATTTAACAATTTATCTCATATTGTTACAGTGGTGTGAAGGCTTTTCTTATATTTGTTGCGATACCGATTGGGATTTATGATGTCAAAACTTACTCGCATTTTTATTGTATTAACCTTAGCGGGAGGTAATATCATTTCTCAAACTACTTTCCCCACAAATGGCGCACCCAATCCCATTCACACCATTTACGCATTTACTAATGCGGTTATTCATGTAGATTATGAAACTACCATCCCAAACGGAATTCTCGTTTTTCAGGATGGAAAAATTATTTCCACCGCCGAAAAAGCCACCATTCCTGTAGGCGCTACGGTTTCCGATTTAAAAGGAAAACATATTTATCCTTCGTTTATTGATTTGTACAGCGATTATGGAATGCCTGAAATAAAAAAATCAGTACCCGGACAAACCATTGTTCTTAATGAAAATCCAAATAAAGGTGCATATGGATGGAACCCTGCTATTAAATCGGATGTAGATGCTTATAAATTATTTACGTTTAATAAAGATAAGGCCGATGAACTTCGCAAAAGCGGAATTGGTGTGGTATTGTCTTCACAAAAAGACGGCATCGTTCGCGGCAACGGAGTTTTATTAAATGTAAGCAATCAAAAAGAAAATGAAATGGTTATTAAAGATAAAGCCGCCGGTTTTTATTCGTTTACAAAAGGAAGCTCTACAATGGATTATCCAGGTTCATTAACAGGCGCTGTTGCTTTATTGCGACAAACCTATTACGATGCGCAATGGTATAAAGAAAATGCTGCCAAAACTGAATACAACATTACACTCGACGCGTTTAATAATTTGCAATCGCTTCCTTCGGTATTTGAAGCCAATGATAAATTTAATGATTTACGAGCGGTTAAGATTGGGAAAGAGTTTGGCGTAAAATATATTATTAAAGGTGGCGGAAACGAATATCAGCGCATTAACGATATTCAAAATACATTTTTAAAATATATTATTCCTGTAAATTTTCCGGAAGCTTTAGATGTGGAAGATCCTTTTGATGCCGAACAAGTTTCGTTGGCCGAATTAAAACATTGGGAAATGGCGCCCGCAAACGCCGCCGAAATGGAAAAAAATTATATTCCCTTTTGTTTTACTTCAGCCGACCTAAAAGATAAAAGTCAGTTTTTAGCCAATGTAAAAAAATGTATTGCATACGGACTCACCGAAAAAACCGCGCTTAAAGCATTAACATTTAATCCTGCTAATTTTATTGGCGTGCAGGATAAAGTAGGCGCCTTAAGAAGCGGAATGTATGCTAATTTTATTATTACCGATAAAAATATTTTTGCCGACGACGCCATAATGTATCAGCATTGGGTAAACGGCACTTTAAATATTTACAGCGATATTAATTCACCCGATATTCGCGGAACCTATAAATTATTGGCGGACGAAAAAAATTACAAAGTAAAGTTAAGCGGCGACCTTGCTAAAATTAATGGTTTCATTAATTTAGATTCAGCTAAAACAAACCTCAATTTTGTTTTCAAAAATAATATTGCTACTATGAGTTTTGCATTTGATAGTTTAAGATCGGCAAGGCTTAGCGGAAATTATATTGATAAAACAAAAACATTTGAAGGTAAGGGTCAGTGGACAAACGGTGATTGGTTCGATTTTAAATTAATACAAGAATCTTCGGCCGATAGCCTTGCAAAAAATAAAAATCCTGAAAAGAAAAATAATAAATTAAATATTGGGAAAGTTTATTTTCCATTCTCCGCTTACGGCGAAGCTCTGCCTGAGGATGAAGGTCCGTTTATTAATGGCTGGCTCAAATGGAAAAACCGTTATAAAGCCATCTTAATAAAAAACGCAACAATCTGGACTAACAACGGCGATTCAATTTTACTTGATCACGATGTGTATATTGTAGAAGGTAAAATTGTAAGAATTGCGCCTAATATTGATGCTTCCTTTTTTGCCTTTGCAAAAAAAATTGACGCCAAAGGAAAACATTTAACCGCCGGAATTATTGATGAACATTCGCACATTGCTTTGGCAGGAGGTGTTAACGAATGGGGACAAGCCAACAGCGCCGAAGTTCGTATGGGCGATGTGGTAAATCCAGAAGATATAAATATTTACCGTCAGTTATCGGGCGGCGTTACCTGCGCACAATTGTTACACGGCTCTTCAAATCCTATTGGCGGGCAAAGTCAGATTATAAAATTAAAATGGGGAATGAATGCCGAAGATATGAAATACGAAAAAGCGCCGGAGTTTATAAAATTTGCATTGGGCGAAAATGTAAAACATGGAAATGGTCCGGGCGATAATCGTTTTCCGCAAACGCGTATGGGTGTTGAGCAAGTGTATATAGATGTTTTTATCAGGGCAAAAAATTATAAAAAACAAATGGAGGATTTCGCCAAATTATCTACAAAACAAAAAATTAATATAGCCGCGCCACGCCGCGATTTAGAATTAGACGCCATTGCCGAAATTTTAGATGGTAAAAGATATATAACGTGTCACAGCTATGTGCAAAGCGAAATTAATATGTTAATGCACGTGGCCGATAGTTTAAAATTTAAAGTAAATACTTTCACTCACATTTTAGAAGGATACAAAGTAGCCGACAAAATGAAAGCTCACGGCGCCAACGCTTCTACCTTTGCCGATTGGTGGGCGTATAAATTAGAAGTGATGGAAGCCATTCCGTATAACTCAGCGCTGTTAAATAAAGTTGGAGTTAACACTTGCGTGAATAGTGATGATGCTGAAATGGGAAGACGATTAAATCAGGAAGCGGCAAAATCAATTAAATACGGCGGACTAACTGAAACCGAAGCTTTAAAATTAGTTACCTTAAATCCTGCCAAGGCTTTGCACATTGATGATAAAGTGGGGAAAGTGATGGTGGGAAAAGTAGCTGATTTAGTGTTGTGGACGGATAATCCATTAAGTGTTTACGCTAAAGCGGATAAAACTATTATTGATGGACAAATTTATTTTGATAGAGAAGAAGATGCAAAATTACGCTACAATATTAAAAAAGAAAAAGCGCGCATCATCTCCAAATTAATTGCCGAAAAAAATAAAGGTACTAAAGTGGTGAAGCCTTCCGGTAAAAAGCCACATTTATATACCTGTGAGACTATTGAAGAAAATTAAAATGAAGAGGAAAAACTATTATATATTATGTTTTGTTTTTTTAGTTGGAATTATTATTTCCCAAAATAATTTACCTTCTTCTCCCAAAGTTTGGAAACATGTTATTCTTATAAACGGTACAGCACATATTGGTAACGGACAAATTATCGAATCGAGTTATGTTGCCTTTTTAGATGGGAAAATAGAAATGGTTTCCGAATCGAAAGGCATCCGGTTAAATCCGGCAGCTTACGATACAGTAATTGATATTACAGGAAAGCATATTTATCCCGCACTAATTTCTACCAATAATATTTTAGGATTGCAGGAAGCAGAAATGATTCGGCCTACCAGCGATTTTAATGAAGTGGGGTTTATTAATCCGCACGTAAGAAGTTTGATTGCCTATAATACCGATAGTAAAATTTTACCTACTGTAAAAACAAATGGAGTGTTGTATACGCAATGTACACCGCGCAGCGGATTAATCAGCGGCTCATCTTCAATTATGGCTACAGAAGGTTGGAATTGGGAAGATGCGGTTCTAAAAGCAGATGACGGCATTCACGTTAATTTTCCGAAATCGATTCAAAAAAATGGTTGGTGGGGAGAAACTGCTCCAAGCACAAAAAATAATAAATACGATGAAGAAATTTTAGTTTTAAATAAATTTTTTGAAGATGCAAAAGCATATTGTAATTCGCCTGCCGGAAGTTTAGAAAGTAATTTACGTTTTGAGGCCATGCGTGGAATTTTTAGCGGTAGTCAAAATTTATATTTACATGCCGATTATGTAAAAGATATTATTTTATCGGTAAACTTTGCAAAAAAATACGAAGTTAAGAAGCCGGTGTTAGTGGGGGGTAAGGATAGCTGGAAAACAACAAAACTTTTAAAAGATAATTCTATTCCGGTAATGTTATGCCGTATAAATGATTTACCCGATTATGCCGAAGATGATGTAGATATTTTATTTCGCATTCCCGCCTTGTTACAAAACGACAGTGTTTTATTTTGTTTGCAATTGGCCGGCGATATGGAAGCTATGCAAACACGCAATCTTCCGTTTTTAGCAGGAGAAACTAGCGCTTATGGATTAACAAAAGAACAAGCTTTACAAAGTGTAACCTTGAATGCCGCTAAAATATTAGGTATAGATTCTAAGCTGGGAAGTATTGAATTAGGTAAAATTGCCTCATTGGTTATTTCTGATGGTGATTTGTTGGATATAAAAACAAATAATGTAATACTCGCCTTTATTAGTGGGAAGCCCATTAAATTAATTAATGACCAACAACTCCTATACGAAAAATACAAAACCAAATACGGAGTAAAATAACCTTCTGTAAGCTTAACATATCATTTACAATTTTTAACATCATTGGTATTAAAGTCTGGCTAACTTTGTTAAATAATGAGTAACAATTATTATAAAACGCGAACTGCCGAAATCAGTTTAGAAAAAGCAGGGTATATAAAAATAAAAGTTATTGCCGGTTCTGTTATTGATGAGGCCGATGCGCTTGATAATTTACTAGTGGTAAAAAATTTATCGGCTAATCAAAAAAAATTAAAACTGGTCGACCTTCGCGGGAAATGGAAATTTACAGACAAAGGAAAAGAGGTTGCAAAAAAAAATTCCTCTGTAAAAAACACCATCGCCCGGGCTTACATTATAGACTCATTGTTCACAAAGATAATGCTAAAGTTTTTTGAATCATTTACCCGTGTTGATGTACCTCAAATGTTTTTTACCAATGAGAAGGAAGCTATCGAATGGCTTCTTAAATTTTAATAAATATCTTGAGCCATAAAATAAAAAAGCCGCTTCTGTTAAACAGAGCGGCTTTTTAATGAATTAAAAAATTATTTATTGAATCACAATTTTTTTAGATTCAGTTCTTCCGGCTCTTACAATATTTACTGAGTAAATACCTTTAGCTAAATTTTCTAAATTTAAATTGTGTTTTTCAAAACTCACGTTTCTAATGTTTTCTGAATAAACTGTTTTTCCCATCGCATCAATCACAAAAAGTGAACCTCCTTCTTTTGTTGGTTGCAAATCAATAGTTACAATTCCTGTACTTGGGTTAGGATACATTTCTAAAGAAGAATAAGGAATTCCAACTGTACTTACTCCTAAAGGTACTCCTGAATATTTAAACATGCCGTCGAGCCCTGGCGTACCAGGATCGGAGAATCCGCCGGCAAAACCAACACTGTTGCTTACAAATTCAATTTCTAAATATTGCACATTAGCTCCTCCCCAATTGTTCCATGTTAAACCATCATCGGTAGAATAAGAGATGACATTATTTCCTACACCGGCTCCGCACGAAGCATACATGTTAGTGCCGGGTATTACACAAATTGCATTTTTCCCCATGTTCGGATCAATTGGTGTAATTGCAGTCCAGCTAATACCACCGTTGGTTGAAGTAAATGCGGGACTTCCGGCATTATTAGTATAAGCAATTCCATTTAAAGCACTACGAAACGCTATTTTGGTAATATAAGATCCTCCTATAACTGAAGCAACTGTCCAAGACTGACCTTGATTGCTCGAATGATAAATGCGACCTAAATTAGTTCCAAACCAAATATCATTAGCGCCAAATTTTGTATACAAATCTGTAATGCCGTATTCTCCTCCCAAAGGATTCGGAATTGCAGTACCTGCCACTGCACTCCATGTAGCTCCTCCGTTAGTTGTTCTGTGAATTTCAAATTCTCCCGAAACCGGATCGCCTAATGTAATTCCGACAGTAGCCGTGCAAAAAGCAGTAAAATCGGCCCAAGAAGTGTTATTGGTATACATGTTAACCGCAGTCATGTTTGTCCACGTAACCCCACCGTTAGTAGTTGTATGTATGGCGCCTTTATTTAAAGTAGTATTTAAGTATGAAGTAACCCAGGCGGTAGTAGGATCAATACCTTCAATGCTGCTGGGATGATAAGTCAGCGTATCAGGATATACTAATCCGGCTGTATAGGTAGTTCCTCCATTGTTGGTTCTAGTATAATCATTAAAGTTAGCATTAGGCAAAGTGCCATTGTAGCCTAAGGCCCAAACATTGTTAGCGTCAATAGCATCGAACCATTGCGTGCCTGTTGACACATTTGGATAATTGGCGCTTTGATTCGTCCAGAACGGGCTGGGTACAATTTGCGCATTAGCTCCTATTGAAAGAAAGCTGATAGCAATAAAAAGTAAAGATTTTTTCATATGAAGTTTTTTTAAAATTATTTATTTTACTAAGATACAAAAAAATATTGATTTATAAATAAAAAAGCTCTTGTAAATTAGTAGAATCTTTAAATTAACTCACAATTTTTTATTGTATTGCGATTTTTTGAGAATACTTTTCGGTTCCCCTAATAATATTTACATGATAAATCCCTTTGGCTAAATGCTGTAAATTTAAATTATGTTTTTCAAAAGTTGAAGTCTTAACATTTTCTGAATAAACCATTTTTCCCATCAAATCCATAACATTAATAATAGCGCCTTCTTTTGCAGTTAATAAATTAATTATCATCTCACCATTACTTGGGTTAGGATACATGTTTATTTCTGCTGGCATTAAATTAATAGAATTAATTGCTAACGGCAGTCCGCTGTATTTATAAATTCCGGCAATGCCCAAAGTTACATTGCTTGAAAAACTTCCGGCCCAGCCTTTTGAAGAATTTACAAAATCGAGTTTTGTGTATTGAATTCCAGATCCTCCCCAATTATTCCAAGTTAAACCATCGTCATAAGAATATGAAATTAAGGTATTACCCAAACCGGCACCTACAGATGCATACCAGGTTGTGCCCGGAATAGCGCAAATATCACTCGCGCCCATATTCGGGTCGAAAGGTAATGCTGTCCACGTTATCCCACCGTTAGTAGTGCTATAACAAACAAGCGTGGCACCGGTATAACCGTAAACCAAACCATTAAGCGCGTCTCTGAAAGCTAAATAAATAATATCATCAGAAGCACCGGTAACACCAACATTCCAGGTTAGACCACCGGTATTGGAATGATAAACGCGCCCCCGGTTAGTGCCGAACCAAATATCATTTGCTCCGAATTTTGCATAAGAATCTGTTAAACCATATTCTCTGTGAAGTGCTCCAATAGCCGGTAAAGGATCAGGGATTACAGAACCCGAAATTGCGGTCCACGAAACACCGCCATTATTGGTGCGATAAATTTCAAATTCGCCTAATCTAGGATCGCCCACTGCAATACCTTTCGTTGGAGTTACAAAAGTTACAAAATCGGCAAATGATTCACCCGCAGTAGAAAACATACTAACGGTCCCGCCATCTGCCCACGAAACCCCGGCATTTGTTGTGTGATAAATTACTCCCCTGTCGGAGGAGATTTTTTTGTAGGCTGCAACCCATGCATTCATCGAATCAATGCCCTCTATGTTAGAAATTACATAAGAATTAGTATCAGCAAAAATTGTACCTGCCGTAAAAGAAGCGCCGCCATTTTTAGTTGTCGTAAAAAAATTGTAATTTCTCTTCGCTGCTGCACCGTCATATCCGATAGCCCAAACAACATTGGTATCCACCGCATCAAAATAACGAACTCCTGCTGTAAGAATTGGAAAATTAGAATTTTGTATTGTGCTCCAAGACGGACTCAGTATAATTTGTCCGAAAGTAAAAGAGGAAAGCAAAAATGCGGAAACTACTAATAAAAAAAATTTCATTTTATTTCTGTTTTAAATTTATTATCCTGTTTGAAAAAGCAGTATATAGTATTAACATTATTAAAATCACAAAATTATTTTAACAAAAAAGGCTGCCTCAAGAAAGAAGCAGCCTTTTTATTTAATAAAAAGATATTACTTCATTACAACCACTTTTTGTTTAACAATAATATTATTATTATTTCCATAAACAAAATAAATACCGTTTTGAAGATCGTTAACCATAGTTTGGTGCCCATTAGATTCTGATAAAACAATGGTTTTCACTAACTGACCCAAATCGTTAGTGATATTTAATACAATGTCGGATTCAGCTTTAACAGTAAACGCACCATTATTAGGATTTGGATAAAGGTTAAATATCTCTTGTGAAGAAGAAATGGCTGTTATTCCTAAACAAGGAGAAACGCCTTGAACGAAAGATTTTGTTGCACTACATCCAAAAGAATTGACACCGGTAATAGAATATGTCGTATTAACAGTTGGTGAAACAGCAGCAGTTGTTGTTGTCACGCCACCGGCATTAGCGCTCCATGTATAAGAAGTAGCTCCACTTGCAGTTAAGGTAGCTGTATTGCCTGCACATAAAATACTTGCTGTTGATGCAATAGTTAAAACGGGAACAGGATTAACAGTAAAAGTTTGCATAGTCGCATTTGATCCGGCAATACTTGTAGCCATTAACATTACAGAATAGGTTCCCGGAATTGAAAAAGCAAGAGTAGGACTCACCGCTGTATTATTAGGATTATAAGTTACCCCTGCAACAGGATTGGTTGACCAGATATAGGTAGGAGCCGGGCTTCCTGTTGAGCTATTAGTAGTAATCACTAAAGTATTAGCACATGTAGAAGGAGGCATGTTGAAACTTGCAGTAGGTCCTGAACAATTTTGAACGTTTATTATTTGTGTTGTAGAATTGCTTCCAACCGAATTTGTAGCCACACATACAATGGTATAAATTCCTGTTCCGCCAAAAATTAAAGTTGGACTGGTTGCTATGGGGCTCGGAGCAAAAGTTACACTTCCTGCAGGCGCGCTCCAGGAATAACTTGGAACCGGATTACCTACTGATGCATTAGTGGTAGTAATCATTGAACCTAAACAGGTAGCAGGTGGAATAGTAAATTGAGCTGTTGGAGGAGTGGCACCCGATAAATTTGGTCCGGTATATTTCCACATTCCACCTGTACATAATAAAGTAGGGTCAGAAAAACCTCCGGCCCATCCGTTAACACCATCTACAAAATCAATTTGTAAATATTGAACGTTTGATCCGCCCCAACTGTTCCATGTTACACCATCATCTCCCGAATAAGAAATAATATTGTTGCCAACTCCTGCCCCGCATGAAGCATAAGCTGTAGTTCCCGGAACCGCACATAAATCATTCAAGCCCATATTAGGATCGATGGGTGTAATTTGATTCCAAGTAGCCCCGCCATCATTTGTATTGTATAAATAATTTGTACCGGCGGCAGACATCAATGCTAAACCGTTACTTGGATCGCGAAAAGCGATATCACGAATGCCAGAAGTATTGAGAATCGTTACAGTACCTGTAATAGTTGCACTCACACTCCATGTTTGACCGGCATCTGCCGAATGATAAATACGATTTTGATTAGTTCCGAACCAAAGATGATTAGCCACGTGAGTGTAAACATCAGTTAATCCGTACTCACCTGCATTCGCATTTGGTATCGCAGCGCCGGGTATTTGTGACCAAGAAGCGCCACCATCTATTGTTCTGTATATTTCAAATTTATTGGTTGGAGCCGGGTCGCCTAATGCAATTCCAACACTTGCAGATGTAAATGCAACGAAGTCAACAAAAGAAACTCCAGCAACTGTAAACATGGATGCTGAGTTCATGTTAATCCACGTAACACCACCATCAGTGGTTTTAAATACTGCGCCTTTGTCGCTGGTAGCCTGTAAATAAGCGCTAACCCATGCTGTATTTGCATCAATTCCTTCAATACTGGCTGGAGCGTAGGTAAGTGTATTAGTCCACACAGTTCCTGATGTATAAGTAGCACCGCCGTTAATAGTTCTGGTAAACATATTGGTGTTGGGATTAGCCACTGTCCCATCGTAACCAATTGCCCAAACCACATTGGGGCTGATGGCGTCCATGTATCTGATGCCGGCAGAAACAATTGGGAAACATGTGTTTTGTACCGACCAGGAAGGGCTCGGTATAATTTGAGCATTAGCGACAATTGAAATTACGCTGATAACAACAACAAGTAATGATTTTTTCATGATGTATGGTTTTTTAATTTAAAGCGAATTTACAAAAAAATTCTTATTTAAAATCAAAAAAACTTTTTTACTAAATATTTTATCCCGGGTACTCGCGACTAATAATTGTTTAACTTTGCGGTCAATAAAAATGCATACTACTGATATAGCTATAATTGGGGCGGGACCCGTAGGATTATTCGCTGTGTTTGAATGCGGTTTATTAAAAATGCGTTGTCATTTAATTGACTATTTACCTCAGGCTGGCGGACAACTCTCTGAAATTTATCCGAAAAAACCGATTTACGATATACCGGGTTATCCCGCCATTTTAGCTCAGGAATTGGTAGATAAATTAATTGAACAAGTTAAGCCATTTAATCCGGTATTTACTTTGGGAGAAAGGATTGAAAAACTAGAAAAAAAAGGAGAAAATGATTTTGTACTCGAAACAAATTCTGGAACAAAAATTAATGCAAAAGTGATTGTAATTGCAGGAGGATTAGGTTGCTTTGAGCCACGAAAACCTGAAGTAAAAGATTTAGAAAAATTCGAAAACGGAAAAGGAATTAATTACATGATTTTAGACCCCGAAAAATACAGGGGAAAACGAATGGTTATTGCGGGTGGCGGTGATAGCGCCTTAGATTGGGCCATATTTTTAGCCGATGTTGCAAAAAGTGTAACACTTGTTCATAGAAGCGAATCTTTCAGAGGAGCGCCCGATAGCGTAAGCAAAATGATGAAGCTTTCGCACGAAGGAAAAATAAATTTAATTCTAAATTCTAATTTAAGTTCGGTTAGCGGCAATGGCTTATTGCAAAATGTTTCAATAATTAATATTAAAACAAATGTGATTTCAGATATTGAAACCGACTATTTAATTCCTTTATTCGGACTTTCTCCAAAATTAGGCCCCGTCGAAAACTGGAATTTGAATATTGATAAAAATGCCATTGAGGTTAATACGGAAGATTATTCTACTAACATTTCAGGCATTTATGCCATTGGTGATATTAACACTTACAAAAATAAATTAAAACTTATTTTATGTGGTTTTCACGAAGCGGCTTTAATGAGTCATAGTGCTTATAAATATATTAACCCAGGCGTAAAATACACTATGAAATACACCACAGTACAAGGTGTAAATTCGTTTTAGTTAATTTTAACCCAAGCATAAAGCGAATTTGTTATTTTTGATAAAAATTTTACGGTGGCAAAAAATTCCCGATATATACGATTAACCTGGCTTTTTATTTGGGGCCCCTTTTTGCTAATTTTTTTAATGGTGACATTAATTGCTAATGAATTTTTTGGCGATTTGCCCAGTGTAGAAGAATTACAAAATCCAAAAAATAATTTAGCCACTATTATTTACAGTTCAGATGCCAAAGTATTAGGGAAATATTATAATGAGAATCGTGTAAACATTCATTTTAAAGATTTGGATAAAGATTTAGTGACCGCATTAGTTGCCACCGAAGACGCGCGATTTTATGAGCACAGCGGTGTAGATATTAAAGCATTGTTCAGAGCGGCGTCAGGAATTTTTGGCGGAGGTTCAAAAGGTGGTGGAAGTACCATTACTCAGCAATTAGCAAAAATGATGTTTCCGCGCGAAAATTTAAGCAAGCCTAAATTAATAATTCGTAAAATAAAAGAATGGATCATTGCTGCCCGCCTCGAAAAAAATTATACCAAAGATGAAATCATGGCCATGTACCTCAACAAATTCGATTTTTTGAATTTAGCGGTAGGTGTAAAATCGGCAGCAAAAATTTATTTTAATACCAATACAGATAGTTTACGTATTGAACAAGCAGCGATGCTTGTAGGAATGGCAAAAAATCCTTCGCTATTTAATCCCATTCGCTTTCCCGAAAAAACGAAACTACGTCGTAATGTAGTGTTAAGTCAGATGCTCAAATACAATTACATTAATCAAACTCAATTCGATAGTTTAAAAATAAAACCGCTGGGATTAAATTTTCATCCCGAAGATCATAATGATGGGCTTGCTCCATATTTCAGAGAATATTTGCGCGAGAACTTCTTAAAACAATGGTGCGAAAAACACATTAATCCCGAAACCAAAAAACCTTACAACATTTATAAAGACGGGTTGCGCATTTATACTACAGTGGATTCGCGTATGCAACAATATGCCGAAGAAGCGGTGAATGAACACATGCGCGATTTGCAAAAAGCATTTACTAAAGAATGTAAAACAAAACGCAATGCACCGTTTGCATGGAATGTAGATCCGAAGCAAATTGCAGGCATTATGAATTCTGCTGTAAAGCGCAGCGACCGTTACCGGGAATTAAAACAACAAGGTTTAAACGAAGAGAAAATCACAAAAGCATTTAATACCCCGGTTCAAATGAATGTTTATTCTCTCAGAGGAGACATAGATACAACCATGACACCGTTAGACAGCATTCGCTATTACAAAAGTTTTTTGCAAACCGGATTTATGGCCATGGATCCGCAAACCGGTTATGTGAAAGCATGGGTGGGTGGCATTAATCATAAACATTTTAAATACGATCACGTAAAAGTGGGAAAGCGACAAGTTGGTTCAACCTTTAAACCCTTTGTTTACGCTATGGCCATTCAGGAAGGTTATTCGCCATGTTACCAGCTTCCTAATATAAGAACTTGCATTACCGACGGAAACGGAAAAGAATGGTGCCCCGATAATTCATGGGATGCTAAAGAAAAACTTAAATACGAAAACAAAATGATAACGCTCAAACGAGCTTTAGCATTATCGGTAAATTATATTAGCGCCGCCTTGATGAAAAAATTTGGTCCGAACGCAATAGTAAATTTAGCGCGCAGAATGGGAATTATTTCTCCGCTTGAAGCTGTGCCGGCGCTGTGTTTAGGTGTTGCCGATATTTCGGTATTTGAAATGGTGGGCGCACTCTCAACATTTGCCAATAAAGGAACTTTTGTACAACCCACTTTTATTACGCGAATTGAAGATAAAAACGGCAAAGTGCTCGAAGAATTTATTCCACAAACAGATGAAGTATTTAATGAAGAGAAAGCTTACGTGATGTGCGAATTAATGAAAGGTGTGGTGATGTATGGAACAGGAGCCGGATTGAGGTACACTTATAAATTAACCAATTCCATTGCCGGTAAAACAGGCACCACTCAAAATAATAGCGATGGCTGGTTTATTGGATTGACTCCTGAATTAACAGCCGGATGTTGGGTAGGGGGTGAAGACCGTAGTGTGCATTTTAATACGATGGAATTAGGTCAGGGCGCAAAAATGGCATTACCCATTTGGGGAAAATTTTTTCAGAAGGTGTACGCCGATAAAAGTTTGAAAATTGGTAAAGGAGATTTTGAAAAACCTGAAGGCCTTGGCGATATTGAATTAGACTGCAGCAAGTATGATAAAGATTTACCTCCCGAAACCACTTTTGAAGAAGATGGAGGGTATTAATTAATTTTAATATTAAATTTGTTTCACATTTTTAAAAAATAATATGATAAACAAAGTTGTAAAAAATGCCGATGAAGCCATTAAAGATTTAAAAGACAACATGACTTTAATGTTAGGTGGTTTTGGATTATGCGGCATTCCCGAAAATTGCATTAATGCCATGGTAAAAAAAGGTGTAAAAGGTTTAACTTGCATTAGTAATAATGCCGGTGTGGATGATTTTGGTTTGGGATTATTATTGCAGACCAAACAAATTAAAAAAATGATTTCGAGTTATGTAGGAGAGAATGCGGAGTTTGAGAGGCAGATGTTGAGCGGAGAATTAGAAGTAGATTTAATTCCGCAAGGAACTTTAGCTACGCGGTGTTTGGCGGCCGGTTATGGCATGCCGGTAATTTATACACCTGCCGGAGTGGGAACAGAAATTGCGAATGGAAAAGAAGTTCGCAAATTTAAATTTAACGGCGAAGAAAAAGAATATTTAATGGAGCACGCTTTTGAATCTGATTTTGCCATTGTAAAAGCCTGGAAAGGCGATACCGCCGGAAATTTAATTTATCGCTCCACCGCCCGCAATTTTAATCCGATGATGGCGATGGCCGGTAAAATTACCATTGCAGAAGTTGAACAATTGGTTCCGGCCGGCGAATTAAATCCCGACCATATTCACACTCCGGGAATTTATGTACACCGCATTTTTCAAGGAGAAAAATACGAAAAACGAATTGAACAAAGAACCGTAAGAAAAAAATAATTATTATGTTAGATAAAAACGGAATTGCCAAACGCATTGCACGCGAAGTAAAAGACGGAATGTATGTTAACCTTGGCATCGGCATTCCAACCTTAGTGGCTAATTTTATTCCGGAAGGAATTAATGTGGAGCTACAATCCGAAAACGGAATTTTAGGAATGGGTCCTTTTCCTTACGAAGGCGAAGAGGATGCAGATTTAATTAACGCCGGTAAACAAACCGTTACCTTATTGCCGAGCGCTTCTATATTTGATTCGGCTATGAGTTTTGGAATGATAAGAGCTCAAAAAGTAGCTTTAACTATTTTGGGCGCAATGGAAGTAAGTGAAAACGGCGATATTGCCAACTGGAAAATTCCCGGAAAAATGGTGAAAGGAATGGGAGGAGCAATGGATTTAGTAGCTTCTGCAAAAAACATAATTGTAGCTATGCAACAGGTAAATAAAGCCGGCGAATCTAAATTATTACCAAAATGTTCGTTGCCCTTAACCGGTGTAAAATGTATTAAAAAAATCGTGACAGAACTCGGTGTTTACGATATATTGCCTGAAGGAGGATTCAAACTTATTGAAAGAGCTCCGGGCATTAGTATTGAACAAATAAAAAATGCAACAGCAGGAAAATTAATAATTGAAGGAGAAATTCCTGAAATGGTAATATAAATTACTGTTTCTTCCTATTAATTTTATTATTTTAATTTATAACTTTAATGCCATCTTATAAATTCATAAATTCGCAAAACTATCGTAAATAAAAAAATCATGAAAAAAATTTTAATTGTTATATCAAGCTTAGTTTTTTTTGGATGTGGTGATGATGAAAAAAACGCTCCTCTATTCAAGCAAATTGAAAATCTTAATATGGATAATATATCCAATTATAATACTATTGTTGAAAGCTCAACGGCCCATTCGGGTAAAAAAATATGTCATATTGATTCCGGAAATAGATTCGGACTCATTTATACATTTTTAATTCCCGATTCGCTTGTAGGAAAAAATTTAGTCGTTAATATTAGTGCCTGGATAAGAACAGGGAATCTAAATAATAACTGTGACATTATTTGCTCGGTATCAAGAAATGATAGTATTTTATTATGGCAAGGATGTAATCCTAAAGCCATTCTTAAGACTCCCAATGAATGGAGTAACTTAACCCAGGGTTTTGTGCTCAATCCGAAGTTAATCAAACCCAATACTACAATTTATATTCTACTTGATAATGTAGATGCTAAATCTTATTTTGATATTGATGATCTAGTCATTACCTATTCTGAACCTAACTATAATTGACAGGCTTATCAAAAAAGATAATTCTCCCAAAATTGTTGAATTGCTTTAAGTGAATTAATTCATTATTAATGTTTGTTTGCACATTCCCAATCTGAGTAGAAAAACTCAAGAATTATTTAATATATTTGATAAAATAATTGAGATGGGAATTCATAAAAATCTTATTCTGTTAATTGGTTTTGTAAGTACTGTTTTTTTTACCTCTTGCGAAGATGGTTCTTCTCAAAGAGGCGTTATCGAAAAAATTAATCTTAACTTTGAAAATAAAATTTTAGGAGAAGTTACCAAAACTCAAGGTGAGGCTCACTCGGGCATTTATTTTTCAAGAACAGATGCCGCTAACGCTTTTGGTATAGGTTATTCTTTAATATTGCAAGATGCTCAAATTGATAAAAAGATTAAAGTTATTATTGAAGGTTGGGCAAGAACTAATATTCCTCAGAGCCGTGGCACTATTGTTATTACCACAAACCAAAAAGATTCAATGATTACCTGGAATCCCATCTGGATTAATGGTTCAATTACTGAACCGAATAAATGGTGTTATTTTAAAGATTCCCTTTTAGTACCACGGGCGCCTACAGGAATAAGACTAACTTGTATAAATGTTTTTAGTTATTTGAGTAAAAGTGAATTTGAAAAATTTGACATTGATGATTTTAATGTAACATTCAAAGCCGAGTAAAATGGATGTTGACTACGAAATAAAATACCATCTTAAAGAAGAAAGTAATTGGTGGTTTCTTGGAAGGCGCGATGCTATTTTAAAATTATTTTTTGCAAAAAACAGAAGTCTTAAAATTCTGGATGTTGGCTGCGCCGGCGGTGCATTATTATTGGATTTAAAAAATATTGGATTCTATAATTTACATGGACTTGATGTCAGCGAAAAAGCAGTTGAGGTATGTAAGCAAAGAGGAGTTGAAAATGTTTATGTAATGGATGGTCACTTCCCTGATTTTGAGGAGGCCAGTTTTGATATTATTATTGCCTCCGATTCTTTAGAACATTTAAAAGACGATATGATGGCTTTACAAAACTGGCATAAACTTCTTAAACCTAACGGCGAGTTATATGTTTTTGTTCCGGCATTTATGTATTTGTGGAGCGAACACGATGTAGTTAACCAACATTTCAGAAGGTACAATGCGGTTGAACTTAAAAATAAAATGGAGAAAACAGGTTTTAAAGTCGTTACAAATACTTATTGGAATTGTTTGTTATACTTTCCAACAACGGCTTACCGATTATTTCAAAGATTTATTTATTTGTTCATTAAAAACAAAGCACCGAAAGATCATTTAAAAGACTTCAATCCAAAAATTAATGCTTTATTAATTAAATTAATTAAAACTGAAAATTTTGTTTTTAAATATTTGGGCTTGCCGGTAGGAGTAAGTGTTTACGCTAAAGGAATTAAAACCGTAAAATGAAACTAAGAAATATATTACTGCTTGTTTTCTTTCTTATTTCTCTACATTTATTTTATAGATATGTAGGCGTTTATAAGCACCTTCATAAAAGGCCATGTTCTATTCATTCATGGGCACAGTGCGAACGAGCTTCAATTGCTCTCAATTATTATCAGGAGAATTTGAATTTTTTTAAACCAAGAATTCATAAAGCTTTGGATGGCGAAGGTATAACCGGACTGGAGTTTCCATTCGTAAATTATTCGGTAGCCCTTCTTTATAAACTTTTTGGTTTTAAGGAATTTTACTATAAAATTTTTGTTTTATTGACTCTTGTATTGGGACTTTTACTTTTTTGTTTTTTAAATTATTCGGTTACAAAAAATTATTTACTTTCTATTGCTTCGGTTGGAGTAGCTTATTTTTCGCCGGTTTTAATTTATTACAGCGCCAATTTTTTACCAGATACAACCAGTTTAGGTTTTGTTTTAGCGGCCTGGTTCTATGCCATTAAATATTTTAACTTATCCAATAAAAAATATTTGTTTTTATTTTTCGGTTTCGCCTTAATGGCAGCTTTGGTAAAAATAACTTCTTTAATCGCATTTGGTGTTATGATTGGATTGGTGGTTTTAGATTACATGAAATTTTTTAGTAAAACCAAAAATTCAGGCGTCTTAATTTCGAATAAAATTTTAGCCCTTTCCCTGAGTTTAATAGCCATCATTACTGTGACCGCATGGTATAAATATGCCGGTTGGTTAAGCGAAAAATACCATAGTGATGCATTTTTATTAACTCAGAAAATTGTGACTGATAAAAAAGAAGCGCTCGATATATGGAAATACATTAAAGTCACTTGGATTCCGCATTATTATTCTCAAGGAATGTATCATTTAATATTCTACATTATCTGTTCTTTAATAATAGGTTTTAGGTTTGTAAGTCGCATGCTTTTCTCCATTTTCTTCTTAACCGTATTAGGTTCGGCCTGTTTTTTATATTTAATGTTTGTTCAGTTCAGAAATCATGATTACTATATTATTACATTGTTACCCTGTGTGTTTCTACTTTTATTAACTTTTGTAGACATGGTGACACGATTAGCCAATACTTATTTTCCGCCCTTAAAATACCTAACTTTATTTATTTTACTTTACTACGCTAAAAGTTCAGGCCATTGGTGTAAACAAAGTTATATGGAAAGACACGACTCTTCAGTGTTTGCTTATACCGGCGACTTTAGAGTGTACGAAGATCTAGAACCAAAGTTAAGAAGTTTAGGAATTAACCGCCACGATATTACTTTATGCGCATTTGATAATACGTATTGTAACAGTTTGTATTTAATGAATCAGAGAGGTTGGACAATAGAATATGGAGCTACTAAAGAATGGATCGATTGGCTGATGAATTCAAAAAATATTCAATACATGGTGTTAACTGATTCAAGTGTTTTCAATAAAACGTATCCTAATAATTTCAAAGATAAAATTATTGGCTATCATAGGGGCTTGCTAATTTATAAATTAAAATAATATTTTAATTTGAATTATGTTATTTAATTCTTTACATTTTCTTCTTTTTTTATCATTGTTACATCATTCTTTTGCTTTATTCCTAAAAAAATAAAAACTCCATTTTTACTGACCGCGAGTAGTTATTTTTATATGGCTTTTATTCTAACAAAAATAAGAAAATTGATACCATTCCTGACTTTGGATTTTTTGGTGAATAAAAATAATATTGAAAATCATTTATTAAATCTCCAAACTCAAATCGCCAAATAAGCTCTTGTGTTTTCCTAACCGAATATTCGTATTTCCCATAATTTTAATATCTTTACAAATACATGAATTTAGAGTTGTCAATAATTATTCCGATTTATAATGAAGAGTTGAATATCACAAATCTGTATAACAGACTAAAACCCGTTGTTGAAAAATTTGGCATTACTTACGAATTAGTTTTTGTTAACGATGGAAGTAAAGATAAATCCATAGAACTGATTGAGGAATTATCAAAGAATGACAGCACTATAAAATATATTGATTTAAGTCGGAATTTCGGACATCAGGTAGCTGTTAGCGCCGGGCTCGATTATTCAAAAGGTGCCGCCATCGCCATCATTGATGCCGATTTGCAAGACCCGCCTGAATTAATTGAAGTGATGTATCATAAACTTAAAGAAGGTTATGAAAATGTTTATGCTAAAAGAAAATCTCGTAAAGATAAAAATGTTCTTAAAAAAGCTGCCTACAAAACTTTTTACAGATTGCTCGCTAAGATTTCACATGTACAAATTCCATTAGATACGGGGGATTATAGGATTATGAGCCGTAAAATGGCCAATGTTATTAAACACATGCCCGAACGAAATAAATTTTTACGCGGACAAATTGCCTGGGCGGGTTTTAAACAAACGTTTGTAGAATACGATCGCGAAGAACGTGCTGCCGGTGAACCCGGTTATACTTATAAAAAATTATTTAAACTGGCTTTCGACGGTATTACCGGATTTTCAGATTTGCCTTTAAGAATTGCCACCTATTCGGGATTTGTAGTTTTTTTTATTTCGCTTTTGCTTATTGCTTATTCGCTTTACTCTTATTTTTTTGGTGATGGTCAAATACCAAAAGGGTGGACTTCATTAATGATTAGCGTTATGTTTTTAGGAGGTATTCAATTATTGAGCCTCGGTATTATTGGCGAATATATCAGTAGAATTCAAAATGATATCCGGCAAAGGCCTTTATACATAGTAAAGGAAACCAATATTACTATTTAATTTAACAGTAAGCCTTTTTAAATAATAATCGTTGTACCAAATGCAGAATACAATATCCAATACAAATCTAATAATTGAAAAAAAAACAAATTTCAGTATTTCAATAATTGTAGTGCTGCTCATTTCTATTTATTGTTTGATGAATGTCAATTTTTGGAAAGCATGGAAACCGGATAAAGGCACACCATTTGTTTGGGATGTAAAACAATATTATGCTTATTTGCCGGCTACTTTTATTCATCACGACTTAAGTTTTAAGTTTGATAACGATTTCTGGTTAAATGAAACTCCTACAGGTCATCGAATACCAATGGCCACTTACGGTATGTCATTAATGTATCTTCCGGCTTTTTTGGTGGGTTACAAAATTGCCATCAATTCTAAAGAAAAAATAGATGGTTATTCTGATGGATTTAAAGATACCCTTCAATACGGTACTATTTTTTATTTTACCTGCGCCTTATTAATTTTACGAAGTCTTTTGCTGCGTTATTTTAAAGAAATTACTGTAAGTATAGGATTACTCACACTTTTTTTTGGAACCAATTTATTTTATTATGTTATTGATGAAGGAGAAATGACTCACAGTTATTTGTTTTTTCTTTTTTGTTCATACTTATGGCTCACGGTTAAATGGCACGAAACCCCAAAAATAAAATTCAGTATTCTTTTGGGCCTTGTTTTGGGTTTAGCCACTCTCATCCGACCCACAGAAGCAAGCGCCGGATTAATTTTTGTTTTATACGGCATAAGAAATAAATCAGATTTTAAAACTTCGTTTACTTTTTTTAAATCACATTGGATACAACTCGCAATTATTGCTTTTTGTTTTTTTTTAGTGCTACTGCCGCAAATGATTTATTGGAAAATTAATGCGGATTCTTTTTGGTATAATTCTTATGGCAACGCCTCAAAATTTTATTTTGAAAATCCAAAATTTATAAAAGTCTTATTTGGTTACCGAAAAGGTTGGTTGTTGTATACTCCAATAATGATTTTTGCAATTGCCGGAATATTTTTATCAAAAAAATATATTCCTAAATTTAATATTCCCATAATAATTTACTTTTTAATTAATCTTTATTTAATATCCAGCTGGTGGTGCTGGTGGTTTGGCGGTAGTTTCGGGATGCGGGCTTTAGTACAAACTTACGCCTTTCTTGTTTTTTTTCTTTGTGTATTTATTGAAAAAATTATCGACAGCAATATTTACAAGCCCTTATTGGATAATGCTGTAAAATTAACGACTGCTGCAATTTTTATTTTTTTAATCAACCTTAATTTAATTCAGGCTTATCAGGCTAAAAAAGGAATTTTGCATTATGATGCCATGACTAAAAAAGCGTATTGGACAGTTTTTGGAAAATTTGAATTAACAGGTCACGAAACGGGCCAATACTGGACAAGTTTAAAAGCGCCTGATTACGATGGCGCATTAAAATATGGCACGGAGAAATGAGCAATTTAAATGTACTTATAATAATCCCTTGTTATAATGAAGGAGCAAACATCGGCAAACTTTTAGATGAACTTATACAATTAAAAATTTCGAGAGTTCGTTTGCAACCACTACCCGTAAATGATTGTTCTTTGGATAATACGCTAAACGAAATTAAAAAACGTACAAGCACTTTTTTAGATTTACCAATAAATTTAGGTATAGGTGGCGCAGTACAATCGGGGTTTAAGTATGCTCACAAAAATAATTTTGATGCCGCTATTCAATTGGATGGCGATGGACAGCATCCTATTAACGAAATAAAAAATTTAATTGAGCCATTAATAAATAAGGAGGCCGATATAGTAATTGGTTCGCGTTTTATTGAGAAACAGGGTTTTCAATCCACTATTATGCGTCGTGCCGGGATAAAGTATTTCAAAAATCTTAATAAATTTTTACTCGGACTCAAAATTACCGACAGTACATCCGGTTTCAGGGCATTAAATAATAAAGCGCTTCAGGTAGTTTGTGATTATTATCCCGACGAATATCCCGAACCGGAAGCAATTGTTTTATATACCCTCAATCACCTTTCAATTAAAGAAATTCCTGTAATGATGAATGAACGGCAAGGAGGGCAATCTTCTATCCGCTCTTTCTCAAGCATTTATTATATGATAAAAGTTTCGCTTGGAATATTATTTATTTATATTAGACTAAAATTTAATGGAAAACGTAATCCCCTATAGTATTCAAATCATAAGCATTGCCGGCTCTCTGCTGTTCATGTTTTTTATTTTCCGTTTAATCATTAAAGGAAAATTAAGGGAAGAATATTCAATCGTTTGGATAATTTGCACTTTGGCTCTTTTACTTTTTGCGTTTTGGCGAAACGGCCTCGATGTAATTGCTAAACTTTTGGGAGTTTATTACCCACCTGCTTTAATTTTTTTAGGAGCAATTTTTGCCATTATTGTTTTTTTAGTGCATTTGTCGGTCGTAAATTCAAAACAACACAAACAAATAAAAGAACTTGCTCAGGAAATGGCTTTGTTACAGGAAATGCTCGGAAACAAAATGAGTAAAAAAGAAAATGAAGACAAATAATACTTTTCTTTTTAGTGTTGATCTGGAAGATGCAAGAGAAAATGTTCATGACGGACATAAGTATCAAGACAGGGTGGTTGAAACTACGCTACTTTATTTAAACTGGTTAAAAAAAAATAATTCGGTCTGCACTTTTTTTTCGGTCGGAAAAATTGCTGAGAAATATCCTGAACTAATAAAAGAAATTGTAATGCGCGGTCACGAGATTGCCTGCCATACCTATAGCCATACTCCCATTGATAAATTAGGGAAAGATGGGTTTAAATCGGATTTAGAAAAAACATTAAACGCTTTATCAAAATCAGGAGCCGGGAAAATAATAGGATTCAGAGCGCCAGTATTTTCTTTAACCGAAAAAACGCAATGGGCTTATGAGGTACTCAGCGAATTTGATTTTGTGTATTCCAGTTCAGTGCTTCCTGCAAAAAATCCATTGTATGGATGGAAAAATTTCGGAAACCAACATAAAATAATGAACGGTAAAATAATAGAAATTCCAATGACGGTTGGTAAATTTGTTCATCTTACATTACCCATTGCCGGCGGAATTTATTTCAGAGTATTGCCTAAAATATTTTTATTTAACGAGATTAAAAAATGTATAAAAAACAATAGGCCGGTTCTTAGCTATTTTCATCCATATGATGCGGATACCGGGCAGGAAAAATTTATGCATTCTGGTATTAATGGGAATAAAATTTATAATTACTTAATGTATTATAATCGAAAAAATTTGTTTTCCAAATTAGATGAGGTGATGAAAATGGATTTAACTATTACCACTTACAGTAATTACATTAATACTTTATTAAAAGCATAAATGAATTACGAATTTATAAATACCGAATTTAATTCTCAAAAACTGAATTTATATTCAGCGCTCTTATCTTTGGTATTTCCTGATACAAAAAAATATACACCCAAATTTTTAAATTGGCAGTACAACCTTAATCCAAATGGGAAAGTACTCGGTTATGATGCGTTTTTAAATAACGAATTGGCGGGACATTATGTTACCATTCCGGTTCAGTATATTTTTAACGGCGTTTTGTTAAAAGGCTTACTGTCGTTAAACACTGCCATCCACCCTCATCATCAGGGGAAAGGGCTTTTCACGCAATTAGCACAAAAAACTTACGCGCATGCCTCCGAGCTGGGATATGAATTTGTAATTGGTGTGGCTAATCAAAATAGTACTCCGGGTTTTTTAAACAAATTACAATTTAAACTTATTTCGCCTTTAGCAGTAGAAGTCTTTATGGGAAAGCCTCAACTAAAACCGGTTCCCGAAAACTTTATGAAATCGGTATGGGATATTGAATCTGCAAAATGGCGATTAAAAAATCCGGCAGCCGGTTATATAAAAAATAATTTATGTATCACTACAAAAACCCATATTTCTTTAATACATGCAGTGATGAGTGTTCGCAAAGAAATTTTTTCGGATGGATTAGATGAACACACTTCTTTCTTAAAAATGACTATTGGACTTAACAATAAAAATAAATTTAAAATAAATTTACCCTCGGTATTAAAGCCTTCACCGCTTAATTTAATTTTTAAACCTTTAAATAATTTTAAAGCCGAAATCAATTCATCTAATTTATTTTTTGAATTGATAGATTTTGATGCGTATTAATGTTTTTCAGCAGAAACTTTCGCCAGCACTGTAATATTATCACACCACAAAAAAGAAAAAGCGGAAATAAAAAAACCAAAAATTCTTAATGGAAATTTTAAAACTGATTTGTGCGAACGTAATCTTTCCGGCAACTCTGTTCCAAATTCGGTAAGTGGCATTCGAGCTACAACATTAAATCCCGATTTAGCTAAAAGTCGTTCTAAGCCTCTTGCCGAAAAAAAAGTATAATGCGGAACGTAATCACCAACCAAATTAAGCGTTTCCCACAAACCTGGTTTACCAATAAATTTAAGAATGAGGGCTGCCTTAGCACTAGGTCCTTTTGCATTAGGAACCTTTATTATTAAATTCTGCACGCCAAAATTTTTCAAATCGTTTAAAAATTGTTCAATCCCTTCATTATGTTCAATCACATCTAACATCACTACCGTTTTAAAATCATTGCACACCAAAGTCCCCCACGGTTTATCAACTTGCAAAATATTTTCGGCATGCGTTCCTACTCTGTTTAAATCAGCTCCTTTTATTTTAATCCCGCTCTTTAAAGCGGCTTCTAAAAAAATTCCCTGTCCACAAGCATAATCTAAAACAGGTTCTTTAATTTGATGCCCCCATTTTTTTATAATTTGTGAAGCCTGTATACGACGTCTTTTTTCAAGCGAACTTAAAAATACTTCCGAAATATTTGCTTCTTTCCAGGCTTCGGTTTGTGTTTTTGTTTCATAGTGTTGTAACTGAAACTGATCACAGGAAGAACAGTAGAAAGTTTGAAGAGAGGTAGTGTTTCCTTGAGAAATTAAATTGGCATTACAAGACCTACAGGTAAAATTATTTGCTTTGTTTTGATCACTCATATTACTTTGTGGCAGTTTGGTCTTTCAAATTTTATTCCGTCGAATTTAATTCATTAAATAAATTATCAGCTAAAATACTTTACCCTTTTTTCAAGAAATGGTTTTTCAATAAAGTGATAACTTAGTAAAGAAAGCACCACCACAATTGGTGTAACAACAACTGTTGAATATAAAAAAGCTGTATTAAAACTTGTAGTTTTAAATCCAAGTCCGAAAACTAAATAAGCGATTGGAAAATGAATCCAATACATCGAATAAGATAGTTCGCCCATTTTTCCCATAAACCAATCGAAGTATTTCAAAAAGTTAACCGGAAATAAAAGATATCCTACAAGCCAGGAGGCATAACAAAGCCCTTCAACTGTTGTTAAATAAATCCAGATAGATGACTTGGAAGGATACGTGGCCATATCGTAAAAACCACCCATGCAATTAAAGCGACGATAAAAAAGAGAAATTCCTAAAATCCCAACAGTCATTATAACTAACGATATTACATATCGCATTATTAATTTGAGTGAATTAAATTTATCGGCGACATACTTTCGATAGAAATAAGCTGTTAACATTCCAATTATAAACTGATCAATTCTCCCAAAAATAGTGGTGTAAGATAATTCCTGAACTGTTTCCCAATTAAAAAAAGTAATTATCCTTAATGCAAAAAAGAAACATAAAATCATAAAAATATTCAAGGGTCCCTTTTTAGTAAGTATTGAATGCAGGAATGGAAAAATCAGATAAAATTGAAACTCTACTGCTATGGTCCACCCCACCGATGGCAATGTTTTGGGATCAATAAAAGTGAGCATATTAATGGCCACGGTGGTGGGATTAGCAAGGTTTGTAATATAAATGGTATAAAGTGTAAAAATAATAAACAAAGGAAAAATTCTTAAAATTCTATTATAAATAAATTTCTTATAAATTATTTCGCGTCCAAATGAAACATATTCAAAAATAAAACCGCTTATCACTAAAAATAATGCAACACCGGTATGGCCTTCTTCAAAAATATTTAATAACAACCCATGTGGCACATGTGCTGTAGGAACCATACCTGGGATGTGTGAAAAATGCCATACTATCACTAAGAGCGCTGCAAAAAATCGGAGATGGTCAACCCTAAAAAGATAAGTGTTATCAGTTGCTTTCATATTTAAAATACTTTTTGCCTGAGCGAATGGTAAATTTAATTAAAATAAGTCACGCTCCAAATTTATTAAATCTCTTTTCTCATCCTCGCTACCGGAATATCCAGTTGCTCACGGTATTTTGCTACGGTTCGGCGAGCAATGTTGTAGCCTTTTTCTTTTAAGATGTCGCATAACAAATCATCGGTAAGTGGTTTCTTTTTATCTTCGGCATCTACGAAAATTTTTAAAATATTTTTTACTTCCCGCGAACTTACTTCCTCTCCACTATCGGTACTCAACGATTCCGAAAAAAATGTTTTCAATAAAAAAGTTCCATAAGGCGTTTGAACGTATTTGCTGTTGGCCACGCGCGATACGGTTGAAATATCTAAATTTACTTTGGTAGCAATGTCTTTTAAAATCATTGGCTTTAATTTAGATTCATCACCGGTAATAAAATAGTCCTCCTGATATTCCATAATGGCATACATACTCACCATCATAGTTTGATGCCGCTGATGAAGCGCTTCAATAAACCATTGAGCGTTTTCGATTTTTGATTTTATAAAAGAAGTGGCTTCCTTACCGTTTTTATTTTTTTGCTTCGAGTACTCTTTTAGCATTTCAATATACTCTTTACTGATTTTTAAATCCGGTAAATTGCGAGAATTGATACTTAACTCAGCTTTACCATCACTAACAGAAACAATAAAATCGGGCACAACGGCCGAGGAAGAAGTGGCACCCTCGTTACTGCCCGGTCGTGGATTTAAATGTGTGATTTCTGCAATCACTTCCTTTAACTCTTCGTTATCAATATTTAATTTGTGGGAAATTTTTTCGAAATGTTTTTTCGAAAATTCATCCATCATGTTTTTTACAATTTCAATAGCTAAAAGTGTTTCTTTTGTTTTTACTTTTTTTCGCTCCAACTGAATCATTAAACATTCCTGTAAATTACGGGCCCCTACTCCAACCGGATCAAACTCCTGAATCACTTTCAAAACTTTTTCTACAGTTACTATATCTACTGTGATGTTATAACTAAAAGCCAAATCATCTACAATTAAATTTAATTCTCTACGCACATAACCATCCTCATCTACACATCCAATCAAATACAAACCAATGGTATATTCGCTTTCATTTAAATCTTTTAGTCCCAACTGAGATTCTAAAAGCGAATGAAAATCCGGACCTTCAACAACTACAAACTCTCTGCTTTCGTTATCTGCGCCTTGATTGCTGACTTCATATTTATAAGAATCAATTTCTTCATCGCCCATGTAATCTTCCATCTCTACCTGATCATCTACTTTTAAAATTTCGGGTTCTTCAAATTCGGAAGTTTCAGTTTCTTCTTTTTCGTCGGAAGAATCTTCGTTCTCAAATAATTCTTCTTCCGAATCTGCTTTCTCAGCGTCGTCTTCTTCTAAGGCCGGATTTAATTCTAATTCTTCTTTAATACGTTCTTCAAGAGCGAGAGTGGGCAACTGCAACAATTTCATTAACTGAATTTGTTGTGGCGACAGCTTTTGCAGTAGTCTTAAATTTTGTGATTGCCGTAGCGCCATAATTATTTTTGTTACTTAATGAGACACAAAAAATAATTTTTCTTTCCTTTTTGAACTAAAATATATTTTTGATTAATGGTGTTTTGCATTGTTACAGGGGTTTTTTCATCTTCCCATTTTTGTTTATTAAAACTTACACCGCCCGCCTGCAACATTTTTCGTGCCTCGCCTTTGCTGGGAAATATTTTTGTTTTCTCTGCCAAAAAATCTAAAACACCAATGCCGTTTTCTAATTCGCTTTTAGAGATATCAAATTGCTGAACGCCATCAAATACATCTAAAAAAATCACTTCATTTAATTTAGCTAAATCATCTATGGTTCCTTTAAATAATATTTCCGAAGCTTCTACAGCCGAAATATAGTCTTGCTCACCATGAACTCTTAAAGTAATTTCTTTTGCTAATGCTTTTTGCAAATGCCGTTCGTGTGGTGCAGCGTTGTGTTGTTTTTCTATTTCTTCAATTTCTTTTTGGGAAAGCATCGAAAAAATACGCATTGAAGATTTAGCATCTTCATCAGCAGTATTTAACCAGAACTGATAAAATTTATAAGGCGATGTTTTGTTTTTATCTAACCAAATATTTCCGCTTTCCGATTTTCCGAATTTACCGCCATCCGCTTTCACTAATAATTTACAGGTTAACCCAAATGCTTCTTTCTGTATTTTTTTTCTAATTAGTTCCGTACCCGCCGTAATATTTCCCCATTGATCGCTTCCGCCCATTTGAAGTTTACAATTTTTATTTTGATACAGCCAGTAAAAATCATAAGCCTGCATTAAAATATAATTAAACTCAGTAAATGAAATATCCTGATTTTGTGCGAGACGGTCTTTAATAAATCCTTTGTTGAGCAAATAACTTACCGTTAAATATTTTCCGGCATCACGCATAAATTCAATTGTTTTTATACTGCTAAACCAATCGGCATTATTCACCATCTCGGCAGCATTCGCGCCATTTTTAAAATCAAGAAATTTTTCCAATTGTTTTTTTATGCAATCTGCATTATGATAAACTTCTTCGTCTGATAATAATTTTCGTTCTTCTTTTTTTCCGGAAGGATCACCGATTAAACCCGTTGCTCCTCCAACGAGCGCAATGGGTTTATGTCCGCATTGCTGAAAACGAAGCAATGTCATTATTTGCACTAAACTTCCAACGTGCAACGAATCGGCGGTTGGGTCAAAGCCAATATAAGCACTCACCATTTCTTTATTCAATAACTCTTCCGTGCCTGGCATTATGTCCTGCAAAATACCTCTCCACTTAAGTTCTTCAACAAAATTCATAAACAATATTCTTTCCGATAAATTTACAAATTAAAATGTAATTGTGAGAGGTAAAAACAACGAATTATCAAATAAAAAACTGTTTAAATAAAGTCCTTTATCTCTTTGCACATCTGCGGAACGGCCTCTAAATTGAGAGTATGGCCTGCAGCAGGAATTATTTTTAAAATGCTTCCTTTTATATTTTTACATACTTCCAGAGCTAAATGCACAGGCAAAAGCAAATCTTTTTCACCTTGTACAACCAATGTAGGCGTTGAAATTTTTTGCAATTGCTCTCTGAAATCAGGCCTATCTTTAGTAGCCTGCATTAAATTAAATAAAGCTTGTTTCTCACCATTCACTTCCTGCCGCGCTTGTTTCATTAAATCAATCGGAATAAGCGGATTTTTAAAATATTCTTCACTCAACACCGATGGCAGCATAATGTCCAGCATCAGGGGATAACCGCCTAATTCCAATGCCCGCCACCACGCCAATTCAATTGCATCGTAATACGGAGTTTTGTGAGCGAAAGTCGAAATTAAAATTAATTTTTCTAAATACTGCGGATACAAAACAGCAAAATGCTGAGCCACCAAACTTCCGTATGATAATCCCGCCAAAATAATTTTATCACATTTTATTTCTTTTAAAACACATTCAACATCTTTTGCATGCTGATTAAAACTGCGCGCCTCACCTTCTCTATCACTCTGTCCCTGAAAAATAAAATCTATTAAAACAATTTTAAAATCATTTTTAAAATGCGGCGTTGTTATTATCCACGAAAGGGTAGATTGTGAAAGTCCGTTTAAAAACACAATAGTTTTTTTACTTTCTAAGTTTCCCTGAATTTCGTAATGGATATTTAAATTATCTGAAGTTTTGCAGAGCATTGACTATGATTAAATTGATTTATATAAATACTATGATGATTACTTTGATTTAAAATGATTCGTGGCGTATTATTTCAAAAAAGATTAATCCTCTATATAATCTACTTTGGTTCCGCTGTTGTAAACTACCAGCTGAATCATTTTCCCAATACAAAAAGCTAAATTTCTTTTAATATGGCCTGCCGGAAAATTAAAACACACCGGGTAATTATATTCTTTCACCGCATCCAAAATAATTTCTTCAACACTTTTTCCGTACGGAATTTTATTGTCTTTCATCTCCGTCATCCCACCCACAATTAATCCTTTTAAATTTTTTAATTTACCCGAACGTTTTAATTGCATCATCATTCTGTCAACATGATACAAATACTCATCCAAATCCTCAATAAATAAAATTTTATGTTTTGTAACTAAATCCGATTCCGATCCGCTTAAAGCGTACAACACCGATAAATTTCCTCCCACCAATTCGGCTTTTCCTTCGCCGCATTTATTTAAAGCGTGAGCCGGCATTTCGTAATTTACACTCTCACCAAATAATAATTTTCTCACACTCTCGGTCGCTTCTTCGTGTTGGCTAAAATTAAAAGCCATAGTTCCGTGAATGGAAGCCACCCCTAAATTAATTAAATGCGAACTCAGCACTGTAATATCACTGTAACCAACAATCCATTTCGGGTTTTTTACAAACCGCGAAAAATTTACTTTATCAACAATGCGCAAAGTTCCGTAACCGCCGCGCGCCATAATAATTGCTTTTACATCTTTATTATCGAGCGCCCATTGTAAATCAGAAGACCGTTCGCTGTCTGAACCCGCGAACTGGTTTTCTGATTTAAATAAATGAGGTGAAAAAACAACTTTTAGTCCCCAGCCCTCCATCATTTTTACCGAGGGGGCAATTTCTTCTTCAGTTGTTTTGCGGGCGGTAGCAACTATGGCTACAGTATCGCCCTTTCGAAGAGATTTGGGTAATTGTTTCAATATTTTATTGAGCTTTTTTTGCTTTTAAATACGCTAAGTATTTCACGCTGGCCGGCTCACCTTTCACTTTTATCTGATACCAAAATTCACCTTTTTTAATTCGGTAGACATTCATCTCAGAAGTTTTATATGCGGCAGCAATTTGTTTTAAAGTACGTTTACGTTTAGGATTAAACACTTCTTCTTTCATTTTGCGAACTTTTGCTTCGTTCAATACTTTCGAAAAAGAACCGCTGATTAATACTCTCGCTTTAATCGCGCGTTTAACGGCCGGGCTCGACTTACGGTGTTCTAATTGCTCCTTGTGAGTAGCCCATTTTAAGTTAGAAGCATTGTTGTTGCTTCTGTTATGGTCTAAATGCAAAACAAATTCATGCTTTGATGATTTGCGGTTTACAAATGCTTCGGCCACCAAACGGTGAATGAACAATGACTTTTTTACGCCATGCATTCTTAAACTGATGCAATGAAAATCTTCAATGCGTTTTGCTTTTAAATGATGTGCTTTTTTTGGTGAATCGGCATAACTCGAAATTTTTCCGGTGTTAGATACCAAATACTTTTTTTGAAGTTTTACTTTTGAAGAAAACTTAATCGGCTTCCATTTTTCTGATTTTGACATAGAGATTAATTTATTTTGTGATTATTAAATACTTTTACGTTCTTAGAAAGGGTTTATTATCTTTGTACAATATTACGATTTTTTTTTAATTACAAAATTTTTTATGCCGAATTCCTTTAAACGCACCCTTGTAACGGCGGCTTTACCTTATGCTAACGGTCCGGTACATATCGGGCACTTGGCCGGATGTTATTTGCCTTCGGACATATACGTGCGTTACCTGCGTAGCAAGGGCGAGGATGTTAGGTTCATTTGCGGAAGCGACGAACACGGGGTTCCTATTACCATAAAAGCTAAAAAAGAAGGCATAACACCTCAGCAAGTGGTTGATAAATATCATAAAATAATGGGCGATTCATTTAAGGAATTCGGCATTTCATTTGATGTTTACTCGCGTACTTCCTCTAAAATTCATCATCAAACGGCTTCCGATTTTTTTAAAACACTTTACGATAAAGGCTCATTTACAGAACAGGTTACTGAGCAATATTTTGATACTGAGGCCGGACAATTTTTGGCAGACCGTTATATTACCGGTGAATGTCCGAAATGTGCTAACCCCGAAGCTTATGGTGACCAGTGCGAACGCTGCGGTTCTACTTTAAACGCTACCGATTTAATCAATCCAAAATCTACCTTATCGGGAAGCGTGCCGGTTAAAAAAGAAACTAAGAACTGGTTTTTGCCATTGGATAAATTGCAGCCTAAAATTGCTGACTACATTGGCAAACATGCCGATTGGAAAAGCAATGTTTACGGACAGTGTAAAAGCTGGTTGGAGAGTGGTGACGGTCTTCAACCACGGGCAATGACGCGCGATTTAAATTGGGGCGTTCCGGTTCCTGTAAAAGGTGCCGAAGGAAAAGTACTTTATGTTTGGTTTGATGCGCCCATCGGATATATTTCGGCTACTAAAGAATTATTACCGAACGACTGGGAAAAATACTGGAAGGATAAAGATACTAGGTTGATTCATTTTATTGGGAAAGATAACATTGTGTTTCATTGCCTGATTTTTCCGGCGATGTTAATGGAACATGGCGATTTTATTTTGCCCGATAATGTACCAGCTAACGAATTTTTAAATTTAGAAGGAGATAAAATTTCTACTTCGCGCAATTGGGCGGTTTGGTTGCACGAGTATTTATTGGATTTTAAAGATAAGCAGGATGTATTGCGGTATACACTTTGCGCGAATGCGCCTGAAACCAAGGATAATGATTTTACATGGAAGGATTTTCAAATTAAAAATAACAGTGAGCTCGGTGATATTTTAGGAAATTTTATTAATCGCGTTATTGTTTTGACCAATAAAAATCATAACGGTTTGGTACCTGAGGCAAGCGAATATACCAAGCAGGATTTATTAATTTTGGAGGAAGTGGCCAAAGCGCCGGAAAAAATTGGTGCTTCCTTGGAAAAATTCCGTTTTAGGGAAGCGTTGGGAGAAATGATGAACCTAGCGCGTTTGGGAAATAAATATTTAGCAGAGCAGGAACCCTGGAAATTAATTAAGAGTGATGAGAAACGCGAAAAAACTGTAATGAATATTGCTTTACAAATTTCGGCCAACCTTGCCATTGTTTGCGAACCGTTTGTACCGTTTACCAGCAAAAAATTATTTGAATTATTAAATCTGAATCCTTTAAAATGGAATTCGGCGCGCAATACCAATAATTTAGCAGCGCGGCATAAAATTGCAAGCGACGCCCCAATTTTATTTTCTAAAATTGAAGATAATGATGTGCAATTGCAATTGGAAAAATTATCCAATACAAAAAAACAAAATGCTTCCGAAAATACTTCTATTCCCAAAGCTAAAGCTGAAACTTCTTTTGATGATTTTAATAAAATGGATATTAGAGTGGGAACTATTTTGGAAGCTGAGCGTGTTCCTAAAACCGATAAATTATTGAAATTAAAAATCGATACCGGTTTCGATAAACGAACAGTGGTGAGTGGTATTGCCGAATGGTATAAACCCGAGGATATTATTGGTAAAAAAGTGAGCATCTTAGTAAATCTCGCTCCGCGAAAAATAAAAGGCATCGAAAGCATGGGAATGATTTTAATGGCCGAAAACGCTCAGGGCGAATTGAGTTTTGTAATTCCCACTAAAGATAACAGCAACAATGGCTCCATTATTAAATAAATTATTAATTATTGGAATATTGTTTATTTCCGGTTTTAGCTTTGGCCAAAGCGATGTGAGCAGTATTTATGCACCTAAAGATTTTAAAGAAACCGAACAGTTTAAACATTTTTATAAAAAACGTCATATCATTTCTGCTTGGCAAATTAATCAGCTCAAAACAGGGGCCTTAATGGTGCGGTTAAAAACCAATCAAAAAGCTATTGAAATATTAAAAAAAAACGGGAACATTGATTATGCTACTTCCGTTGAAAACGAAACTTTTATAGTTAACAAAAATATTGTGAGAGCGTATTCTTCATTATACTTGTTTTCAAAAGTTTATTTTTTTTACAGCAATAAAAGCGACACGCTTATAAAAGGCGCGCGACAAGGAATTTTTTTAGATACCAATCTTAATGTAGATCCAAAAATAATTTATGATGGAAATTTTTATTTGTTGGCAGAAGGTGACTATGCTTACAATTCTTCAATTGGTTTCATAAAAGAAGATACAGCAAAATATATTAAAGAATCGGGCAACGCCGTAAAAGAAATGGCGATTATAATTAAAAATAAATATGGTCATCAGCTTAAAGGTCCTTTTCCGTACATGGTTTTTCCAAAAGGCTCTCCAACTTCATACGTAAAAGCCTATGCAATAAAATTTGATGGTTCTGTTATTAAAGGTTCTATCATTAAGCGTTATAGTGTTGTAAAATACTTGAATTATGTTACAAAGCTCAATGAAATATTTTTTAAATACTTTGAGTCAGTTCGCACTCAAGATACTAGTGACCCCGATATAAAGCCTTTTCTCTACTAAAAATAGCTTTCCAATCTTACAAATTAATTTCTTTTTATTTACAAATAAATAATGTATATTTGATTATACTAAAACTATCCACATGAAGAAATTTTTATTTTTAGCAGCGGCATTTTGTTTTGCTCTCAACTCAAAATCCCAACAAAATTTTTGGAAACCTATTCTTGAAAAAGATATTAATCCGGTGGGTGTTCGGCAAATTATCCCGCAAAAATATTTAACTTTTCATTTAAGCGGCACCGCTTTAAAAGATAAATTGTGGAGCGCTCCCAATGAAAAATCGGTAAAAATAAACGAATCTAACTGTATTATTTATTTGCCCATCGCAAACGGACAAATTCAGGCCTTCAAGGTAGTTGAATCTTCCATCATGGAAAAGGCCCTTGCCGATAATTTTCCCAACATAAAAACTTTTAGCATAAGAGGGGTTGATGATGTTTACGCCAACGGAAAAATTGACTGGAATGAGTTTGGTTTCCATGGAATGATTCGCAGCGTTAACGGCGATATTTTTATTGATCCTTTCAGCAATGGAAACATTAGCGATTACATTTCTTATTATACCACCGATTTTGTAAAAGACCCTGCCAATAAATTACCTGAAGCCGGTTTGCTCAATGAAAATCAGGATAACAAAACGGATGGTCCCAAAAAAAAACAAAACATTCAGGAAAACACAAACACTAAAGTTGCTGCAGCCTGCGTAGGCGTTAACTTGCGCACCTATCGTTTAGCATTGGCTTGCACCGGCGAATACGCTGTTGCCGCAACAGGATTGCCTGCTCCAACTGTTGCGCAAACTTTAGCAAAAATTGTAACAAGTGTAAATCGCGTTGATGGTGTTTACGAAACTGAAGTGGCAGTACGATTGGTTTTAGTGGCCACCGAAACAATGGTGGTGTTTACCAATGCAGGAACCGATCCCTTCACCGGAAATAATAATGCCGGAGTTTTAATTAACGAAAGTCAAACTGTTAATAATGCAAACATTGGTTCTGCTAATTATGATATTGGTCACACTTTTAGCACAGGCGGCGGTGGACTGGCGTTTTTAGGATGCGTGTGCAGCGGTACTAACAAAGCAAAAGGAATTACCGGAAGTCCGAGTCCGGTTGGCGACCCATACGATATTGATTATGTAGCTCACGAAATGGGGCATCAATTCGGAGGCAATCATAGTTTTAACAGTATCACCAGCAATTGTGGTGGCGGAAACAGAAATGCTGCTACTTCAATGGAACCCGGAAGCGGAATTACCATTATGGGTTATGCAGGAATTTGCGGAGCAGATAATTTAGCATCAAACAGCATTGCTTATTTTCATGGTGTAAATTACGATGAGATTGTAAATTTCACTAATCTTGGCGGCGGTAATGCTTGCGCAGTAACAACCACTTCAGGAAATAATCCTCCTGTTGTAACCGGTTCGGCAACTTATAATGTTCCCAAATCAACACCGTTTTATTTAACAGGTTCTGCCACTGATCCCGATGGCGATCCATTAATTTTTCAGTGGGAAGAAATGGATGCCGGCGCAGCAGGTGGAACTTGGAATTCGGGAAACAAACCTTATTTTATGTCGTACACTCCTACTCCATCACCAACGCGTTCGTTCCCTAAATTAAGTGTGATTCTTACAGGAAATTTAACAGGAACAAAAGGAGAATATTGTCCGGCCACTGCGCAAACATTAAAATTCAGAATAACAGCGCGAGATAATAAATTAGGCGGAGGTGGAGTTTGTTCTGCCACTTCATCGGTGGTTATTACGGCTGCCGGTCCGTTTAATGTTACTTATCCTAATGCAGCGGGTGTAAGTTGGCCCGGGGCAAGTACGCAAACCGTTACCTGGAATGTAAATGCCACCGACCTGGCGCCTGTGTCATGTACCACAGTAAATGTTTTAATTTCGTACAATACCGGAACCACATTTACCATGCTGATGGCGAATGTGGCTAATACAGGTTCATTGGTAATTTCGGTGCCAAGTGTTACGGCTAATATAAGTACTTGTAGAATTAAAGTAGAATGTCCGGGAAATATTTTCTTCGACATTAACGATAATAATTTTACAATTACTACTGTACTTGGGATAAATAAATTAGCATGTAACCCAATTGGAGTATTTATTTCACCAAATCCATTTTATGGTTTCATTAGAGTAGATGCCGGAAATTTAGATGCATTTGGCGAAAGTAAAATTAGTATTACCGATCTATTAGGAAAAACTGTTTTTCAGGAAACCTCCTTAGGTTATTCGATCAACAAAGATTATAATTTAGACTACTTGGAAAACGGGGTTTATTTTATTACGCTTAAAAACAATAGCCGCCAAACTACTACTAAAATTATTAAACAGTAATTATATTTTTACATAAATTTACCTCCTGAGCATTCAGGGGGTTTTTTTATGGCTTAATTTATGGAAAGAAAACTTTTATTTATCATTAATCCCAATTCCGGAAAAAGAAATTCGGATAAAATAATTGGTATTATCAAAAATAATTTTCCTGAAATTATAAAATGTGAGATTGGTTTATGGAAAAACATTTCCGAATTTAATACGCTCGCCGAAAAATTAAAAAAAGAAAATTTTACCGATGCTATTGCCGTTGGTGGAGATGGGAGTGTGAATTTGGTGGCAAGCACCATTTTAAATACAAATATAATTCTTGGAATCATTCCCACCGGTTCAGGTAACGGATTGGCCCGCTCATTAGGTTACAAAATGAAAACGGAAGAAGCGCTGAAACAAATTATAAAAAATAAAACAACTGTAATTGACAGCGGTACTATAAACAACATTCCGTTTTTTTGCACGAGTGGATTAGGATTTGATGCGCACATTGCCAATTTGTTTGCCAATTTAAAAACACGCGGACTAAAAACCTATATCAGATTAATTGCAAAAGAATTTTTTTTGTACGAAGAAAAAGATTATCAATTAAGTATCGATGGAAAAATTTATAATAGAAAGGCATTTTTAATTGGTATTACTAATGCCGGACAATACGGTAACGATTTTTATTTAGCGCCGCAGGCCAAATTAAACGATGGATTATTTCATGTGGTAATTTTTAAATCATTTAATTTTTTTCAGATTCCTGCCATTGTATTAAAAGTAATGCGCGGCAAGGCAGATAAAAGCAGATTCATTGAGACTTTTGTTTGTAAAGAACTTTCTATTATTGGGGAAAATTCAAATATCATTCACCATGATGGCGAACCGCAAACGCTTGGTGCCGAAATAAATTATAAATTATTTCCAAAATCGCTTAAGGTAATTGTTGGTGATAAATTTGATGGCGTATAAAAATGTCACGCAGAGGCGCAAAGATCGCAGAGTTTTTCTCCGCGTCTCCGCGAGCCCTGCGTGAAACAATTTTAAAGCTTTCTTATATGCTCCAAAAATAAATCAAGAGCTTTTCGTTTTTCGGAATTTAAGTCGTAGGAGATTTTGTTCGACAAATAATCTTCGGCATTAAAATGGTTAGATGGTTGAATGCTTAGATGGCTGTTTTTTGATTCGTCGATGGCTTTTTTTGTATTCGCAACTCCAAACTCAAGAGCCAGATTAAATTCATCAATAAATTCTTTTTTAATTTCAGATGTGCTTACCCATGCTGCAAAAACAAATGGCAAACCCGTAAATTTTTTCCATTCCTCAGCTAAATCGTATTCAAATTTAAATTTTCCGTTTAACGAAAATGTTCTGTCGCCGATGACTACAGCAGCATTATTTCCTTTAATGTTTTCTTCGTAACCCGGCTTAGCATCCATGTATTCGAAATTTTGTTTCCAATAAAATTTATTTAAAACTTTGGTGAGTTTAATGGATGATTTGGATTGATAATCGAGCGTTACTGTTTTTATTTCCTGCAAAGGAACTTCGCTGTATAATTTTACGCTGTCTACTTTTCCATTCGCGCCAATACAATAATCACTTATAATTTTATAATGATCTAATTCAACCAACAAAGCAACCGGCACCAATCCAATAGCCACTTGATTAAATTTTAATTTCTGTGCGCAAATGCTTGGAATGTCTTCCTGTAATTCTATTTTATTTTTTATTTCGGAATTATTTAAACCGTACCTGAAGGGTAAAGTATTAAAATAAGAAACGATGGATATTTTTAATTTATCGATGTCGAAGAAAATCTAATCGGTAACATCAATTTTTTTATAAAACATTTCGCTGCCCTTCATGATGATTAAAACCGCGAGTTTAGCTTCTTTTACCAAATCGAAAGGCATATAGAATTTTACCTCATCATTTTCCATTAATTTCTTTTGAAATATTATTTCTCTGCCTCCTCTTTCCAAATCCTGAAAAGTTATTCTTATATATTCGCCGAGTTTATTTTTTCCCACCGTTACAAATTCTTTATCGGTTAATTCGGCTCTGGTGCATTTTATACCTTCGTCTTTTGCTAATTCCGAGCGATTGGCATTCTCTACTTTTAAACTATCGCCCTTTGGTTTTACCAACGAATCGCCTTTGAATTGA
>JAHEYG010000011.1 GCA_023251725.1 Sphingobacteriaceae bacterium | reverse complement strand
CGAGCATATACAAATCTGCCGCTTTTTAAACCTTTTTTTAGCTTTTTCGGCAGATTTTTATCACACAGTTTTTGAACAAACGTAATGTTATTAATGCTTATAGAGAATATGAGGTTCGACTATTTAGTTTTAAAGATTTAACCTAATGGACTTTGCTTCAAGCATTTCCAACTAGACTACCCTATAAAATTCAAATTAAACAGCCTTTGAATAAAAACAAAGCTCCAAATTATGTTTTGTTCGCGATTAATTCATAAAAATAAATATAACGGTCTGGGTAAAATGACACGAAGCAATTTCGCTAAAAATTATTCGTAAATAGTTTTGTTTAGTAAAAAAGTTGGGAAATAAAAAAATTAAGTCGCATCATAATCCACCACTACTTTATCGGTTAACGGATGCGACTGGCACGTTAAAATAAAACCGGAAGCCACTTCGGCATCTGTAAGTGCAAAATTAGCATCCATTTTTACCTTTCCTTCTAGTACTTTTGCACGGCAAGTACAACATACTGCTCCTTTGCAACTGAACGGCGCATCTACTCCGGCATCAATAGCGGCATCTAAAATACTGGAGCCGTCGCCTTCTAATTCAAATTTAGTTTCAACGCCATATTGAATGATGGTAATATTGCTTTTTAAATTTTTCCCCAACGAAGTTCCTTCTGCTTTTTCAACGGCTTCAATAACGCTACTGAAATATTCGATGCGAATTTTTTCTTTTGGCGTTTTTAAATTCTCTAAAGCTGTTTTAATATTTTCCATCATCGGCGCCGGACCGCAAATAAAATATTCATCTGCTTTTAATCCGTTAATGTTTTCCAATAAATGTTTTGCTTTTTCGGACGTAATTAAACCTTTTTGCAAATCAGGAAGAGAATTTTTTGGTGAATCATAAACATTAACTAATTTAAAATTAGTTTTATTTTCGCTTACAATTTTTTCTAATTCCGATTTAAAAATAACTGCATCTTCATTTCGGTTGGCATAAATTAATGTAACGTTACTGTTTTTTTCGATGTGCAAAACACTTTTTAAAATACTCATCATAGGTGTAATACCGCTTCCGCCCGCAAATAAAACGTATTTCTTTTTATTGTTGCCCGATAGTACCGAATGAAAATTTCCCATCGGCGGCATTACCTCCAGCGTATCACCCACTTTTAAATGGCGATTGATATAAGTAGAAACCTTTCCGCCATTAACTTCCTTAATAGCCACACGCAATTCTTTTTCGGAATACGGACTTGTGCAAATACTGTAAGAACGGCGCACTTCTTCGCCTTTAATATTTAATTTTAAAGTAATGTATTGCCCTTGCTTAAACTGAAATGGTATTTGTAAAATAGGAGGAACATCAAATGCTATCGAAACCGCATCGTTCGTTTCGCGGCGAATATCTTTAACTTTAAGAGGAGAAAATTTGGCCATTGGATTCTGAAAAATAAGTCCCAAAAATACGTTATTTCAGGGGATTGACCAAACGTTTATTTTTGAGTATTTGTGTAAATTTTTAGTGAATCGTGGTATTGTATAAACCATTTATCTTTCTCGAGACGTACCGTTTTTATGAGCGTATCGCTAAACTCTTCCGACTTTTCTTCAAATGTTTTTGAATTATAAGAAACCAGTTGATGATTTTTAAAATAAAAAAGAGTATTGTTATTTACCTGAAACCAGGACAGGTTTTTTAAGCCGATAATCTTAGTAAATGTGCCATAAATATCAAACACATATACGCCTAGGTTGGGGCAATTTAAATACAGATAACTGTTTTGCTCCAACATAAAATTGGGTTTTATTTCGGCCTGCAAAAGTTGTTTTAAGTTACCTGTTTTTGCAACTGGTAACGAATTTTCATTAAAGCGAACCAGTTCGTTATTTTGTTTATTGTAAATCCAGAAACTATTATTAAACGAAGTACAAACCAAATCGGTTTGTTCGTAATTTAAATTTTCGAGCGAAATTAAATCACCGTTTTGTGATAATTGATCATCAATAAAAACAATATTTTGAAAATCTTTATAATACAATAATATTTTTAAGGCGTTAGTGGCATCCACCATAGTAATATTTCCAAATCGTTTGTTGCTATATTTTTTAAATAATTGTCCCGAAGCATTGTATTTTGTTATTTCTTCGCCATTCACTAAATAAGTATTTCCTAAATTATCGGAAGTAAAATAATTATATACTTGTTTTATAGTGTAAGAAGGTTTATCGCCGCTAAAACCCAGGCATAAAGCAATCGGTACAATTAAAAAAATATTTTTTTTAATTTTCATTTTATTTTAAACGATTGTTTGTGATTGGTGAATTATTTTTTTAATTCTCTCTACAAAATTCCTGTTATTACTTAATCGCTGCACTTTAAATTGACCGCCTAATTTATTTTCGCTTTTCAAAAATTTATAAAAACTGCCAACCGGTAAATTAATAACGATGGGTGCTTTTAAAACATAATCGTTATACCGTTTAGCTTCGTAATCTGAATTTAATTGTTTGAGACCCGAATCTAAAACGTATACAAAGTAATCAAAATTTTCGGGTTCTTTTTCAAATTCAATCAGCCATTCGTGCGCGCCGCTGTCGATAGCCATATACACCGGCGCCAAAGTGTATTCGCTTACCAGTGCGCCCGTTTTTTCGCAAGCTAAAGAAATGGCCTGATCGGTATTGTGTACCATTAATTCCTCGCCAAAAACATTAATAAAATGTTTGGTGCGCCCTGTAATTATTAATCGGTACGGATTGGTACTGGTAAATTGCACCGTATCTCCTAATTGATATCGCCACAAACCGGCGTTGGTGCTTATTACAATGGCGTAATTTATTCCTTTACTTATTTCAGATAAATTATAAATTCTTGGATTTTGTAAAGTAATATCTTCAATGGGAATAAATTCGTAAAAAATTCCGTAATCCAACATCAAAAGCAGATCATCGCTTTTTACCTGATCTTGTATTCCGAAAAATCCTTCCGAAGCGCTGTATAATTGTATATAATTTATTTTATCGTTATTAAAAAATTGTTTAAAATGTTCTTTATATGGGGCAAAACTAACACCGCCATGAAAATAAACTTCTAAATTGGGCCAAACTTCATTAATTGTTTTTGCATTTTTTAATTCCATTATTTTTTTAAGAAGAACGAGCATCCAGCTCGGAACGCCTGCTAAACTGGTTACATTTTCTTTCATCATACTCGCCGCTAATTTTTCGAGTTTATTTTCCCATTCATTCATCAAAGCAATATTTACATCGGGCGCTCTAAAAAATTCGGCCCACTTGGGTAAATTCTGAATAATAATGGCACTCACATCACCCTGAAATGAATTATGATTCCCGAATTCATCGGTTTTAAAACTTCCGCCCAGTGCTAAATTTTTCCCTGTGAATAAAAGTGTTTCGGGATTATTTACGCAATGTAAAGTTACCATATCACGGCCACCGTTATAATGACAGCCGTTGAGCGATTCGTTACTCACCGGAATAAATTTACTTTTATCGGTGGTACCACTACTTTTGGCAAACCATTTTACATCACTGTGCCATAATAAATTTTGTTCGCCGCGGCGGGTACGTTCAATAAATGGTTTTAAACTTTCGTAATCCTGTATGGGAATATTTTTTTTAAACTGATTGTAATTTTTTATTTGAGAGAAATTATTATTTTTCCCGAATTCGGTATCCTTTGCATCTTTCACTAAATTCAGCATCCATTCGTTCTGAACTTCGTACGGATATTTTATGAAAAGATCAATTTGATGCATCCGCTTTTTCATTAACCACGATGCTATTGAATTTAATATTGGCATTTTATTAATTAAAAATTAAAAATGCAGAATTATTTTTTACGTGAATTAAAATATTTTTCAATTTCCTCCAACGATAACGCGTTAAAACAATTTTTAGTATCCAGCATTCCTTTGCGGGCCGAGTAAACTCCGTAACACATATCTTTCAATCCTTCTTTTTGATGCGCATCAGGGTTGATAGAAATTTTTACACCTTTCTCAATGCAATAAGGTATCCAACTCCAGTCAATATCCAATCTGTACGGATGCGCGTTTAATTCAATGATTACACCATTTGCTGCACAAGCATCAATTATTTTTTTGTGATTAAGCGGATAACCTTCTCGTGCTAATAATAATCTTCCTGTTGGATGTCCGAGTATGGTCGTGTACGGATTTTCAATGGCTTTTAATAAACGATGCGTTGCTTTTTCTTCATCCATTTTTAAATTAGAATGAACGGAGGCGACAACAAAATCAAATGTTTTTAAAATATCTTCTTCATAATCTAATCGCCCGTCGTTTAAAATATCGCTTTCTATTCCTTTAAAAATTTTAAAGGGAGCTAATTGTTTATTAAGTTTATCAATTTCTTTTTGCTGCAATAAAACTTTTTCGGGTTTTAATCCTTCTGCATAAACTGCAGTTTGTGAGTGGTCGCAAATACCAAAATATTCGAAACCTAATTCTTTACAATATTCCGCCATCTCCTGCAAAGTATTCATGCCATCGCTGTAAGTGCTGTGATTATGCAAAATGCCTTTTAAGTTGGAATACTCAATGAGTTTTGGAATTTTATTTTCTTTCGCGATTTTTATTATCGAAGATGATTCGCGTAATTCGGGTTCAATAAATTGTAAACCTTGTGATTCAAAAATTTCTTCTTCCGATTCAGGAGTTTCAATTTCTGTTTCTAAAAACTGTTCAATAAATTCGGAAGAGCCGGTGGTTTCAAATAATTCTTTGTAAAAATTTTCGGGGGCACATAAATATATTATTGTCGGGCAACCCTCGTTACCATACACAAAAGTGTTTTCAATTTCTTCATCTTCAATAAAACCTAATTGTTCGGTTAAAATTACTTTTACTTCCTCAATTTCGTTGGTGGACGCAATGATTTCAATTTTAGTGATGATATCACATTTTCTGCGAACTTCACCGGTGGCTGAAATATTTTCAATGAAAGAAATATTTTGTTTTAAATTTTTAACCATTTGAAGAACTTCTTTCTCGGCCCTCGCAAAATGAATTTTTCCGGAATTACTTTGTTTAAACTCAATATTTTTTTGAACGCTCTCCTGCGTTTTTATGCCAAAACCTTTTAAATCTACCAAACGGTTTTCGTGGCAGGCGTAAAGCAATTCACCAAGACTCTCAACATTTAATTCTTTCCAAAGCTGACGAACTTTTTTTGGTCCCAATCCTTTTACGCCCAACATTTCAATAACTCCGAGGGGTGTTTTGTTTTTTAATTCTTCGAACTCTTCGGTGGTTCCGGTGCTAAGCAATTCAATTATTTTTGCAGCAATGCCTTTTCCTACACCTTCAATTTGTTCAATTTCATTTTGTGATTTACCGCGCAAATCCATTCGTGTTTTAGAAAGTTTATAGGCGGCACCACTGAGTGCTCTTACCTTAAACGGATTTTCGCCATGGAGTTCTTGAAGTTTTGCAGTTATCTCCAATGCATCAGCTATGTCTTCGGTATTCATTTTGATAATAACGATTCTGCCATTTTTAAATCGGTAGGCGTGGTAATTTTTATATTTTCCGAATTTCCTTCCACCAAATTTATTACAACGCCGGTTTGTTCAAGTACGGTGGCATCGTCGGTAAATGCTGAATTATAATCTTGCTCGAAGGCTTTTTTTATTAAATCAATTTTAAAACATTGCGGCGTTTGAATAATTTTAAAATCATTTCGGTCCACCCAATTATTTTTTTCATTCTCAACATGCCGCAAACTTTCGTTTAAAGGAATAAACGGAATAGCATTTCCTTTTTGCGCCGCTGTTTCAAAACAATTTTTAATAGTGGCAATGCTTACAAAAGGACGTGCAGCATCGTGTATAGCCACCATACCGTTAGTATCCTTAATTAAATTCAACCCATTTTTTACCGATTGAAACCTTGTTGCTCCGCCGTTAGTAACCTTAAAGTTGTTTTTAGGAAAATATTCTGAGAGTAGGGCGTTTAAATGTTTCAGATAATCGGCGTGACAAACTAAAATCACATTTATGCTTACATCATAACTTAAAAATTTTTCGATGGCGTATGTTATAATCGGTTTACCGTCGATTTTAATAAATTGCTTCGGCACTTCGTGATTCATACGAACACCGGTGCCTCCGGCTACAATTATAACATGTTTTTGGTCTGACATAATAATATTAAATATAAATGTATTTAAGGAAACATAAAAGAACAAAGCCTGTTAAAATAAAAAAATCCCGCCAAATTTTTAGCAGGATTTTTTAAAGCTCTTTCCGCTGCGCGGATTATTTTTTCTTCATCTTATCTAAAGGAATCAAGTAAGTAGTAGTAAGATCAAAATAATTCATTGTGTTCTCCGGAAGATTACGAACGTTTAATTGCTCTAAACGGAAGTTCTCGTCATAAAAAATGGGCATAAGCGCTGCGTCGTCAATAATTAATTGCTCGGTGGCCGATAAGGCTTCAAAGCGTTTTGTTTTGTCAGGAATAATACGAGCGGCATTAAACGCAGAGTCGAATTTAGGATTGACGTAACGACCGAAATTCATATAAGCTTTTTCTGACATAGATTTTGGAACGTGTTTGCCATAAAACATGGTTAAGAAAGTTTCAGGATCCGGATAATCGGCTACCCAGGCAAAACGGAAAAAATCAGTTTTTGCCGACTGTACATTTTCAATGTGCTCTCCTAAAGGAACAATATTAATTTCAATATCTACATTCAGATTTTCTTTCAACATTTTTTGTACAACTTCAGCTACTAAAATATTACGGTCACCACCACCGCTGTTAATCTCCAAAGTAAGTTTCGGAAAACCTTTTCCATTTGCATAGCCGGCCTTCTTCATTAATTCTTTTGCTTTTTCAGGATCATAAGTAAAACCTTTTAAAGCTTTGTAATTATAACCCGCTGCTTCAAAGGCTTCATTATATGGAACAAATCCGTAGTCGGCCGAATTACCTTCTCCCTGAATAGTGAAATCAGCAATCTTATGGCGATCAATAGCAGCATTAAATGCCAGACGAACTTCTTTTTTAGAAAATAAGTTGCTCTGACAATTAAAACCAAAATAATTGGTGTTTAAGGCTATTGAGTTTAAAATAATAAAATCGTTTTTGCGCTCTTTTGCGTGCTCTAAATCACCCATTAATTCATGAAACATTACAACAGGAATACGGTAAATCATATCAATATTACCACGTTTGAACTCCAATACCTCTGATTGTTTCTCGCGAATGAAGGTCCATTTAATCCCATCTAAATAAGGTAATTTAGTTCCATTGGCATCAACACCCCAATAATTAGGGTTTTTCTTCATCAAAATTACTTCGCCTTCTTTAACTGTTTCTATAACAAATGGTCCGGTACCAACCACTTTAGTACGCATATCAACTCCGTATTTTGTAACTGCTTCGTTCGGATAAATATAGCATCCCGGCATTGCTAAAATATTAAGGAAGCTGGGATCTATGTTTAATAATTTTATAGTGATGGTAGAATCGTTTACAATCTTAACACCCGAAACACCTGTTTTTTTGCCTCCTTTAGAAGCTTCAAATGATTCATTCGCACCTTCTACTTTATCTTTAAAGGTAACGTCAAATAAATTGTTGGAAGGATCAGTTGCACAAAGGCGGTCGAAACAATATTTAAAATCAATAGCAGTAACAATTCGTCCTTTACCATCAGCAAAACAAGGGTCATCATGAAATTTTACGCCTGCCCGTAAATGAAAAGTATATTGTGTCTGATCTTCGCTCACTTCCCATCTAGTGGCAAGTCCGGGAATTAAACTTAAATCAGTTTGATTGTATTTTACAAGGCCTTCATACACCTGTGCGCCTAAGTGATAACTCACCACATCATTCATTGCAAAAGGAATGAGACTTTTAATGTTTTCTACTTCATTTAAACGGGCGATGCCGCCTAAATAAATGCCGCCCTTAGCCTCAGATGTGCCATGGTCTTTACTATTATCATCACCACCGCATGAGCTAAAAAAACCCGCTGTGACAACCGAACAAAAAATAACGCCGAAAAATTTATTCATAACAGTGAAAAAATAATAAGATATATTAAGCTACAAAATTATACTTTTCTCTAAAAATAACTAATTTTTTTATAACACAATAAAAATTTCACCCTTTTAGGGGAAAGGGGGCTAAAAATCAATATCCAACAGAACAGGACAATGGTCGCTATGCATGGCTTCGGACAAAATTACAGAGTGTTTGAGGTTTTTTTTAAGATTTTCGGTCACCAAATTGTAATCTATTCGCCAACCCAGATTTTTGCCACGCGATCCGGCCCTATAGCTCCACCAGCTGTATTGGTGCGGTTCGGTGTTAAAATAACGGAATGAATCTACAAATCCCGATTGCATAAATTGTTCCATCCATTCGCGCTCCTCGGGTAAAAAACCGGAAGTATTGGCATTTGATACCGGGTTATGAATATCTATAGGTTTATGACAAATATTAAAATCGCCCGAAAGTATCAGTTTCGAACGCATTTTCTTTAAATTATCAACGTATTTTTGAAAATCTTGTAGCCATTTCATTTTAAAATCCTGTCGCTCATCACCGCTGCTTCCGCTTGGGTGATATACGCTAACTACCGAAACATCTCCAAAATCGGCACGAATAAATCGCCCCTCGAAATCGTATTTTTCAATTCCACATCCATAAATTACCTTATCGGGTTTTATTTTTGTAAATATTGCAACCCCGCTGTATCCTTTTTTTTGTGCCGGATGCCAATAATGCTCATAACCCAGTTCCTCAAAATCAAAAACTGCAACTTGCTCGGGATGGGCTTTAATTTCCTGAACACACAAAATATCGGGTTTCGCCAACTTCATCCAGTTAATTAAACCTTTTCCTAAAGCAGCCCTTATCCCGTTAACGTTATATGTTATAATGCGAGGCATATTTAAAATTTCCGATAATGATAATCAATTTTAATTGGAAATTATATGTTTTTTATCTCATAATTACACAATTTAAGACGTGAATTTTTCGTTTTACTAAATAAATGAGATTGGTTTATAATCGCATTTGCCTTTCGCTGAAACCGTAACATGGATATTTGATTTGATGATAATTTGTTTTTTATTTGGCACTTCGAATAGCCATTAGGATTTTTGTTTTACATGTTATGGATATATGGCTATTTCCTATCTTTAAAAACCATTAGAAATTAAAGTGAAAACAAAGCAATTGCTACTCTTATTTTTTTTCTGCCTAACGGCGGGAGAATTGTTTTCGCAATTAAATAATAATTCGCGCAACAAAAAATTTCTGCTTATTGGCGATACACTTTATTTAGATACATTAAGTATAGTTCCCGGAAGTATAAAGCCTTATTTAGTAGAAAGCGATTCGTTAAAATATAAAATTGATTACGCATTGCACGCTATTATTTTTGAAAACGGAAAACATCCCGATACATTAAGAGTAACTTACAAAACTTTCCCATATAATTTTGAAAAACCTTTTTTTCACAAGGATTTAAATGTTGTTACAAGAGATTTAACGCGGCCCGGAAATCCTTTTTCAATAACCTTTAATGATAATAATAAGAGTACAGGTTTTTTTATGAATGATGGCCTTAGTAAAAACGGAAGTCTTAGTAGAGGAATAACTTTCGGAAATAACCAGGATGTAGTAGTGAACTCCAATTTAAATTTACAGGTAAGCGGTAAATTAACTCCCGAAATTGATTTGGTAATGGTGGCCACCGATAATAATATTCCTTTTCAGGCCGATGGAACTACAGCACAATTACAGGAATTTGATAAAGTATTTATTCAACTCTCTAATAAAAGTACCAAATTAATTGTTGGCGATTATCAATTGTCGAAACCCAATAACAGTTACTTCATGAATTTTTATAAACGGGCGCAAGGGGCGCAGATTTCAAATATTTATTCAGACACCATCGGAAAAAAAGCAGTCACTTTCAGAACCACCGTTGCGGGAGCCGTTTCAAAAGGAAAATTTGCACGCAATGTTATTTTTGGGAAAGAAAATAATCAAGGCCCATACCGTTTGGTAGGTGCCAACAACGAACCTTTTATTATTGTTTTATCCGGAACGGAAAAAATTTATATTGACGGGAGATTGATGCAACGCGGACAGCAAAACGATTACATTATTGATTATAACACGGGCGAATTAGTTTTTACTGCCCGGCAAATTATTACAAAAGATAAACGTATTGTAGCAGAGTTTCAATATGCCGAACGGAATTATGGCCGCAGTTTATTTTTTGTGAGTGAAGAAGTGGAGATTGGTAAATTAAAAATATTCGGAAATTTTTATACCGAACAAGACGACAAAGAGAAATCGCTGCAGCAAACTCTTACACAAGATCAAAAAAAAGTATTATTTGACATTGGCGATACAATTAGCAAAGCGGTTTTTAGCGGCGCCGAACTTACTAATTTTAATAACAGCGATGTTTTTTATTGGAAAAAAGACACCGTTGTTGGCCTTACAACCTATTATGGAATTTTTGTTTATTCAACCAGTCCCGATAGTGCCAAATACAGAAATAAATTTTCGAATGTTGGATTTGGGAACGGTAATTACATTCAAATTTCTGCAGCCGCTAATGGAAAAGTGTATAAATGGGTAGTGCCGGTTGGCGGCAAACCTCAGGGAAATTATGAACCGGTTATCCCTCTCGTAACTCCAAAACAAAATCAAATGGCTACCGGAGGCTTTGAATATACTTTTGATAAAAACCATAATTTGGTAATGGAAGGAGCGTATTCGAAAAACGATATAAATACTTTCAGTCCGTTCGATAAACAAAACGATCAGGGTTATGGCTATAAATTAAAAAGTAATAATCAATCTATTTTTAAAAAAGATTCCTCCGACAAAAATCCGGCTAAATTAATTTACAACATCAATTACGAATATGTAGCGCAAAATTTTAATCAGATAGAACGTTTCAGAACCGTAGAGTTTCAGCGCGATTGGAACCGCCCTTATGTTGATGCCATAAATACAGATCAGCACATTGGAAGAGCAGAATTAGGAATTGAAAAAGCCAATCGCTATAAATTAATTTATGCTTACAATACTTTTTTAGAAGGAAGTTTTTTTAGCGGCAACAAACAGCAATTAACCGGCAGGGTAACAAAAAACCGATTTAATGTTCAATACGACGGTTCCTACTTAACCACCAGTAATAATCCGGTTAACACCGAATTTTACAGGCACAAAAGCGGAATTTCTCAGGGTTTCGGAAAATTTAAAATTTCACTAAGCGACGAATTTGAACACAATATTTTCAGATCCATTCCCACCAACACACTTTTACCACGAACTTATCAGTTATGGGAATGGGAAGCAAATATTACAAATTCGGATACCATAAAAAACAAAATAAAATTATTTTACCGCGAGCGTCGCGACAGACAAGCGTATAACGATGTAATTAAAGACAGCACTTATGCGCAAAATTTGGGACTTCAATTAAATGTTTACAGTATAAAAAATCATCCAATCACTTTATTATTTACCTATCGCGATTTGCAATTAAAAAACGTGGTGAGCAATGCTTTAAAACCCGATAATAGTTTATTGGGAAGGGTAGAGTATAGTCCGCGATTATTTAAAGGATTAATTACATCCACCCTTTTTTATGAAACCGGTTACGGATTAGAAAATAAAAAAGAATTTTATTATGTGGAAGTGGCTCCCGGGCAAGGTCAGTTTGCATGGAACGATTATAACAGCAATGGAATAAAAGAGCTCAACGAATTTGAAGTAGGACAATTTGCCGACCAGTTAAAATACATTCGTGTTTACACGCCTACATCGCAATACGTGAAAGTATTACAGAACCAATTAAGTTTTTCGTTTAATATACGGCCGGTAGTTTTATTAAAAGAAGACAGCAAAGGATTGGCAAAATTCGTTGGGCGTTTTGCCACACAAAGTGTTTTTAGGGTAGATAATAAAACGTATGATAACGGACAGTTTTTTAATTCCGATTTTTTTAACAGCACTGTTAAAGATACTAGTTTACTTTCTACCAATTATGCTTTGAGGCAAAGTGTATTTTTTAATCAATCGGCCACGGTATTTGGCGCCGATTATACTTTTTTGAATAACAAAACCAAACAGCTTTTATTAAACGGATTAGATTCGCGTGAAAATTATTCTCACGAATTTAGGATGCGACTTAATTTTTTAAAGTCGTGGAGTTTTTTAAGTCATGATGTAAGCGGTTTAAAAGGCTATGCCTCGCAATTTTTTTCGCAACGTAATTATACAATTGAATATTATGATTTAGAACAGAAATTAAGTTTTCAGCCGAACACCGCCATTCGCATAAGTGCAATTTATAAATTCACAAATAAACAAAATATTGGTGAAGGCGGTTTTCAGAAAGCGTCGATTAACGATTTTGCTTTAGAGTTGAAATACAATCAATCTGAAAAAGGAAGTTTTAATTTGAGGGCCGATTTTTTAAGCATTACCTATAATGATGTTCAGAATTCGCCGGTGGCTTATGAAATGCTGAATGCGTTACGGCCGGGATATAATTATACATGGGGCATAAGTTATCAGCGAAATTTAACAGGAAACATTCAAATCAGCATTAATTACGATGGACGAAAATCGCCGGATGCAAATATTGTAAATATTGGCGGGGCCACCATCAGGGCGTTTTTCTAATCAATTTTTTTCATAATATATTTTTCTTCCCGCTCTTTGTTTTTTACAAAACCTCTTTCTGTTACTTCAATGGCAGTATCTCCCAAAATTTTGTATTGCATAATGGAAGTATAATCATGAAAAGGATTTTCAAAAACGTACAGATTTTCATCTTCTTTAATAAGGGTAAATTCGCTGTCTTTATTATTTTCACCTTTTAGTTTAAATAACAGCGATGTTTTTTCTTTACCTCTTGTTAATTTCATTGTAACGGTAAAAAGGGTATCGTTTTTAGCTTTATTAATGAAAAAATTACTACCTTTAAATGTTACCGAATCTATTTTAACCCATTCCTCAAAAAACATCCCCTCTTTTGTAACGAAAATGAATTTACCTATGGGCCAATGAAAATTATCTTTGGTTTTAATGGTTTCATTGGTAATTGCAGTTTCCTTAGGATTATTACAGGCTGAAAATACGCCGCAGAAAAATAAAAATATGTAAAGCTTTGCGTTCAACAAGAACAAATATACTTTAAAAATTTAAACCGTTACAAATAGTACGTAAATTAGCAGAATTGAAAAAATTAGCTACCATATTATTTCTTTTTAATTTTTGTTTTGGCTTTTCGCAAAAAGATACTTTGCCCTATAATCCTAAACAGGAGTTGGAATTTGACGGAAAGCGTTATCGAAAATACAATAACTATTTAACATTGGGTATTGGCAAAGCATTTTCTACTGTAAGAATCAGAGATCAAAGTTTAATTAGTGTCGATTTTCAATTTCATTTGCAACGCCATTATTTGCAAATTGGTTTTTTTATGAGTGGCGATCAATTATTAGCTAATAACAACATTTCGGGACATTTATGCTACGGATTACGCAGAGAGCGAAATAGGACAAATTTTGCTGCATTTATCGGCCCTTCTTACGATAACTTTGTGGTGGCAAAAGAAGATTCTGTCGGCTATTTTCACGCCGTAATTAGCAATGTGTTGGGAGGGTATATTAGTTTACAAGGTATTTATAAATTTAAATACGATTTAGGAATAGGTGTTGAATTATTTGCCGATATAAACGAAAAACAACAATTATTCGGAGGCCGAATTGTGGTTTATTTATCAGGTGCTTATCGGGGAGAAAAACGCGGATTCAAATCAAAACAAAAATAACATAAAAACTTTCGATTTTATAATTGTGGGACAGGGCTTGGCCGGAAGTGTTTTGGCCTTGAAACTTATTGAAAATAATTTTTCGGTAATGGTGATTGATAAACCCGAATTATCAAATTGCTCAAAAGTGGCGGCCGGAATATTTAATCCCATTATTTTTAAACGACTCAGTAAAAGTTGGATGGCAGATGAAATATTACCGGAGATGTTGAGGTTTTATAAAGAGGTCGGAAAAAATCTTAATTGTAAATTAATTATTAAAAGAAACATTGTAAAATTATTTTCGGAACAACAAGAAGTTGATTTGTGGCATAAAAAAGCAAATGGCGAATTAAAAAAGTATCTCTATAAAGAAATTTACACCGAAAATCACTCACAAAATATAAAACAAAGCGAATTTGGTTTTTCTAAGGTGACGGAGTCGGGTAATTTAAACGTGAATTTATTTTTAGAAAGCACACGAAAATATTTAACCGAAAAGAATAGTTTTGCCAATGAAAAATTTGAATACACACAATTAATCACTTCCGAAAAAATAATTTATAAAGAATTTGTTGCCTCTAAAATAATTTTTGCCGAAGGATATTTAGTAAAGCATAACCCGTTTTTTAATTACATTCCCTTAAAACCCGCAAAAGGCGAAATTCTCACTATAGAAAGCAACGATTTAAAAATAGAAACCGATATCATTAATAAAAATGGATTTATTTTTTCTGACAAAGAAAATCAGTTTAAAACAGGAGCGACTTATAATTGGGAAGATTTAAATGATAACACTTCCCAAAATGGCCTCATTGAACTTCAGGAAAAGTTAAAAAAAATAACTGTAGCTGATTATAAAATTAAGTCGCATAATGCCGGAGTTCGTCCTTCTGTGATTGACCGGCGACCAGTTTTAGGAAAACATCCTCAGTACAATAATTTATTTGTGTTTAACGGTATGGGAACCAAAGGTGTAATGCTGGCGCCCTATTTTGCCGAACAGCTCTTAAATTATATTAGTAAAAATTCGGAACTTAATGCTGAAGTAAATGTGGAGCGGTTTAGGAAATATTTAGCCACGAATTACACTAATTAACGCGAATATTTTTTATAATAATAATTTTTAATAAATTGCTGTTGTTTAAATGGAACCGGCAAAATATATTATGCGATTAATAGGGCGTCGAGAATTTGTTGATTTTCCGGAGCTGAATTTATTTGGCGTGGAAGCCAAAATTGATACCGGTGCCTACACTTCTTCTATTCATTGCCAAGATATTTTACTTAAAAATGTGGATGGTAAAAATGTTTTGTATTTTAAATTATTAGATGAATTGCACCCTGAATATTCCGAAAAAATTCACGAGTTTACTGAGTTCGATAAAAAGAAAATAAAAAACTCGTTCGGCGAAATGGAAGAACGGTACATTATAAAAACCAAAATTAAAATAGGAAAAAAAATTATCCGCAGCACACTTTCATTAAGCGATCGCGAAAGTATGCGCTATCCGGTTTTAATTGGAAGAAGAATATTAAAACGAAAATTCATTATCGATCCCAATCAAATTCACACCGGCGGATTAGAAATTATTTAAATTTACAGCTATGAAAATTGCCATTTTATCTCGCAACAAAAATTTGTATTCCACCATGCGATTAGTGGAAGCCGCCGAAAAACGCGGACACGAAACCCTTATTCTCGATCACATGAAATGTGTTTTGGTAATTGAACAGGGCCGTCCGCATATTTACAACGGCGGCAAAGAAGTTACCGGCGTTAATGCAGTTATTCCGCGCATAGGAGCGTCAGCAACATTTTATGGTTCTGCAGTGGTTCGTCAGTTCGAAATGATGAAAATTTTTACTGCAGTTGAATCGCAAGCCTTGGTTCGCTCGCGAGATAAATTACGAAGCTTACAAATTTTAGCGCGCGCAGGTTTAGGAATGCCAAAAACCGCATTTGCTAATCAGCCAAAAGATATTGATAATGTAATTGAACAAATTGGCGGTGCGCCTTGCGTAATTAAATTATTAGAAGGTACACAAGGCATCGGTGTAATTTTAGCAGAAAATCAAAAAGCGGCAAAATCAGTAATAGAAGCTTTCTTAAAATTAAAAGCGAGTTTATTGGTTCAGGAATTTATTAAAGAATCGAAAGGGGCAGATATAAGAGTGTTTGTGGTTGACGGACAAATTGTAGGCGCCATGAAACGTCAGGCAAAAGAAGGCGAGTTCAGAAGTAATTTACACCGTGGTGGAACAGCAACAGTAATTAATCTTTCGGCCGAAGAAAGAGCAACCGCAATAAAAGCAGTAAAAAAATTAGGATTAGGAATTGCCGGTGTTGATTTGTTGCAAAGCAATCGCGGACCCTTAGTAATGGAAGTAAATTCATCGCCGGGATTAGAAGGTATTGAAGGCGCAACAGGTTTAGATATTGCCGGAAAAATAATTGAATACGTTGAAAGAAATGAATTTAATAAACCGGGAGAATAATTTATGAGTAAAGTTATTGAAATTAACGGTCAGCACATTGCCTCCGGCGAAAATAAGCGCGTGGTTTTAAATGCTTACGAATTACACACGCAAACTAAAATAGAAATTCCTGTTCACGTATTTCGCTCTAAAAATGCCGGACCAACTATTTTATTTAGCGCCGGTATGCATGGCGAAGAAACCAACGGTATTGAAATAATACGGAAATTAATTACGAGTGATGAGATACAAAAATTAAAATGCGGAACGGTAATTGCCATTCCTGTAATAAATATTGTTTCGTTTTTGTACAGTACGCGCGATTTGCCCGATGGCCGCGATTTAAATCGTTGCTTTCCGGGCAATAAAAAAGGTTCGCTCGGCAGCAGAATTGCACACGATTTAATGAAACATATTATTCCGCTAATTGATTTTGGAATTGATTTTCATACGGGCGGAGCAAAAATTAATAATTATCCGCAGTTGCGTTGTGTATTTGATTTCCCCGACAACTTAGCGCTCGCCGAAAAATTTTCGCCGCCATTAATTATTGATAGTAATTACCGCGAAGGAACTTTACGTCACGAAGCCGGTAAACATCACAAGCCCATTTTAGTTTATGAAGGTGGCGAAAGTATGCGTTTCGATTACTTAGCAATTAACGAAGGTGTGCATGGCTGTATGCGTTTAATGAAAGCGTATAACATGGTTGATACAGATATTCCTAATAACGGCGAAGTAAAAATTGTAAAAGGCACCTGGGTTCGTGCGGCCGACAGCGGGTTATTTCACATGAACGCGCATAACGGAGCGCACGTGCAAAAAGATGATTTGCTCGGTGTAATTTGTAACCCTTTCGGGGAAATAGAACAAAAAATTTTGTCGCCGCACGATGGATATATTGTTGGAGTAAATAGTCAGCCAATAGTAAATGAAGGCGATGCGTTGATACATTTGGGAATGGAGGAGTAGTTATTTCGGATTATTTATTTCGAGTTGATTATTATTTATTCCGGGTTCTGTGTTTATTTTTTTAAAAAAATACCCTTCTCCTTAAGGCGAAGGTGTCCTGCGGAGCAAGGACGGATGGGGTCAACAAAGCGAAAAAGATTTTGTTTATCAATAAACTATTTCTGAAACATATATTTTATTAGTGTGAAAAAAATATTTGACAAATATTATATTTTATTTTTTTGGCTGGGATTGATTTTGCTTTTAGTGCCTACTGCCCTTCGAAATTATTTATTAATACCTTTTCCGGGGAGTCAGGATTCGGATTATTTTTTTCTGTGCTGGTATTTTAATTATTGGAAGATTTTTATTTTTGGTTTAGGGGCGCTGCTTTTTATTTATCCTTTCATAAAAATATTCAGGAACGGAAAATGGTTTAAAAAAATAATTCTTTCGCTTCTTTTAATTTTTATTATTTTTTTTATTTATGTTCTCAATATATTTATGAATCCCGAAAAAATGTTTCATCAACCTAAAAATATTATTTTCAAAAACGCGAATGAAAGCTCTTTGCCGCTTAGTACAATTGTTATTGGAATAAACGATAAAAATAAATGTAAAGTTTATCCGCTCGAATTTATTGTTTACCATCATCAAGTGCAGGATTCGTTGGGAAATATTCCGGTATTGGTAACTTATTGCGGAATGTGCCATTCGGGAAGAGTTTTTTCACCGGTGGTAGACGGAAATTATCTCCGTTTTAAAATTGTGGGAATGAAAAACCGTAATGCTTTGTTTGAAGATACCGAAACAAAAAGCTGGTGGTATCAGGAAACTGGCGAAGCTTTTTATGGGAAATTAAAAGGAAAACAAATGCAAGAAATTTATTGTGAGCAAAGCACATTGCAAAAGTGGTTAGAAAAATATCCCGAAACATTAATTATGCAGCCCGATTCTTCAAGTACAAAAAAATACGAGCAATTTAAAAATGGATTTTCATTAAGCGCAACCGACATGGTTAACGAAAATAATGTTGGAGAATGGAATCCCTTTGTTTTAGTTTTGGGAATTACCGTTAACGGAACCTCAAAAGCCTATCAGTGGAAAAAAATAGTGAAAGAAAAAACCATTAACGATAATGTAAAAAATATGGCGGTGTTGGTGGCACTTGAAAACGATTCGGTTTCGTTTCACGTTTGGAAAAGAACTGTAAATGGAAAAGTTTTGGAATTTAAAAACGATACAAATAATTTTTTGACAGACACTGAAACCAACTCAAAATGGAATTTTAGCGGACATTGTTTAGAAGGAGAATTAAAAGGCGCCCGCCTCGAACCCATAAATGCCTATCAGGAATATTGGAAATCCTGGAAATATTTTCATAAGGAGTCGTTGCAGTGATTTCCCTCTCCCCGTGGGAGAAGGTGTCCCGGAGGGACGGGTGAGGTTGCGCCGGGTAACGCGACAGATTTTAATCTTTATCGAAAAAAGATGGCATAAGAAAAAAAACAGTATCTATAAATTGTAAAGAACCTTCTTCCGTTAAAACATTTTCATCGTGCAAATCCTCTACAATTATTCCAAGATCCGGATGATAATAATCGTTGGCCTTTTTATTTACGAAACCATTCGCACTCAAAAATTCTTTAACATTAATAAGGTTTGTGTTTTCTGTTGACCTTACAAACGGTTGTTTAACCACGGCATATAATTTATCCTCGTATTTAAGAAAGCCAAGTAATTGATATGCTAAATGAGGAAAGAAATAATTATGAATTAAAATACTATTGAAATAATCTTCCCACAATTCATAAAAAATAGAATCATTAAGCTTTAAAACAAATTTAGGATCAGAAAATTCGTATATCTTCTGCTCGGCTCCTTCACCAATATACTTGGATGGATCAAAGTCTTTATACCAAAGATTTTTGTTGTCGATAAATTCTATTAAGACCTTCGTTTCTTGCTCTTTGATGAGCTTTGTTTTTTTAAGTTCAGAAACTGTTTTCTTTTTTCTTCTAAGGTGGTTGGTAATTGTTTGGATAATTTTTCCATTCCTAACCGATCCATTTCCTGAAATGACACTCTGTAATTCATGTTTTACGGACATTTATGTAAAGGTAATATTTTTTTCGCAAATCCACAAAAGGCATCATGTTTAGAAGGAGAACTAAAAGGCACCCGCCTCGAACCCGTAAATACCTATCAGGAATATTGGAAAGCCTGGAAATTTTTTCATAAGGAGACATTAAAATGAATTAAAAGAATTAAAAGAATTCGTTTTTTGAATGCATGCTAAAAATCCCTAAATTTGAATGATGGGAAAGCTGTTGGTGTTTTTAAAATATGTGTTTTTTGTTTTTTCGAGTGATATAAATGAAAACAGAAGACATGTACACGTTACAGATAAACAAAGTGATTTGGAACGAATTTGCAAATTTTGGATTGAGCCTTCTGTTGAATTAGAATACAATATTGGTTTTACAAATAAAGAAATTAATGAAATTGAAAAGATGTTAATTATAAATATGACTACAGTTAAATCACAATTGAATTTGTTTTACGCTAATAAAAAAGTAAAATCAATAAAAATAAATGAATAAAACAATCGGATATAACAATACATCACCACTTATAAAAAAGGTACGTTTCCCTAAGGGAAAAATTATTCTTTACATGGTGGATGGGCGCATTATTATTATCCCTTCCAATAAATTTAAAGAAATAGAAGGTTTAACTGCTTCTCAAAAGCGTAAACATAAAACTTTAGCCGGAATGGGATTAATGTTCGAAGATCTTGATACCATATTTCATGTTTCAGACTTTATCGGGAAAGATTTTACTTCTGAAATTTCTGGTTCCGATAATGTGAGAAGTAAAAAGTATTCTGCAAAAAAAACTTCACATTCAAAAGCTGCTGAACCATCTGCAAAATACCGCAAACGGTAATTCTTTTCTTTACACTACAGAACGAATTATCTTTTCTCTTGAACAAGTTCCACCAAAACACCATTAGTGCTTTTAGGATGCAAAAAACAAATGAGTTTATTATCGGCGCCGTTTTTTGGTTTATCATTGAGTAATTCGAAACCTTCTTTTTTTAAGCGGGCCATTTCTTCAATAATATTTTCAACTTCGTAAGCAATGTGATGAATGCCTTCGCCTTTTTTGGTGATGAATTTTTGTATTGAACTATTTTCATCGGTGGCCTCGAGCAATTCTATTTTAGTTTCTCCCAGCATAAAAAAACTGGTACTCACATTTTCGCTTTCTACTTTTTCAATTTTAAAATGTTCTTTCCCGAAAAGTTTCGCGAATAATTCGTTAGCGTTTTTTAAATTCTTCACGGCAATGCCAATATGTTCTACTTTTTTAATCATTATTTTTTTATCATCTTGGTTAGTTTGTATCCTAAAAATGCGCCCGCAAAATAAACGGCCAAACTTCCCACCATAAACCACATCGGATGCGGCACCGTCATAAAATTTAAAATTCCGAACACGGTTAAAATTAATCCTACAAACATTACATTTTTAAATTTAAATTCTTTCGACATCAAGGTACAAACTATTCCGCCCCCGAGCGCGCCAATAAAATAACCAACCATCACCATTATTAGAGCACCCATTGGCATTTGTTTCATAATTTGTCGCATGTCTTCCATTTTTTCGGGATTTAGTCCGGCCGGCAGCGGATACATTGTATGACTTACAAATTCCATTATAAAAATAACACCAATTCCAGCAGCAATTCCGGTTAATATAGAAGAAATTCGGTTTAACATGGGTTCAATTTTACTTCAATTTTACTTCAATTTTACTATAAATTGACTTCACCACCAAACCAAATTTTTTATTATCTTTGTATCACAAAATTAAAACACATGATAAGCACACTCATACTCGGTATTTTAGGCGGTTTAGGCATGCCCGAAATAGTTATTATCCTCATCATTATTTTATTAATGTTTGGCGGTAAAAAAATTCCTGAATTAATGCGCGGATTAGGTCGCGGGGTTAAAGATTTTAAAGACGCATCAAAAGGCGTTGACGATACCAACGCTACCGATACTAAAAAATAATATTGATTCATTATATTTAAAGCGTCATTCTAAATCGGGTGACGCTTTTATTGTTTAATAGAAATGTATAATTTTTCGAACATAAAAAATCTGCAAGTCGATTTAAAGTCGGGCAAAACCAATTGCGTTGCTTTAATTACTGAAACCATTAATGGCATTAATGAAAAAAAGCGTTTGAATATTTTTTTGGAAGTTTTTGAAAAAAGTGCGCTTGAGCAGGCAAAAGCAATTGATGCCAAAATCAGTGGAGGCAAACCGTTAGGAAAATTATTTGGCGTTATTGTTGCATTAAAAGATAATATTTGTTACAAAGGCCATAAAGTTTCGGCTTCTTCAAAAATTTTAGAAAATTTTGAATCATTGTATTCTGCAACAGTGGTTGAACGGTTGTTGGTCGAAGATGCTATAATTATTGGCAGATGTAATTGCGATGAGTTTGCTATGGGAAGCAGCAATGAAAATTCGGCTTTCGGAAATGTTTTAAATCCTCTCAACGAAAAATTTGTTCCGGGCGGTTCTTCAGGTGGCGCAGCGGCGGCTTTGGCGGCTGGATTTTGTCACCTTAGTTTGGGTTCCGATACCGGCGGTTCTATTCGTCAGCCCGCTTCGTTTTGCGGTGCTGTTGGATTTAAACCAACTTACGGAAGAGTTTCGCGTTATGGATTAATTGCCTACGCTTCGTCATTTGATCAGATTGGTCCCATTACAAAAACGGTTGAAGACACCGCCTTGGTGATGGAAGTAATAGCAGGTGCCGATGAATTTGACGGAACAGTTTCTAAAAAAGAAGTCCCGAATTATTCTACTGAAGTTAATGAAACAAAAAAATATAAAATTGCTTACTTAAAAGATTGTATTGAAGCAAATGGAATTGATGAAGAAGTAAAACAAAGTGTTTTAAATAAATTAGATGAATTAAAAAAACTCGGTCACACTGTTGAAGCGGTTGATTTTCCATTCTTAGATTATTTGGTTCCGGTATATTATGTTTTAACTACAGCCGAAGCTTCTTCCAACTTGTCGCGTTTCGACGGGGTGCATTATGGATTTAGAAGCAGTGTTGCAGGCGATTTAGAAAGCACGTATAAAAAATCGCGGAGCGAAGGTTTTGGCAAAGAAGTGAAGCGAAGAATTATGTTGGGAACTTTTGTTTTAAGCGCCGGATATTACGATGCCTACTATAGCATGGGGCAGAAGGTTAGACGACTGTTGCAGCAAAAAACTTTGGAAATATTAAAAAATTACGATTTTATAATTACGCCTTCAACGCCCGGCACTGCATTTGAATTTGGAAAAAACAGTGCGGACCCAATAAAAATGTATTTAGAAGATATTTTTACAGTTCAGGCAAACATTACCGGCATTCCCGCCATTTCTATTCCAAGCGGTAAACATAGCAACGGTTTACCAATGGGAATTCAAATAATGGCCAATTATTTTGAAGAGGGAAAATTATTTGGTTTCGCCCAACAAATCGAAAAATTAAAATGAAAACTTTTTTTAGCCAAAGGCTTCCCATTGTTATAATATTTAGTTTTTACTTTTCTGCTTCTCATTCTCAAAACAATTTACTTTTAAATGGAGATTCGGCTGTTTGGTTTGGCGTAGATTTTTCGAATGCGCGTTTTAGCGGAAGCTTTGCCGATTTATTTGGTTCGGAAGATAGCGCGAGTAACGAAACAATAAACACCCATTTTCGCCAATGGAACGACTTTTTTATTAACGAGCCTTTAAATTACGATATAGGTGGCGCCATTAAAAAATTATTGTTGTTTAAGGCTATTAAATCGGTAAATAGTATTAATAAAACTATTATAGTTGATAGCCTTATGATTGCTGAGGATAAAACATATAAAATAAAAAATCCGGAAACCACTATTCAAAGTATGGTTGAAAAATACGAAAGCAAAACTAAAAAAAGCGGATTAGGATGTTCGCTTATTGTTGAATCGTTTAATAAAAAAGGCGTAAGCGCTTACTTTTATTTTGTGATGTTTGATATTGAGAGCAAACAAGTAATTGGTTACAAAAGATTGTGGTGCATCCCCAAAGGAATGGGAATAAGAAATTATTGGGGAGGAGCGATTAAGGATTGTATAAAACAAATTGGCACTTCGGCCTATCCGGCCATTGTACAACAGGCCTCAAAAAAATAATCCCGATGTTCACCGGGATTATTTTCAGAAATTTTATTTTTAAATTATTTATTTTTCTCAATACTCTTTTCAGTGTCGATTTCCATTTGAATGGTGCCGCCTTTTAAGGGAGAAATTTTTGATTCCCGAAAAGTATCGTTCCATTTAATTTTGAGACCACCTTTTTGCATATCGCCGCCACCGCTTATTTCTTTAAACTCCACATTAAAATCTTCATACTTTCCTTTATCCATTAACATGCCGGTGTAATTTTTGCTGTTGGCATTTTCTTTTCCTTTCGGCATTATAGCTGCGCATTTATAAGGATCAATTATTCCAATACCATCGCCTTCATAAGTACAACCGAATTGGGCCGAACTTTTATCGGTTTTTAATTTATTATTTAAAAGTTTACATTTAAAGTTACCGGTAGTAAAATCGTTTTTGGATGGAGGTAAATCAAAATCGGCAGTTTTAATTCCCGGCGAATTTGCGGCTACTTTATAAACGGCTTTTAATTCGAAAGTAAATTTTTCGACTTGTAAACCTTTTCCTTTCACATCTATTACTTTGGCCGATTCATCATTGGGGCCAATGGTCATGGGTTTATCCCCACTCGGTAAATCGCTGCCATTAATTTTAAAAATTAAATCGGTGGGTTTAAAAATAATATAGTCATTGGTTTTATTAAACACCCTAATTTTAAATTTGGCTCTTTCGTCGGTATTTACTGCATCTAAAAAATAAATTTTGTAATCATCAGTTTCAAAAGAAGTTTCTTTATAACAATAATCATATTTTGGATCTTTTTTGGGATTGATTTGGGCGTGGCTTATTAACGACACGACAACAATAGAAGCTAGTAATAAATGTTTCATTGGAAGTTGATTTAATAATTGCCCACAAAAATAAGAAAGCAATTTACATCTTCAAATTTAACTTCGTAAAAAGTTCTTCTTTTTTAGATAAGGCAACCGGTAAAGCCGAATCATCGGCTAAAATTACAGTGCCGCCTTCTTTTTTGATATAGGTTTTTACATGCAATAAATTAATAATGTGGGAGCGGTGAATTCTAAAAAATAATTCTTGCGGCAAAAGATTATCAATTAAATTTAATGATTTAGTCACCAATATTTTTTTTCCGTTTATTAAAAATAGTTTTGTGTAAGCATCATCCGCTTCAGCTCTTATAATGGTGGAAAATTCAATAAATTCAAAAGCGTGCCCAACCGGCACCGCAATTTTTTGTTTCGACAATACCTGAATGTCTAAATTATGTAAAAGGTTAGCAATTTTGGCGGTGCTTTGCGATTGTCTTTTCTCCACAAAACGCTGAACCGAATTTTGTAACTCTTCTTTATTAACCGGCTTCAACAAATAATCTAATGCCGAATGCCGAATGGCCTGTATAGTGTATGAATTGTGCGCGGTAGTAAAAATCACATCGAAGTCGGGATTCGGAAAATATTTAAATAAAGAAAAACCATCTTCCATGGGCATTTCAATATCTAAAAAAATTAAACTCGGCTTGTGTTCATTTATAAAAGAAACTCCTTCGGCCACACTGGCAACGTTGCCGATAATTAAAATGTCGGGACAATGTAATTCTAATTGTTTTTTTAAAGCGATTGAAAAATAAGATTCATCGTCGATTATCAGCGTGGTATGCATATTATGAAAAGTTAGTGATATTTAATTTTAAAATTACAGTGGTTCCGTTACCGGGTTCACTTTCAATTAAAAAATCTCCCTCTAATTTAAGCATAAATTCGTTACATAAAAATAAACCCAAACCATTTCCTTTTTCGTTGGCGGTTCCTAAAGTGCTTTCTTGTTTTTGATGCTTTAAAACATTATCAATTTGTGCTGCATTCATCCCGACACCCGAATCCGAAATGCTGATAACCAATTGATGGTTTTCTATTTTGGAGTTTATTTTAATTTCAGAATCGTGTTGCGAAAATTTTATGGCGTTAGATAATATATTTCTGATAACGGTGGTCAATATGTTTTTATCGCTTTCAATATTTTGAACCACATTACTTGTGTAAACAACTTTAATATTTTTTTTAAGCGAGTTTACTGCTAATAATCCAATACAAGAGGTAATCACATCATTTATGCTTAATACATTAAACTGAGTTTTTAATTGTTTGCTTTCGTTTAAGGCCCACAACAAAATATTATCGAGCATGGCATTTAAATTTTTCACCGAAAGGTTCATGGTTTTTGCAAATTCTTTTATTTCTGTTTCGGTAAAAGAAATGCTGTTGTCGGCAATTAATTCGGTATAGCCTTGTATACTGGCCATTGGTGATTTTATATCGTGACCAATAATAGAAAATAGTTTTGTTTTAGAATCGTTTATTTTTTTGAGCTCTTCATTTATTAATTGCAATTGTTCCGATAATTTTTTTTGTTTGTTGCGTTGGTTTAAAAAAGTAATTCCAGCGGCCAATACTAAAATTAATCCGCCAAATAAAAAGTAACGCAAAGTTTTTTCTTGATTCAATTTAGTTTCGCTTACTTTTTTTTCGGCTTCCGAAGTTAATTTAAGCTCAGTGGCTTTTTTATCTACTTCGTATTGAGTTTTTAAATCGCCGAGTTGTTTACTATTATCGGCATTATAAATGCTATCTGTTAATTTTTTAAATTTAATCTGGTAATTATAGGCTTCTTCGAAATTTTTTGATCTGGCATAAATGTTAGATAATATTTCGTAACCTAAACGTTCGTTATTAATATCGCCCATTTCTTTGGCTATTTTTAAAGCAGAATCAGAATACCGAACGGCGTTCTTATAATTTAGTAACTCGTTACATAAAACTGATAAATTTAAATAGCTCACGCACATCTCCGGTTTTTTTCCGATTTCCTTCGAAGTAGCAATAGCTTTTAAATAATATTGCAAAGCTTCCTCATATTTTTTTTGATCCTGAAAATTACCTCCAATATTTATATAACAGGCAGCAACCCCCGATTTATCGCCAATTTCTGCTCTGATATTAAGCGACATCAAATAATATTCTAAGGCCTTCTTAAAATTTAATTTGTATTTATAAATAATTCCAAGGTTACTGTAACAAAGTGCTTCAGCCGATTTATTTTTAATTTCTTTATTTATGAGTATTCCTTTTTCATAATAATTAGTGGCTTTATCGTATTCTTTCTGAAAATAATAAAGCGCTCCAATATTGGTTAAGGCTTTCCCCTCAACTAATTTATCGCCAATTTCCTCACTCGTATGAAGCGATCTTAAATAATATTTTAAGGCCTCCGGATAATTGGCTTGGTTCTGATGCAGCAATCCGATGTTATTACAAACAGCTCCTAATCCTCTTTTATTATTTTCATTTTCAAATATTTTAATTGCTTTTAAATAATATACTAATGCTTCATCAAAATTGCCGATGGTTTGTAAAGCAGCGCCCACATCAATTAATGCCCTTCCTTCAAGTACTTTATGTTTCGTTAATTGAGTTAGAATTAATTCTTGTTTTGCTAAAATAAATGAAGTGTCGGGTTTAGTACTCATGTAAGTCCAAAGAATTCGTTGAAGTGTTTTTATTCGATTGGTATCCGAATTTGTGGGATTATTATAAACTTCCCACAAAGAATCTTTTACACTTAAACGCTTTAAATAGTTATCGTTTTTATTTTGGGAAACAATAGATTGTGAACAAAGCTGATTTTGAAAATTGTTTAAGAGTAAACAAAGGATCATTATTTTAAGACACGAAGCCGCTTTGAGCATAACCAAAAATACTCTTTTTTTTATAATGGTAAGCCTACACAAATTATTTATCGGTATTCACACCATAAAGTACCCGATTCACAAAATATTATGTCTTTGAAGTAAACACTAAACTACATTTGATTAAACTAATGAAAATAAACAACGTGAAAAAAATTTACAAATACATTTTAAGTGCCGGTATTGTTTTATCAGCAAAAATTACCAATGCACAAACGCTTTCTATTGTAAGTGATATTAATCCAGGAAACGGTTCATCTATACCTTTTTCTTTTAGTGTTATGAATAACAAACTATATTTTGCCGCTGATGACGGTTCAAATGGAACGGAGTTATGGAAAAGTGATGGAACGGCTGGCGGAACAGTTTTAGTAAAAGATATTAATGTAGGCGGCTTAAGTTCGTTCCCTATTGAAAATACAGCTTTTGGTTCGAGCAATTATTTTCAAGCAAGTGATGGCATTGCAGGTACTGAATTATGGAAGAGTGATGGAACAGCAGCCGGAACAATTTTAATTAAGGATATTAATGTTGGGATTATTGGTAGTTCAAGTCCTTCAGGTTTTAAAGGATTGGGTTCAAATGTTTATTTTATAGCTAACGATGGAATTAACGGCACAGAATTATGGAAAACTGATGGAACTGCATCCGGAACAGTTTTAGTTAAGGATATAAATGTTGGTAGCGGAAGTTCATCCCCTTCAGGATTTACAATTATGGGTTCAAATATTTATTTTTTAGCAGACGATGGAGTTAATGGTGCGGAATTATGGAAAACTGATGGAACTCTTGTCGGAACTGTTATGGTTAAGGATATTAATACTGGAGTAGCCGGATCATTTCCCGATAACTTTCTAGTTTTAGGTGCTAATATTTATTTTAGAGCAATCGATGTTATTAATGGCGCTGAATTATGGAAAACTGACGGAACTACTATAGGAACTATATTAGTTAAGGATATTTATTCCGGAACAAGTGGCTCTGGTCCTTCGGAGATGAAGGTTTTTGGTTCTAATATTATTTTTAGCGCCAACGATGGCAATTACGGAACCGAAGTATGGAAAAGTGATGGAACAGCCGCCGGAACTGTTCTGGTTAAGGATATAAATGTTGGCCTTAGTCTTTTCAGTTCAAACCCTGTAGGGTTCACGGTTTTAGGTTCTAACATTTACTTTAATGCTTATGATGGTGGTGTTTATGGAACAGAGTTATGGAAAAGTGATGGAACTACAGCTGGCACGATGTTAGTTAAGGATATTAAATCGGGCGCAAATAGTTCATTTCCTTCCGGATTTAAAGTTCTTGGTTCAAATATTTATTTTAGTGCTAATGACGGTGTTAACGGAGAGGAGTTATGGACAACTGACGGAACCGCATTAGGTACTTCATTGGTGGGTGATATCAATTCCGGTTTATCCGATTCAAACCCTAGCAATTTCAATGTAATGGGTGGAACACTTTATTTTAGTGCTTTTAATCTAGCTAATGGAGGTGAATTATGGAAATATACACCATCAACGGCAGGCGTTTTAAATTTTGATGTTGAGAATAAGAAAATAGTAATTTTCCCCAACCCAAGCACCGGCGTATTTAATTTAGTTTACGATTCTGAGTCTAACAGTCTCGTAACACTGCAAATTTTAAATGTAAGCGGACAAATAGTAATGTCTCAAACACTAAATGCTGATGGCGCAAAAAATTTAATTGATTTAAGCGGATTTGCAAAAGGATTGTATCTTATAAAAACAGAACAAAGCGGACAAGTTTCTACCCGAAGAATTATTGTTGAGTAAAATAAATTTAAAATTATAAACTATCCCGTGGCTTTGCCACGGCTAAAACTAAAACATCATGAAAAATAAAGTAACACTTCTCAGCTGTTTAATCGTAATTATGATTTCAGCATCTTCTTACCAAACGCTCAAAGCGCAATCCGGATACGCCAATACTAAAGACATGGAAGACATAAAATCGCGCAAATTAATTGTTTGCATTGAACAAGGCGATGAAAAAACAATTGCAAAGTTTGCCGATAAGCCGGGTCAGCTAAAAGAATATCAGGATAAGCTTGCTTATTTTAATCAATCCTTAAAAAACGCGGTAGATAAAATATGGAAATTATCGGCTGGTATCGAATACAAAAATTATACTGAAGTGGCCGAAATTATCAGCAAAAAAGATAAAACTTATGCCATCCTTATGTTCAATAAAGTTAACGTTGACCGTGGATTAGCTGCAATGATTTCGAGCGGTGGCGGTTTTGCGGCCAACAGATACGATCCCTTGATTGGTACAAAAGGAAACCGGTGGGAAGATATCTTCGCTGTTACCGATCGTAATTTAGATATGGGAACTTTGCTTTTAAAAATGCCCGAAAAACCCGCCGCTGTTCCTTCTGTGTTCGTTAATTTAGCTTCCAGAGACCCACTAGAAGAAGATTTTTATTATGGCATTTATCAACTTCAAAAATACTGTAATGTTCTTTTAACGAAAACCAAAAAAGAATACTGGAAAGAATCATCAAAAATTAATGGCGAAAAACTAAAAGGTAAAACACTTTATATCTTATCGCCATATCTTAATAAACAAGTGAGCCAAGGTAAGGCCGTTGATACTTACAAAAATAAAGTTGAATTTGTTGATGCTGCCACCTATCGCGAGGTAATTATGAATAATAAACCGGATGCTGCTTACGTGATGATTGCACCCGAAGCTGATAATTTAAGATACACTTTAACCTTTAAAGATACCGAAACTAATAAAGAACATGTTGTTTGGATGCAGTATGTGGTAGACGCCGCAGATGGTGAAATTCTGGCTTATTCCGACTGGGGGATTTCATTTAACCTTATTGCTGTTGAAGATTATAATGCTAAAATAAAAGAGAGCAATTTAAAAGATTATATGAAAAAAAGATAAAAGAGTTAATGTATTTGAATAAACTATCCCGAGGGGAAGCCTTCGGCTAAAAACTAAACACCATGAAAAAAATTTACAAATTCATTTTAAGTGCAGGTATTGTTTCATTAGCAAATATTACTAACGCACAAACACTTTCAATAGTAAGTGATATTAATACGGGTACAAATAATTCTAATCCTTCCGACGTGGCAGTACTAGGTTCAAATATTTATTTCCAGGCAGATGATGGCATTAATGGAAAAGAGATATGGAAAAGCGACGGGACGGTAGCCGGAACTGTTTTAGTTAAAGATATAAATCCCACATTTTCATCTTTTCCAAAATATATGACAGTATTAGGTTCAAATATTTATTTCTCAGCTGATGATGGTATTAATGGTTCTGAATTATGGAAAAGTGATGGTACGGCCTCTGGAACTATGATGGTAAAAGACATTCGACTTGGATTCCAAAGCTCAAATTTATCTGGCATTGTAGTTTTAGGTGCAAATATTTATTTCCAAGCTAATGATAGCATTAAAGGAAACGAATTATGGAAAAGCGATGGAACCGTTGCAGGTACCGTTTTAGTTAAGGATATTAATCCTGGCACAAATAATTCGGATCCTTCATTCCTTACAGTTTTAGGCTCAAATATTTATTTCCAAGCAAATGATGGTATTAATGGGAATGGATTATGGAAAAGCGATGGAACTGCGGCCGGCACTGTTTTAGTAAAGGATATTAATGCTGGAAACCCAGATTCATATCCTTCCTTCTTAGCTGTATTTGGTGCAAACATTTATTTTAATGCAAATAATGGAATTAATGGAGACGAATTATGGAAAAGTGATGGAACTGCCTCCGGAACTATCCTAGTTAAAGATATTAATCCTGGTCCAAATGGTTCTGGAGCTTACCAATTTACAGGTTTAGGTATAAATATTTATTTTGAGGCAACGGATGCAATTAATGGATCAGAGTTTTGGCGAAGTGACGGAACCGCTGCCGGTACAGTTTTAGTTAAAGATATTAATATTGGCACAAATAATTCTACTCCACGTGACTTCACAGTTTTAGGATCAAACATTTATTTCAGCGCCGACGATGGTATTAATGGAAAAGAGATTTGGAAAAGTGACGGAACCGCTGTCGGAACTGTTTTAGTTAAGGACATTAATGTTGGTACAATAGGATCAAATCCTTCCGGATTTACAGTTTTAGGTACAAATATTTATTTCAGCGCCAACGACGGCATTAATGGGAATGAATTATGGCAATCTGATGGAACAGTATCCGGTACTTTATTAGTTGGTGATATTAATACCGGTACAGCAAATTCAGATCCAAATAATTTTAAAGTAATGGGTTCAACACTTTATTTTGTTGCGAAAAATGCTGTTACCGGAAACGAATTATGGAAATACACTTCAACAATAACGGGCGTTTTAAATTTAGATGCTGAGAATAAGAAAATACGAATTTACCCCAACCCAAGCAACGGCATATTTAATTTGGTTTACGATTCAGAATCTAACAGTCCCGTAACACTGCAAATTATAAATGCCAACGGACAATTAATAATATCGCAAACACTAAAGGGCGAAGCCGCAAAAAATTTAATTGATTTAAGCGAATTTGCAAAAGGATTGTATCTCATAAAAACCGAACAAAACGGACAAGTTTCCACCGGAAGAATTATTGTTGAGTAAAATCCTCCAAAAAATAAAAAACGGCATGCTGTTAAAATAGTGGGCCGTTTTAACAAAATTAGCTTAAGGGTTACTTTAGGGAGTTAAACTTTCCCAATGAACTAATAGAGTTGTTAATTAGACGAAATTTCACCTATTTTCACAATCAAAACCTGTCTTCGCAACCAAAATTCATATATCTTTAAATGAAATTTTTCGGTTTTCACACTAAAAAGTGCCTTATTCACAAAATATAATCGGCCCGACTTCAAGAGTAAAATATCTTTACTTTATGAATGAAACAAATAATATACACTATACAGCATTTAAAAAAGATGTACAAAAAGTATTTATTTATTTATTTATAATTTTTTTAATTGCCTTATCATTCGGAACGCTCAAAGCACAAATAACCATTAAAGGAAAAGTTACCGATGTTTCAAGTTCCGAACCAATTCCGTTTGCCACCGTTTACGTTAAAGGAACCGCCAATGGTGTAACTACCGATTTTAACGGTGAATATAAAATTGAAACCGGTAAACAATTCGATTCATTAACCGTTCAGTATTTAGGTTATAAATCAAAAACAAAACGCATTAACAAATCACTCAATGTTGTTCAACTCGATTTTCAATTATCACCAAGTTCTAATCAATTGCAAGAAGTTACTATTTTAATGGGCGAAAACCCCGCCTGGCCAATTTTAAGAAAAGTAATTTCACACAAACAAAAAAACAGCAATAATAATTTACCGGCACTCGAATACCAAACCTATACCCGCAGCGAAATTTGTCTGGATAATATTTCCGATAAATTAAAAAAGAATTTAGTCATTGGCAACATCGCCAAAATTATAGACAATGCTCAAAAAGTAGCAGGCGAAGACGGCAAACCTGTAATTCCGGTTTTTGTGAGCGAAGTTATTTCGAAAAATTATTTCCGAAACAATCCTAAAAAAAGTAAAGAGAGTATTTTAAATTCAAAAATTTCGGGTATCGCACTCGCAGATAATTCCATCATTAACCAGTTTGTTGGTTCGGGTTTACAAAACGTAAATTTTTATAATAATTTCTCAAACATTTTAACTAAAGATTTTGTTTCGCCTATTTGCGACGAGTGGAAAATAAATTACAAATATTTTTTAGTGGATAGCACTTTTATCAATGACCGCTTTTGCTACGAAATAAAATTTTATCCTAAAAATAAATTCGACTTAGCCTTTGCCGGTAAAATGTGGATAGATAAATTAGATTATTCACTTATAAGAATGGATGCGCAAATTAATAAAGAGGCCAATATTAATTATGTTGAAAAAATAAAAGTTCAACACGAGTTTAAAAAAATAGATTCAACCTGGTTTATCTCCAACTCCCGTATTGTGGTTGATTTGGCAGAACTATCCGATCTCTCATCAGGGGTATTAATAAAAACAAATTCAAATTACCATCATTATTCTTTTGTGAATCCGCAACCGCTAAGTTTTTTTGATACACCTATCGAAATCAATACAACCGATTCACTGGCCTTGCAAAATTTTGATTCTATTCGTCCGGTTGCGCTTACGCAGGACGAGAAAAAAATGTATTCCATTATCGATTCCATAAAAAATATTCCCAAAGTAAGAAGCTGGTTAGAAACTTTAGATTTAATAATTTCGGGATATAAATCGTTTGGGAAAATCGAATTTGGTCCGTACCCTTATTTATACGCCTACAATTTATTTGAACATCATCGTTTCAGAATTGGTTTTAGAACTACGCAGGAATTTAATAAGAACTGGATCATAAGAGGTTATTTGGCAGCTTCAACCGGCGGACCAATACACTTTAAACCCGAACTGGAAGTGAGCAGAATTATGAGTCGTAAAAGATATTGCGAACTGGGTGCAAAATATCATTTCGATGCAGAGCAAATAGGCATTACTTCCGATTTTCTGGCTCTTAATTCGGGCTTAGCCACTTCTATATTTGCGGCTGCCTCTCGTTTCGGAAAATTTATTTATCCGTATTATTTGCAAGAATTTTCGCTGTATTGCAATACCGAATTAATTGCCGGCTTAACTCAAAATTTTACAATACAAAATCGTTTTTATAAACCCGTTTTTTCTTTCGAATGTAAAGTGGATCCTGAAAACGCAGCGGACAGCCGTACAAAAAATTGTTTTCAGGTAAGCGAATTGGTTTACGATTTTAGATATTCGCCGGGCGAAGTGGCCATGAGAAGTAAACGCAACAAACGTTTTAAAGTAAGAGTTAATCGAAATAATTTTATTTATAATTTGCGTTATACTTATGGTTCTAAACTATTGGGCGATTATGAGTATCATAAAATTAGTGCCGGCATTAGCCGATCGTTTATGTTTGGTTTTTTGGGAAGAAGCACAATTACTTTGTCGGGCGGTTACACACCTTCCAGAATTCCCTTCCCGCTTTTATTTATTCATCAGGGTAATCAATCGTATTTGTATTTGAACAATGCGTTTAACCAAATGAATTATTTAGAATTTGTGAGTGATAAATATGCCTCCTTAACCTGGCAGCATAATTTTGAGGGATTATTTTTTAATCGTGTGCCGCTTATTCAAAAATGGGGATGGCGCACACACGCCAGCGGCAAAGTTTTATTTGGAAGTTTAAGCGACGAAAATAGAAACATGCAAGTCGATAAAACACAAGCCGGCTTACCAATTACCCCAATTAACGGATTAAATATAAATACACCTTACATTGAAGTAGGATATGGTGTAAGTAATATTTTAAAATGTTTAAGAGTAGATTTTATACATCGCTTAACTTATTTAGATCATAAAGATGTGAGCCCATTCAGCGTAAAGTTTTCGATAGAGATTAAGTTGTAAATAAATTTATTTTAATCTTTAATCTTTAATCTTTAATCTCAAATCTCAAGGTTCGGTGTGGAGAGTCGCGAGGCTTAGCGATAGAGTCTCAATTCGCGCATTCTTTCTATAATATTCTTAACCTTTCACACTAAAAAGTATCGCTTTCACAAAAAATCCAATAACACAAATAGGTATCTTAATACATTTGAAGAAACTAAAAAAAATGAAAAAGATAATATCAACCATCGCCCTAATTTTAATTTTATTATGCGTTTTTTCAATAAACAAAAGCCGTTTGGGTTCAGAAAACATCAAGAAAACTAGCAAGAAAAAAATCGAGGAAATTAATAAACCTCCTATCACAAATGATTTATTACTCACGCATCAAGGAATGCGTTTCATTCTTGAATAGCCTTAAAATATAAAATGGGCTCTCATTTTAGTGTAAAAAATAATTATTAAAAATCTAACATAGTCCCACTTAATAATTCATCGTTTTCACACCAAAAAGTACCCTTTTCACAAAATATAAAATCGTTGAAATAATCATCTCAGTAAATTTGATAAAACTTAAAAACTTAAAAAAATGAAAACAAAAATGAAATCCATTGTAACAGTTATAGCTGCATTAGCTTTAACTTCAAATTTAATTTTTACATCGTGTGCAGTTAAAGGATGTAAAGATAAAGACAGCACAAATTATAACTCAAAAGCCACCGACGATGATGGTACCTGCAACTATCAGGGTCAATATGTTTATTGGTGGAAAAAAGGTTTTACCGATAGTTGCGTAGCTCATGGTGTGGCCAATGTTAAAATATATGTAGATGGCGCCTTGGCAGGAACCGTACCAATAACCACTCCATATTATACTACGGCTCCAAGTTGCGGTGGTGGTGCCTTAACGGTTACAAAAGACCTGGGTACAAGCAAAACAAAAATATTAACAAGCAATGCCACTTTGGTTAACGCTTCTAACGCTACACTTTATACCATTCCAATTAGTAATAATACATTTGCTGGCAACACTTGTACTTCGCAGGAATATCTCTGGTAATATTTAATTTACTGTAACAAAAAAATTAATATTAATCGAAGAAAGAATCTTAAAAATAAAAAAGCTTGGTTATTTATAACTGAGCTTTTTTAATTAAATAATCTTTAATCTTTAATCTTTAATCTTTAATCTTTAATCTTTAATCTTTTATTAATTACGTTGCAAAATGTAGCGTTTTCACAAAATATTAATAGCTTTGGTAAGTCTTAAAATAGGTTTGCGTTTTAAACTTTAAAGATTAATAATATGAAAACAAAAGTTATTTTCGGAATTTTAGCAATATGTTTTTCTGTCGTAATATTTAATGCATGCGGTGTTCCGGGTTGTATGGACCCTAACAGCACTAACTTTAATTCAAAAGCCACCGAAGATAATGGCACTTGTAATTATCAGGGGCGATTTGTGTTTTGGTGGAAAAAGCCTTTTTACGATACCTGTGTAAAATACGGTGTAACTAACATTAAAATATATGTAGATGGAGTATTAAAAGGAACAGTATCGGCATCTACCCCGTATTATTCAGTGGCGCCGGCTTGCGGTGGCGGTGCATTAACTGTAACTATGGATTTGGGCTCAAGCAAATCAAAACAATATGCGAGTTATGGTGTAGCTGTTAATGCTTCTGACGTTACACTTTTTACTTTTCCTTCTAACAATATTACTTTTAAAGCCAACACCTGCGTTTCACAAGAGTATTCATTTTGACAAACGCTTTTTCAATAAAAATAATTTAACAACTTAATTGCATATTATTGTTTTTTAAAATACATTTGAAACAACTATCCCGTGGCATTGCCGCGGTTAAAAAAATCTACTTATGAAATCAAAACTATTTTTTGCCGCTATGTTATGTTTTAGCATGTCGGATTTTGCACAGGTTAAATTAACCAACGGCCCCGAATTAGATAACGACCGCGACAACAAAATGAATCGCATGTTGGGGGGCGATGATAATAGTTTTTATTGTTATCGCATTAGAAGTAAAGGAAAAGGAACTTCTTTTTTTATTGAGAAATATGATAAAGGCTCCCTTAAACCTGCTTTTTCTAAAGAAGTAAATTTAGATGAAGAAGGACAAACAAAAATTGAAGACGTGGAATACGCACAAGGAAACGTTTTTATTTTTAGGAGGCAATACGATAAAAAAGCAGATAAAATGACTCTGTTTTTTCAAACTGTTTCTTCTTCAGGCGTTGTTTCCAACGATCTTAAAGAAATTGTTACAATTAGTGCCGACCATTATGAGTTTGTTGATTTTGATATTTTTCCGAATCCTAGCGCTACTAAATTTTTAATTAAAGCCAGTCATAAAGCCACTAAAGACGATCAGTATAAAACCGATTTTATTTTAATGGATGCCACAGGTATGAAAAAAATATGGACAAAAACAGTGGCTCAAAAATTACACAGTGGAGGCGGATTTAATTTAGGAGCTATTTTTGGTGGAATGTTTGGTGCTACCGAGTCGGAAGGCGTCGGATTTATCGGTTTATATCTCGATGACAAAGACAATGTTTATTGGTGCTATAACGGCTTGTCGAAAAACGCCACTACCAAAGAAAAACGTTACCGTCTTAATTTTTATGCAATGAACTCGGCCGACCAAACTCCAAAACAATTAGAGCTTTTGTTTGATGATGATTATTTAGTAAGTGATATTGAGTTTTCGAAATCGAGTGATAACGAAATTGTAGTGGGAGGTTTTGTTAAGGATGTAATAGAACGTAAAGGAGCCGACTTGGTAAAAGTTGGAATTTTTAGTTTTAAAATTAATTTAGGAAGTAATTCGGTGGCCGCAAAAACCGCCAAGTTTTTTAACGACGATATGCTAAACGCTTTGGAATCGAATGCCAAAAGGTCGAAATATTTTAAATATAAATTAGATTATATTTTTCCGGTTGGCGATGCAGTATATTACGTTGGAGAACAATATAAAGAGCAATATGTAAATTCCAGCAGTTACGGCAGTTATGGCAGTAATTCGTCTTACTGGCAATATGAGTACATGGATGTGATTGTAGCTAAGCTCGGAAAAAACGGTGATTTTGAATGGATAAAAAATGCGCCACTTAGAAATGAAATGAGAATGAATTTTCCGCATGTGTTTAAACAATACATCGCTGTGGTAACTCAAAAAAATCTTTACATTTTAAATGATGATCATCCTAAAAATATCGAACGTTATCAAAAATCTGATTTTGAACCTAAGGATTTAAAATCGGTGCAAGGTATTCACGGTTCTAATTTTGTATGCAACACCGTTTCTTTTACCGATGGGAAAGTTACAAATAGAACAGTATTGATGAAAAACGAAGATTATTGCTTTGCACCTATACAGGAGCGCAACACGCAATTTATCCCGCCATCCGATTGCGAAATTTTTGTTCAGGGTAAAGACAATCAAATTTATATTTATACCGAAGATAAAGGCAGAGACCGCTTCGCTAAAATTAAGTTTGAATAATTTTTAAACCATTTATAAAACTCCTCTGAGCAATCAGGGGAGTTTTTATTTTAAGTCGTGGCAATGCCACGAAACAATAAATGTTGGCAGTTTAAAATCCATAAAATGAAAAAGAGTTTATTTTTATTTTTAATTATTGGATTAAAATTAGTTTCTCAACAAAACTTACAAAAAAATTATTACCCCTTAAAATCGGAAGGGGTTTTGCCGGAGGTTTTTACACAAGACATCAGAAAAATTATAAAAACCGAAATTACCGAACTTTATAAAGGCAAAGAAAATGATAAGGCGCTTAAAACTATTTATCTTACCGAATCTAATTACGAAATCGAAAAAATTGTAAAAAGTGGCAACACTTTAATAAACGACGAGATTACAAAATACCTTAATAAACTGGCCGATTTAGTTTTAAAAAACAATCCCACTTTAAGAAGCCAATTACACATTTTTACTTTAAAATCGGCAGTAGTAAATGCTTACAGTTACGATAAAGGTTATTTATTTTTTGATATTGGTTTAATTGCACAAGCCGAAACCGAAGCGCAAATGGCTTATATTATGAGTCACGAAATTGCACATTATGTAAAAAAACACAACATTAACGGCTACGTTAAAAACAAAAAAATTGAAAACGATTATTATTCCGGAAAAACTAACGCCGATAAACTTATTGAGAAATGTCAGTATTCGAAAGAATATGAAAGCGAAGCCGATATTGAAGGATTTAGATTGTTTGAGCAAACTAATTTTAATTTTGCTCAGGCCGAAAAAGCGTTTGATGTTTTGCAGTATGCGCATTTACCATTTGAATTGGTAGAGTTTAATAAATCATTTCTCGAAACGGAGTATTTTAAAATTCCGAATGGTTATTTTTTAAAAGAGGTTTCTTCCATTCGAAATAACGCCAATGAAGACGATAGTAAAAGCACGCATCCTAATACCACAAAAAGAAAAGCGGCCATTGGCGAACTCATTAAAGCAAGAACAAGTTCCGGAAGAGTGGATAATTTATTAGGCGAAGAGCAATTTAATTATATAAGAGATTTATCGCGTTTTGAGTTGTGCAGGTTGTATTTAAAAAATCGCGATTACGCCAATACTTTTTACGCAGCCTATATACTTTCAAAAAAATATTCTAATAATGTGTATTTGACAGAAACAATTTCAAAATGTTTATATGCCATAAGTTTATATAATATTAGATTACTAAAGTATAATAACGATTCGTATTTAAGCGATGGGATAAAAGCTTATGGTGAAGTAGAAAGTTTTCCTCAGCAAATTTATTATTTAATTAGTAAGATGCCTCCTAATGAATGGACCATTATGTCGTTAAATTATGTTTACCGAGCACATAAAAAATTTCCGGAAGATGAAGTATTGGGAAGCCTCACAGATAGTTTATTTAAAATGTTATCTAAAACCAGTTGGGGCATTGTTGATTTTGTGAGAACCAATAAAAAACCCGAACAAGTAACCCCTATTAAAAAAGATTCATCAACTGCCAAATCAAAAACCGATTTGATTGCTAACATTCAAAAAGAAAATAATTTTAAAAATTACGATACAGCTTATTATAAAGAAGCCTTTGTTGATTTGTTTATGGAGGATAAAGAATTTGTCGGAAAATTTCCCGCATCGGGTTCTGCAAATCAAACCGTTGATTTTACTGAATACAGTATGGGAAATAAAAATGATGTTTACAGAAGTAAAAAACACAAAAAAGGAAATGGAATTCATGACCAGGAAAAAATTGAAAAAGTTTTAATTCTGGAGCCCTTTTTTATTCAGATAAATTATACCGGAAAAAACAGCGAAATTACTGAATTGGAATCTGACCTTAGTCAGGAAGAACTTATTAAAACAGTAAACCTTTGCGCCGAAAAACAAAATTTTAAATTAGTGACTTTAGACCCAGGTTTAATAACTTCTGCTGATGTAGATAAAATGAATGACTATTCGGTTATTAACGATTGGATTTATGAAAAGGTTGACGGCTCAGATAATACACATGCACCCATTTTTAATACCAACGACATTAATAAAATTATTTCAAAATACGGCACGCAATATATTCTTAAAACCGGTATAGTAAGTGTAAAGGGTACTAAAACCGCCGCTGCTTGTTACGGCGCACTGTATGATTTAAAAAAGAATAAAGTAGTTTACATGAAGCAGGAAATAATTAGAGGAAAAGCCACCAAAGATTTTGTAAATGCTAAAATTTACCAGATGTTTTACGAATTAAAAACCGGAAAATAATTTTTATGAGAGTAGTAATAGTAATATTTATTTTTTCTTTCTCCCTGAATTTATTTTCACAGAAAGCTCCGGGTTACATGGGGAAGAGATTTGTTTTGGGATATGGTTTTACTTTTAGTCCTGTTACACTGGGTACCAATGAAAACGGCAATACTTTAATCGGACATTCTGCAGGTCATACCAACAAAGGCTGGTTAGCTTTCAATACATTTCATGAAGGGTACCTTGAGTACGCTTTAAAAACGAGAATAATGATTGGGGCTTCAGTAAAATTTTATAAAACTATATTTGATAACTATTCTACTATTAAAGTTAACAATGCAGTAATTTATAATCCCACTACAGGCACCTCCTTTTATAGTTACGCACTTGAAAATAATCCTCAAGAGTATTATGAAATTACCGGAATAAATTATTGTTTGTATTTTAAATTTTACCACGATCGCTATGTGGCACCTTGGGGCGGATATTTTTTTACAGGAATTACTATCAACACCTCTGCCTGTTTTTACGACCCTAAAATAATGCGCTTAAAAATGGATAATAACGGGAGTTACACACCATTGTATTTAACAAATTTCGGAGAGCAAGGCCAGTTTACAGCGCGACCGGATGTTGTTTTTGGTTTTGGAAAGAGCAGAATTCTTTTTAATCGTTTTACAATTGATTATGGTTGCAGCGCACAGTTGTTTGCTTTATTTTCGTCTTTTTGGGATGCAATAGAAAAGGATCCTTTTTCGTTAACGACACCTTCTAATGATAATTATATTCAGGTTACTACACCCGGAAGAATCAGAGGGGCCAACCGTTTAAATGCTTATATAAAACTGGGAATATTATTTTAATACAATTTGTTTTTTACGGGATAGCTGTACATTTTAATAAACAATTGTTTTAATACATCGACCTCTCCTTTTAAATTTTTTATTTTCTCATCAACATAATTTAAAAAATTAATTTTTTCTTCAGCCGAATAATTTTTCTCAAAAACAGTTGTATGATTCAAAATATCGTATGCAATATAATTTACATTATGCAAAAAATAATTATTATGAATATGATTGTCTATCACCTGAGTTAAATTTTTAATTTTTTCATTTTCATTACCAATTTTATCTATTTCAATTAATTCTTTTTTTATTGGGTTTCCAAAATGAACATGAATTTTACCTTTAGGTTGTTTAATGCCCGCTATAATACTATTTAAATCTTCACCGGGGGTTTTAATGTATTTAGTATGAAGCGTTGATAAATATAATTCCTGTGTTTTTAGCCAATCGCAGGGTTCGTATTCGTAACTAATGGTAAGAGGAACAATATTTAATGCAGAAAAATTATCAACGAAATTTTTTCCACCACTCATGTTAAGCATTTTTAATAATCCGGTTTGTGTTTGGTCGTTACCGTCTTTAGTACGGCCATTTCGCTGAGCTATCCACACACTTACATTTTTATCTAAAATGGTGTAACGAATGTAAGCGCTCAAATGCTTCGAAATATCGTACAACTCTTTAACGTTTCCTTCTCTTCTTACCATGAACATCCGGTTCATTTTTCCGAAATCGGTAATAAAACCTTCCTCCATTAAATTACTTCCAAACGTAATTTCAGAAGTAGCAAATTCTTCTTTGTCTAAAATAATTTGCAAAATGGCGCTGTCCAATAAAATATCGCGGTGATTGGCAATATACAAATACGATTTGTTGTGATCTAAATTTTCCAAACCACTCCAGCTTAAACCTGTACTGCTGCTATTTACAATTGACCAAATTGCATGATGCATATAAGTCGTTTGAAATTCGCGAATCGAATTTATATTCAGGGCTTTTTGTATAGCTTCTTCTCGGGTAATACCTTTCCATAGGTATGCCATCAAGTTATGATACAAATCATCGCTCGACATTTTATTCATAACGGCCTTCACCTCGCTATCGTAAAACGGACGTAATACATCAAAGTTAAACCCTTCGGCGAATTCGCTCGTGCTTTTTGGTGCGGCTGATATAAATTCTTTCATCATTATTTAATTCTTTTATCAATAAAAGTAATCGCTTTTCTGCTCAATTCGGGCAATTGCATTTTAGAAATTGTTTCCGGACTATGCAATTTAATATTTGGTGCCACTCTTAATTTAGCCCTGAAATGGTCTTTCAAATCTTTTTCAAAATCGGCGGGCGCTGTAAGTGAACCAATGTTAATGGTGATTTCGTCGGTACCTATTTCATTGGTAAAAACTTCAACAATATAATTTTCAACGTAAGAAATGGTATTTAAAATGTCATACAATGCAGGAGGATAAAGTGAAGTGCCTTTGAATTTTATCATTTGTTGTTTGCGGCCTATAATAGGGCTTAATCTTGTTGTTGTTAGTCCGCATGCGCAGGCTTTGTTGTGTGCAATACAAATATCACCTGTTTTAAATCGCAACAAGGGCATTCCTTCAACGCCCAAGGTGGTAACCGTTAGTTCGCCCGGTTCGCCGGTTTTAACGGGATTATTATTTTCATCAAGCAATTCAATTATTAGAAGTTCGGGATGATGGTGTCCTCCTTTTCCTTCAGCACATTCTGTAAAGGCGGCTCCCATTTCGGTGGAGGCGTAGGTGCTGAATAATTTTACATCCCATTTTTCGCTGATGCGTTTTCCTAAAGTATTCAAAGAAAAATCTACATTTCGAATGGCTTCTCCAATACAAATAATTTTTTGAATAGAACAATTTTTGTAATCAATATTATTTTGTTCGGCAAATTCAATTAATTTTAAAATAAAAGAGGGAATCGCAATCGCAATGGTAGGATGTAATCTTTTAATGGTGTCCCACTGAAATTCGGGCATTCCGTTTCCAACGCGAACCACACCGGCACCTAAATGTTTTATTCCTAAAAAATAAGCGAGTCCGGCCATAAAGCGGCGGTCGAGCGTGGTCATTAACTGGTAAATATCATTTTTTGTACCGCCTGTGCAAGCAAGAGAAATAGCTTCGTTGTAGGCGAGGCGTTCTAAATCTTTTTCGGTTAAAACAAATGTGAGCGGGTCGCCAAGTGTGCCGCTTGTTGTTACATAGTCAATTATTTTATCGGGAGAAACGCAAATAAAATCATTATTGTATTTATATAAATCATCTTTTGTAGTAACCGGAATTATTGAAAGGTCTGCAATTGAATTAATATTTTTTATATCAATTGAATTAGCTTTAAATAAATTTTGATAATATTTGGAATGCGAATTCACATATTGCAAAAGCGTTTTTAGTTTTTGCTCCTGCAATATTTTAATTTCTGCGATTGATTTTTTTTCAATTTCTGGAATCATACTTATATCCAAATATATAAAATTTTTAAGCCGCTAGTTTCACAATTAATAACCATGGATTAGTGCAGATTAGTGTAACCTGCCTGCCGTTGTTAAGCCTGCGCCACGGCAGGCAGGTTAGTGGCTGGTTTTACAATATAATAATTTTTCTTCTATTGCTCTTTTTTCCTTTAAAGTAGCTATTTCTTTACTTAAAGCTTTCTCAAAATATTCTATCGCCTTTGCTGAATTTTTCCTTGACAAGTAATAATTCCCCAATATTTCATAAGTAATATAACTTTGCGGATTACTTGAAACAAAATCGTTTTCAAAATCGGTTCTTAATTCAATGTTGTTGGTGGCTTTGGTTATAAACTGAATGTACTGTTTTAAATATTTAAATTTTAGAAACTCTTGGTATTGCTTGCTCTTCAAAAATAAATCTTCCGGTATATTTAACGAATCACTGCTTATTTTTTTATCTTCAGTAAGGTTTTGGTAGTTTTTAAATACTTTATTAATATCATAACAAACAAATTCGCCTAATTGGTACGGACTAACCGAAACCCACATCAAACCATCGGCCGGCTTAAAAATTACAGCGTGATGCGCAATTAATTGGTTTAATGATTTCTCATTATTAAAGCCAAGGTCTTTGTCGTTAATGCCAAAACGATTTCTTAAAACGGCGGCCGCTTCTAAATAACTAATTGTAGGGTAACGGTCGAGCAATTGCTGCAATCGGAATTTTCTGTAAATTGAAGAACTTTCATTCATGTTTGTTAAATTAGTTAGTTCAGTTGCAAAATCTTTCCCCTGATAATGGTTAGGACAAATAATCTGATCTGAGTTTGGAACTTCATATACATCCATTTTGTTAGGCGTTTTTTCGATGCTCACAGTTTTGTTATCCGATGAACTTCCCACCAAAATACTTTCGCTAACGAAAACACTTTTTTTCTCCGCAATTTTTATGGCCTCATCTATATTTTTTGCAAACTGTAAAATTTCGCGGGCTAATAATGCAATGGGTGTTGCGGCGTTGGTGGGAATGTCGCTTTTTGCAGCGTTGATTGTTACGGTAATTCCTTTTTCATTCATTCCGCTACAGGCTCCTAAAAATCCCGGCCAGGTAATAGTTACAAATTTAAATCCGTTGGTGGGATTGGTAAACTGAACAATTTTATTTTTGGCAAAATCATCACCGCTGTAAAAATCAAAATTTCTTCCCACTAATAATTTTCCATCCGTACTTTTTTTATCCCAAATGCTAAACGAAGTGCAACCAACTACTAAATTTTTATCCTGCAACGCGTGACCGATATCATGCGCTCCGTGATAATTTAAAATGCGGTGATATTTGGAAGCAATAAAATCGTATTTATCGGAAGCAAATTGCGATACACCATAAATTTCTTCTTTGTATTCATCAATTATATGGGAAGAAAGATCGCGGTTAAACCAGGCGACAAAATATTTTAAGAATTTTAAATAATTTAAATTGGGAACCAGAATTTGTATTTGCGAAATAAATGCATCTTCCTGAAATTCGTGAAGCTCTTTGGTTAAAATACCATTGGCAACACCTCTTTCAAAACCATTTCCTTCTACATACAATTCCCACAAATTACCGGAACTTTTAACGGCACGATTTTTTTTAAGCCAGCCATTTTTAGTTTTAAAAAAAGTATCAGAAATTTTTTCGCGGGTATTGTTCAGTGCTGATTTATCTGCAATGTTAGGTTCAGGAACTCTGACTACAATAATAAAATAAATTAAAAATATTACCAGAAAGCAAAGCAGAGCATAAAAAATACGCTTTAATATTCTGAATAACGTCCTCATTTTTTTAAAAAATTATTTTGCGGCAACGGTTATAAATTTCTTCTTATTTATTTTACAAATATGTTTTGCGATATCTCTTCCTGTTTTTATGGCGATGGGTAATCCGCCGCCTGGCTGATTCCAATGACTTGAATAATAAAAGTTTTTTAATCCCGGTAAAGTAAAATCAACCGGACTCGCCGCCAATAAATTTTTTCCCGGTAACCATCCTTGTGTACTGCCTTTCCAATTATTAGTATATCGATAAACTGTTGCCGGCGTTGCAATATCAATCACTTCTACTTTATCTTTTATAATGGTGCCTAAGCGTTTCTCCACTAAGTGTAAAATTTTATCAGCAAAATCTTTTTTTACTTCACGGTATTTTACGCGATTATTTTTTCTTAAGTCAATCCAAAAATCTCCTTCTTTGGTATAAAAACTTACCACCACCGAAACTTTTCCTTTTGGTGCCAGAGTAGGATCGTAATTGTAAATATGAATTTCCAATCGGTCGTAAATTGTTCCGTCGGGCAAAACTAATTTTTCATCCAATGGAAATCTGAAAAAATGAGGAAAATCTTTTAAGTCGGCATTAATTCCAAAACCGATTTGCAAAACCGAATAAAAAACTTCCAGCTTTTTTAAATCCTTTAAATCCTGTGCATTCTTATCAACAAATTTTCCGTCGAGCGCATCAAACAAAGTAAAATGCCAATCGGCCGCCGAAAGAATTATATCTGAATTATGAATAACATTATTTCTTACAAGCAAACCTTTTGCAACACCATTCTCAACCAATATTTTTTTAACCGGAGTTTTGTAATGTATTTTTCCGCCTAATTGTAAATAGCGTTTCTCCATTTTTTCGGCGAAGGCTAATGATCCTCCAATGGGGTAGCCCGCACTTTTTTTATCGAAACAAGAAAGCGGCATCGTGATAACCAAAATATTTACTTCATAACCGTCGTATAAGAATTCAAAACTTTCTCTTAAAAATTTATTTTTTAATTTTTTAGCGAATGTAAAATTAGTTTCGTTTTTTAATTTTAAAAACCAATACACAAATTCTAAATACCGTGTCATTTTTATCCCGCGCCACATGGCCTGAAAAAAGGGCAAATCATCCATGATTGGAGGCAAATCAAATTTTTGCATCACGCGCATGGAGCGAATAAATTCTTTTATTGGTTTTTCATCCTCAGGAGAAAGATCCAACAAATATTTTTCCAGAACATTTATATCAGTATATAAAATAAATGTTTTGCTCCCGTATTTATTTACATTGTGTCTTACATCCACCTCCACACGCACATCGTGATTATGAAATTCAATATTTTTCATATCCAAAAGCTCCGACCACATTTTGTAAAACGAACTTCCCGCATCACTTCCTAAAATCCAGTGTGCGCAGCCATCAATAGTATAATCGCCGGTTTTCCAGCTCGTACATAATCCGCCCGGAATAGAATGTTTCTCAAAAATTTCGGTTTCAAAACCATTCATTTGCAAATAACATCCTGCACATAATCCCGACATGCCCGCGCCTATGATATTAATTTTCATTGATGTTCTTGTAAATTAAAATGGTGATGATAAAAATACAAATTAAAAAGGATTCGAACTTTAAACAAGTTTTCTATTCTTTATACAAAGCAAGGTTAAGCGACGAAATTTTAGCAAATTCTTTATCTGCTGTGAGAAGCGGAATATCGAGAAATAGTGAAGTCGCAGCAACAATACTATCGGGTAATTTTAATTTATGTTTTTGTTTGATGGCGATTGTATGTTTTTTAATTTCTTCATTAATATCCACAATAATGCAATCATGAATAAACTGCTTTATTTTTTGGTGTTCATTTGAGTTGATTTCTTTGTAACCCAATAATTCAAGTTGAGTAATAAAAGAAATATAGATGGTTGACCCATTTAATATTTCGGCGATAGTTGAATTGCCTGAAAGGAGATAAAGAGCGATGTTGGTGTCAATTAAAATATTAGGACCATTCATTTCTTAATCTTTTTTGAATAATCAGTGGGCTGGATTTTAATTTAATGACACCGCAATATTTTTTTGCGTTAAACCCTTGTTTAATTTTAAGTTTTTGAAGTAAATGAATTATTACCGATTTACTACTCCCTTTTTTTATTACCGTTACCATGATGAATTGCTTATAAACAAAGTTAAGAATTTTTTCGCGAATTTAAAAATCATGCCATCGCCTTAAAAGCCTTAAATCCTCTTAGGTTTAATTTTACTTTTCACAATAAAACTATTCGGAAATTCAATCTGTATTTTTTTTAAAGCTTCAAATGCTTCGAGTCTGGTTCTGAAATCACCAACGGTAATTACAAAATTAGGTTGCTGATAATCTTCGTAAGAAAGAATGTCGTTGTATTTAGCAGAGAATTTATTTTTTACCTCTCTGGCCTTCGCTCTATCCGCACCAATATGAATCTTTAAGCGGTATCCGTCGTAGTCGCCATTGTTTGCACGATTATAAGAGGCTTTTTTATCAATGAGTTGCTTTACTTTTAGTGAAGTTTGAAGTTGCTGGGAGTTAGGGTTTTCCTGAGAAAAAACAGTAAAAGCTGTCAATAGAAAGTATAAAGAAATAAATTGTTTTTTCATCCCGAGATTATAGGGTTAAAAATACTCAAAATTCATTAAAAACCTTAAATTAGTACCTTATTTATTATTATAAAAATGGATAAATTTTCATACGTAGGAACCTCCGATCCAAGCGCAATTGATGCCCTGTTTCAGCAATATATGCAGGATGCCAATTCGGTAGATCCATCATGGAGAGATTTTTTTAAAGGTTTTGAATTTGCGCGTACTTCATACGAAAGTGCAAACGGCGCAGTTCCCGAAAATGTTACAAAAGAATTTAAAGTGATTAGTTTAATTGCCGGCTATCGTCAGCGCGGACATTTATTCACACACACCAATCCTGTGCGCGAACGCCGCGAATATAAACCGAATTTGGACATTGTAAATTTCGGTTTAACTGAAAAAGATTTGGATACCGTTTTTCAGGCAGGAAATGAAATTGGAATTGGTGCCGCAAAATTGCGCGATATTATTTCGCACCTGGAGCAAACCTATTGCCAAAGCATTGGTGCCGAATATGTTTTTGTTAGAGATCCTGTTGTTGTAAAATGGTTGCAGGAGCGAATGGAAAAAAGTAAAAATACGCCGCATTTTACACCGAAAGAAAAAAGAGAAATTTTAGTGAACTTAACTCACGCGGTTGTTTTCGAAAATTATTTGCATACAAAATTTGTGGGGCAAAAACGTTTTTCATTAGAAGGCGGAGAAGCATTAATTCCTGCCATGCAAACTTTGATTAATGAAGGTGCGCATTTAGGAATTCAGGATTATGTTATTGGAATGCCGCATCGCGGACGATTAAACATTCTCACTAATATTATGCATAAAACCTACAAAGATGTGTTTACCGAATTTGAAGGCCGCCCGAGTGAAGATTCGTTATTTGAAGGCGATGTAAAATATCACATGGGCTATTCTTCTGATCAAATAACAGATGAAGGAAAAAAAATTCACATTAGTTTAACGCCTAATCCTTCGCATTTAGAAACTGTGAATCCGATTGTGGAAGGAATTGTTCGCGCCAAAATTGATACACATCACGATGGTGATTTTTCGAAAGCTTGTCCGATACTTTTACACGGCGATGCAGCTATTGCCGGACAAGGAATTGTTTATGAAGTTTTGCAAATGAGTCAGCTCGACGGTTACAAAACCGGAGGCACCATTCATTTTATCGTAAACAATCAAGTTGGATTTACCACTAATTTTTTAGATGGTCGTTCGGCAACGTATTGCACCGATGTAGCAAAAGTTGTTTTGTCGCCGGTGTTTCATGTTAATGGTGATGATACAGAAGCTTTGTGTTTTGTTTCGAAATTAGCAATGGAATTTCGTCAGACTTTTCACCGCGATGTTTTTATTGATATTTTATGTTATAGAAAATATGGTCATAACGAAGGGGATGAGCCGCGTTTTACACAACCATTATTGTACAAAGCCATTGCATCACATCCTAATCCGAAAGATATTTTAATAAAAAAATTAGCGGATGAAGGTTCGGAAGTAGCGGCTGAAGCAACGGGAATAGAGGCGGCGTTTAGAGAGGAATTATCTTCTAATTTGGATGAAGCCCGTAAGGTGGAGAAAGCAAAAATTACTTCCTTCCTCGACGGATACTGGCAAGGTATTAAAATGGCAACGCCAAAAGATTTTGAAGTTTCTCCCGACACATCGGTAAACGAAAAAATATTTTTGGAATTAGCTAAAAAAACAACTGAGCTTCCAAAAGACAAAAAATTCTTCAACAAAATACAAAAAGTGTTCGACGACCGTAAGGCCATGATTGCAAACGATAATTACGACTGGGCCATGGGCGAATTACTGGCCTATGCAAGTTTATTGCAGGAAGGAAGTCACATTCGCTTTAGCGGACAAGATGTTGAGCGCGGAACTTTTAGTCATAGACATGCTGTTGTAAAAGTGGAAGATAGTGAAGAGGAATACACACCGCTAAATAACATTGGTGCCAAAGGCAAAATGCATATTTATAATTCGTTGTTAAGCGAGTATGGTGTTTTGGGATTTGAATATGGTTACGCCTTTGCCGCACCAAATTATTTAACTATTTGGGAAGCGCAGTTCGGCGATTTCTTTAACGGCGCGCAAATTATTATTGACCAGTATTTAGTTTCGGCCGAGTATAAATGGAGAAGAATGAACGGATTGGTAATGTTGTTGCCTCACGGTTACGAGGGGCAGGGACCTGAACATTCTTCAGCCAGAATTGAACGTTTTTTACAATTGTGTGCCGAAAATAATTTACAAATTATTAATGCAACTACACCGGCACAACAGTTTCATTCTTTACGCCGTCAGTTAAAACGCGATTTTAGAAAACCATTAATTTGTTTTACTCCAAAAAAATTATTGCGTTATCCTTCCTGTGTAAGCAAATTAAGCGATTTTACTAAAGGAAAATTTCAGGAAATATTGGATGATGCAAGTGCCGATGCAAAAAAAGTAACACGCATCGGCTTTTGTTCGGGAAAAATTTATTACGATTTAATTGAACGTCGTGCAAAAGAAGGAACCGATGATGTTGCTTTTGTGAGAGTGGAACAGCTGTATCCTTTTCCTAACATTCAGTTTCAGGAAATTCTTAAAAAATATAATAAAGCAAAAGATTATTCTTGGATACAGGAAGAACCTGAAAATGCCGGACCGTGGAAACATGTCAGCTACGCTGTAAAACCTTTAAATT
>JAHEYG010000010.1:28586-51117 GCA_023251725.1 Sphingobacteriaceae bacterium | reverse complement strand
TTTATCTGCCGCTAATTTATCCGCTGCTGCTTTTTCTCCCGCTGCTTTATCCGCAGCCGCTTTATCCGCAGCTGCTTTTTCTTTCGCTGCATTTTCGGCTGCTAATTTATCTGCCGCAGCTTTATCTGCTGCTAATTTATCCGCAGCTGCTTTTTCTTTCGCTGCATTTTCGGCTGCTAATTTATCTGCTGCCGCTTTATCCGCTGATGCTTTATCGGCTGCTGCTTTTTCTCCGGCCGCTTTATCTGCTGCTGCTTTGTCTGCTGCTGCTTTTTCTTTCGCTGCATTTTCGGCTGCTAATTTATCTGCCGCCGCTTTATCCGCTGCTGCTTTATCTGCTGCTGCTTTTTCTCCCGCTGCTTTATCCGCCGCTGCTTTATCCGCCGCTGCCTTATCTGCTGCTAATTTATCTGCTGCTGCTTTATCCGCCGCTGCTTTATCTGCCGTTGCTTTATCTGCTGCTGCTTTATCTGCTGCTAATTTATCTGCTGCTGCTTTATCTGCTGCAGCTTTTGCAGCCGCTGCTTTGTCGGCTTCAGCTTTGGCTTTTGCTGCTTCCTCATCTTTAATAAATTGTTCAATTTTTGCTAGTTGTTCTTTCGGATAAGTGGCAGTAGGCTTTACTTCTAAGGCAGCGTTATAACTACTTTTGGCGTTAACCCAATCTCTTTTTCTAATCGCTGCATCGCCGGCTGCATTAGAGGCAGTGTATTTTAAATCTAAACTTTTTTCGGTGGCTCTTAAACGTCCGAGAGTATTCAGCATTTGATCGGAATAAGCGGCGTCATAATCAAAAACATTTTTGGCGCCGTTATAATTTACTTTAACTAAGGGCTGATCGAGTGGCGAGTAATCCACCCCAACATAAGGTTCAAATAATGAAATAGCCTCAATTTTAAATTCATTTTTAAAATTGTCTTTATTTTTTTCAGGTGGAACTCCTTTAGTTGAAATTTGTATTTTTTTTGTTCGATGCCCCTCTTTAGATATTACAACTATAAAATCATCGTTAGGCGGAATATCAATTTTAAAATTACCATCTGCACTCGTCACAACTTGCGAAATCTGACTTCCTCCTTTTAAAACGGTAATGGTGGCACCTGCTAATCCTTTGTCGTCTTTTTCTATTCTGCTTTTAAACTGAAGCACCCAATCTTGCGAAAAGGTTTGTGAAGAAATACAAAGCGCAAATAATGTTATTTTAATACATTTCTTCATGGGTAACAATAAATTATTTTTTGCAATAAGGCTTAAATTTAAACAAAATCCATTAAAAAAATGCCGATTAATAAACGAAATAGAGCTTTTTTCATTTTTTATGAAAACTCTTATTCCTCTTGTTAAATCAATTGGGTTAAACCAGGTCGTATTGTTTAAAATGATGCAAAAAGTGTTTATTATGAAATCGGAGCCATTCAGAATAATTTAACTCTCCCATGCGGGGATGAATGGTTTTAGAGTTGGGGTTTTGTATGTATTTTTTTTCAAAATAATTTATTTCGTGGTACAATTCATTTAAGGCTTCTCGGATGTTGACATGATTTAATGGCGCAAGTTCGTCGCTCATAGTGGGATTTTTAATTCCCATCGGCAATTCAATATCCGAATAAATTATTTTTTGTTTTAAAACTTCTGTTTCTAATGGAGAAAAATAAAGTTTAACCCCTATTTTTCCGGAAGAAATTTTTAGAACTTTTGTTAGATGTTCAATCACATGTTGGGGCGACATTTTCCCAAACAAGGGCTTGGCATCCGGATTTAATTTGCTAAAAATGTTTTTGATTTGCTCTGCATTTAAAATATTTATCATCATTTCATATTAGTAATGTTTAATTTTTTATTTAAACTAAAAAACAATTCAACATTTAAAATTTAGCATTCAACATTATAGGTTCATTTCCCGCTTAATTTTAATTCTGTTTCCGCTAATTTGCCAGTGGCATAAACATCGTTTAATTTTTCTTTTAAGGCTTCTTCATAAGCGGTTTTTGCTTCCTGATACCGCTTGGTTTTAAAAAATCCGTCGGCTTTGGTAATGGCTGTTTTATATTTGTTTTCCCCTAAAACCTGCGGCTTGTGATGTAAAGAGTTTCCTTTATCCAGTTCACCTTGTTCTCTTTTATGATTTGTTTCATAAGAAAATTTTTGTTCATCTCTTTCATTATTTGGAGGAGCTTTACTTTTTGTTTTATTTTCATCAGTATCTTTTTGTTTTACCACTTTCTCTTTTTCCGGTTCAGGTTTTGGTTTTTCCTTTACGGGAGGTTTTTCTTTGACCGGTGGTTTATTGGCAATGGCTTTTTCTTTCGCAACTCTTTCTGCCTCTATCTTATCGGCCGCTGCTTTTTCTTTCGCTAATTTATTTGCTTCAGTTTTTTCTTTTGCTGATTTATCAGCTTCTGCTTTATCTGATGCCGCTTTTTCTTTTGCTAATTTATCCGCTTCTGCTTTTTCAGCAGCCGCTTTTTCAGAATTGGCTTTATCCGATAATTTTTTTTCAGCTGCTAATTTATCTGCTGCTTCTTTTGCAGCCGCTGCATCCGCCGCTTTTTTTTCTGCGTCTTCTTTTGCTTTCAAACAATCTCCCACTTTGGCTAATTGTATTACCGGATATTGTTCACCGGGAATTAAAGCAATGGCTTCGTTATAAAGTTTTTTTGCCAGCGGACAATCCGGTTTTGCCAAAGCAGCATCGCCGGCTCTGTTGGTAGAACAAAATTTTTCTATCAAAATATTTTCGGCATCTCTTATTTTGGTAACTATATTTAAACCGGCATCAGTATAAGGTTCATCATCGTCAAAATTTTTAATGCGCGGTTCATAAATTACTTTTACTAAAGTTTGCTGTAAACCCGAATAATCTATTCCCGGAAACGGTTTAGCCATAACAAATCCTCCAATACTAAAACTGGGAAGAAATCTGTCTTTTGCAATGTTATCGGGAACGCCCGTGGTAATGATTAAAAATTTTTTGGTATTGCATCCGGGATAAGATACGGTTAAAATAAATTCGGCATTGGCCGGAACCATCACTGTGAAATCACCGTTACCATCGCTTTTAGTTTGACTAATAATTGTAGAACCTTTTGTTAGAACGATGGAGGCGCCTCCTAAGGGACCCTCATCTTTATCTGCTTTTGTAGTTAATTTCCAGGTTCTGAATTCAACATTACTGCTTAATCGTAAAGTCCATTCTTGTGCCCTACTCAACGAACAACACAAAAATAAAATTACAATACCGAAGAAATGTTTTCGCATCACGTAAATTTAAAAATAAAAAGCAATTAGGATTTAAATTTTTATGAAGAAAAACTACTGAACGTTTAACAATTCAATATCAAAAATTAAAACAGAGTTGGCAGGAATGCTGCCGGTTTGTTGAGCGCCGTAACCTAATGCCGATGGAATAAGCAATATACCTTTCCCACCCTTTTTAAAATACGGAATACCTTCTTGCCAGCCTTTAATCACTTGCGATAAACCAAAACTTATTCCAACAGCAGGACTTTGATCGAACACAGTTCCATCGCTTAAATACCCTTTGTAATTCACCGTTACAGTTGAACTTAAAACCGGATTAATGCCGGTACCTTGTGTAGAAATTACATAATATAAACCAGAGCCTGTAGCTTTGGCATTTAATTTATTATCGGAAATATATTTGGTAATAATTTTTTCGTCGGTTGCCGCTTGTTCTTCTTTTGTTTTTTCGCAGGCAAAAAAACAAAATGCAAAAAGTAAGAGGAGAAGTTTTATTTTCATGGTTCAAAATTAAAATCTTTTTTATAAGTGCCATTGTAAATTTAAAAATAAAAAATAGAATCTACAGCTATTTATTTTTAAAACTTCTCAGTAATAATGAGGATTTAAACTTAAAAATTTATAACGGAATTATTTGTCAATTAATTCAAATTCGCCCTTGAAACAGGTGGCGAGGTGAAGATTAGGTTATTTTAAATGGTGGGACATCTTATTGTCCAAAAAATTCGGCGAAAAATTTTTAAACCAAATCAGAAAAAAAATGAATTTTTTGCGCGGTTCTATACAAAATAAAAAACCCCTCCACAAAAAGTGGAAGGGTTGCTATTTTTCATTTGTGGTACCTCCAGGAATCGAACCAGGGACACAAGGATTTTCAGTCCTTTGCTCTACCGACTGAGCTAAGGTACCAGTTGCGAATTTTTCACTCGCAATCGCGGGTTTTACTCCGCGACCGATTTGAGGATGCAAAAATACAATTAAAATCAAATTACTGAAAAAAATTCCAAAAAAATCACAAATCCGCCCAGTACCCTGCATTTTCATTACCTTAGCTTAAATTCATTAAATCCGCAAAAAAGCTATTAACGCACACATGAATCTGGTTGTTGATTTTGGTAATTCCCGAATAAAAGCCGCTGTTTTTAACGGACGCGATTTATTTCAATCTAAAATTTTTAATTCGGTAGAAGAAGTCATAAACGATAAAAAATTTTATGAAGAAGCATCGCTTTGTATGATTGCTTCTGTAACAGAACAACATCTTGCATTTATTAAGGCTTTATACAAAAAGTGTAAACTTTTAGAGTTCACATCAAGTACAAAATCACCATTAAAAAATGCTTACAAAAGCACTTCTACTTTAGGATCGGATAGATTAGCAGCATCTGTTGGGGCATTCAGTATTTATCCCAATAAAAATATTTTAGTTATCGACGCCGGTACCTGTTTAAAATTTAATTTCATTAATGCCAATGGCGAATATTTAGGCGGTGCCATTTCTCCGGGTTTTCAAATGCGCTTTAAATCCTTAAATCATTTTACTAAAAAATTACCGCTTATTAATTTAGATGAAAATTTTGATAAGTTAATCGGACAAAGTACCGAAGAATCTATTTTGTCGGGAGTAATCAACGGCATAATTAGCGAAACAGATGGAATTATTGACTCGTACAAAAAACAATTTCCTGACTTGGTAATTGCATTTACAGGGGGTGATTGTTCTTTCTTTGCAAAACGCTTAAAAAGTCGCATCTTTGCCCACCCCGAATTAATATTGACGGGATTAAACGAAATTTTAATTTACAATTCTTGAATTTGCCTATTAAAATAATAAATATTTTTTTTCTGTTAGCTTTTTTTAGCGGAAATTCTTTTGCTCAAAATTTAACTTCAAGTCCTTATTCGCGTTACGGTTTAGGCGAATTAAATCAACAAGGCTTTGCACAAATAAGTGCTTTAGGTGGAACATTTATTGGCTTAAAACCTGATACTGCTGCGCCTTTATTTATTAATTCTGCTAATCCAGCTGCTATTTCGGGTATAAGATTAACCACATTAGAGTTAGGGGGCATTGGAATATTTTCGGAATTTAATAACGGAATAAAAACTATTAACAATCAAACGGCTAATTTTGCTTATGGAAGTTTAGGTTTTCCTATGGGTCAAAGAGCGTCAGGTTGTTTTGGTTTAATGCCTTATTCTAATGTGGGATATAGTTTACAATCTACCGAAACAGTTGCCAACATTGGTGATATTACTTATAAATATTCGGGCAATGGGGGCATTAACAAAGCGTTTCTAGGAATTGGAATAATTCCGTTTAAAAAGAATTTTTACAGGTTTCAGCATTCAGCTAAAAACGATTCAATCATTAAATATAAAAAAACCGCACAATACAAACGGATAAAGTTTTTTAAGGATTTATTATCCGAATTCAGCATTGGCGCAAGGGCCGATTATTTATTTGGAAGTGCCGATCAAATCAGCAGCGCCATTTATCCCGGTTCAATAACTTATTATAACACGCGCCGCATACGTAACGTTAGTGTATCAGATGTTAACGCCGTTTTTGGATTGCAAACTTCTTTTAATATTGATTCGGTAGGTAAAAGAGGATTACGGCAAAAAATAAAAGTTTCTTTTGGATATTTTGCTTCGTTACCCGGATTGATTAATGCAAAGTTTAATAATCTTATTTATAATTACTCTGTAAATTCTTTTGGTGATGAATTCGCAAAAGACACCGTGCTTTTTGTTGTTAACCGACAAAACTCTATCAGACTTCCGCTAGAGCATGGAATAGGCTTTAGTGTAAGAAAAGGCGACCTGTTAACAGTTGCAGCTGATTTCGCTTACACTTATTGGAGTCAGTTTCGTTATTTAGATGCGCAGAATGATTTAACAAACAGTTACCGCGTTTCATTTGGCGCCAATTTTATTCCTAACAAACAGGCATTAGGTACTGCTAATTATATGAAACGTGTTCAATATCGCATTGGCGCCACATACAATACAGGTTCATTAGATATTAAAAATACTTCTATTACCAATATGGCAATTACAGTTGGTTTAGGCTTACCTGTAGGATTGTTCAGATCCTTTTCAATGGTAAACATCACTGCGCAATTCGGCAAAATGGGTTCCACCAATAATAATTTAATTGAAGAAAAATATGTTCGCCTCATTATTGGATTTACATTTAACGATAAATGGTTCAATAAATTCCGTTACGATTAAAATCTGAATGAAAATCTTAAAAAAAATATTTTTTACCCCGATATTCATCGCGGTAATTTTACTGACTTTTTTCGGTTGCGAAAACAATCGCTCCGAAATTATGGCGCTTACTTTGCCAAAATTATTACCCTCGCAATCCGGTTCAGGTGTTACTATGATTTATACCGATTCTGCAAATTTGAAACTGGTTTTAAAAGCACCTAAAATGCTTACCTTTGAAAAAAATGTTACTGAGCCCTTTACCATTTTACCTAAAGGTGTAATGGTGGGATTTTATAATGCCAAAGGAAAATTAGACGCCACACTAAAAGCCAATTACGGAGTGCGTTATCAATACCGCAAACGAATGGAAGTAAAATATAATGTTGAACTGGTAAATAAAAACGGAGAAATATTAAATACCGAACATTTGGTTTGGGATGAAGTAACTAAAAAAATGACAAGTGATGCTTTCGTAAAAATTACAACGGCCGATAAAATTATAATGGGAAAAGGAATTGAAAGTAATCAGGATTTTACCAGCTATCAAATAAAAGAAGTAACCGGAACCATACAAGTAAATAATTAAAATATTATGGATCAGCGTAAAATTTTTAAAGCCTTAGAATATTTATGGATGGTGATGGCCATTTTAGCATTTGTGATGGCGGTTTATTTTATTATTACTAAAGACAGCGACAGTGCTTTGTATTTTTTCTTTGTATTTATAATTGGTGCAGTAATGTATTTAGTTCGCCGGTATCAGCGTCGCAATCAAGAAAAATTTCCGCCGTTCAATGGAAATAAAGAATGACGAATATTTCCCTCTCCCCCTCTGAAAACCCTTTCTCCCTTTCCTTCGGAAAGGGCCGGGGATAGGTGTATTGCTCACATCAAATATTAACCTTTAATCATTTTTTTTATTTAGAATGATTAATTCATATTAACTTCACCTTAATGTTATAGCGAGGTTCAATGAGGATTGAGTTTTTATGATTTTACTTTTCACTCGCTATAACATAATTTAAAATTTTGTAATAAAGGAATTATGTTATTTTTCACACTTTTAAAAGAGAGCGTTTATTTTGCTTGGCATTCGCTAAGCGCTAACAAACTGCGTACATTTTTAAGTTTGCTGGGAATTACCATCGGTATTTTTGCCATTATTGTGGTGTTTACTATTGTTGACAGTTTAGAAAATAATATTCGCGGAAGCATTCAAAGTTTAGGCGATAATGTTGTGTTTGTGCAAAAGTGGCCGTGGACTTTCGGTCCTGATTATCCCTGGTGGAAATATATGAATCGTCCGGTTCCTAAATACGATGAGTTATTCGATATCCAAAAAAAATCAAAAACTGCCGAAGCGGTGGCGTTTCGAATTGGCGGGCGAAGAACTTTAAAATACAAGGCTAATATTATTCAGAATGCGGTGGTGTCGGGTTGTTCCTATGATTATTATAAAATTAAAGCGTTTGATATTTCAGAGGGCCGTTATTTTACCGAAAGCGAAGTTAATGCAGGATACAATGTAGTAATTTTAGGAAGTAAAATCGCTGAAGGTTTATTTCCCAATAATCCGATTCCTATTGGAGAAGAAATTAAAATTGCCGGTAAAAAAGCGTATGTAATTGGTTTGTTTAAAAGAGAAGGAGAAAGTATGTTGGGAAACAGTGCCGATAAAATGGTTCTTATTCCGTTTAATTTTGCCCGCTTAATACTAGATGTAAATTCCGAAAACAGCGATCCATTTATTGCAGTGCGTGCAAAACCCGGAGTAACTAACGCGCAAATGATAGATGAACTTACCGGAATAATGCGCGGCGTGAGGCAATTAAAACCATTGGCAGATGATAATTTTGCCTTAAATGAAACAAATTTAATAAGTAAAAATTTCGATATTTTATTTGATGTGATTGGAATTGCAGGATGGATCATTGGCGGATTTTCTATTTTGGTGGGAGGTTTTGGAATTGCAAACATTATGTTTGTTTCAGTTAAAGAGCGAACTCATGTTATTGGAATTCAAAAATCGCTGGGGGCGAAAAATTATTTTATTTTATTGCAGTTCTTAAGCGAATCGGTTTTTTTATCTTTAATAGGAGGGGTTATTGGATTGCTGCTCACATTTGTCATCACCTTTTTTGCGCGTGATGTCATCGACATGGATATTTCATTAACAAAATCAAATATAATATTGGGAATTACAATTTCGGTTTTAATTGGTATTATCAGCGGATTTGTTCCCGCTTATAGCGCATCGCAATTAGATCCGGTGGAAGCCATTCGAAGTAAATGATTAATTAAGAATTAAGAATTAAGAATTAAGAATGTAGAATTAAGAATGAATGTTCGTAAATTAAATTAATAACCGTTAACCATTAACCGATCCCATGAAACGTCCTCTCATAATAACCATCATCTGCATTATAGGGTTTGTTACCGTTACACTCACGTTTCCTGCGGTGTTTTCGCCTTCTGTAAAAAAAATAGGCGATTTTGTACCGGCATTATATGGCTTTTTAGTAGCAGGTGGATTTATTTCTTATATCGGCCTGTGGCACATGAAACAATGGGGCGTATTGCTGTTTCTAGTTGTATTTTTTACCAAAACCTTGTTTTTAGTATTCATAAACGACACAGGCCCGGGAACAATAGCCGGAATTATAGTCTCTTTTGTATTTGGAGTTATTCTCGTTAAAAATTACCCTAAAATGGACTTAAACCTCTGATCCAAAAAAAATACATCTGTAAATTATCACAATTCATCCCTAATTCCTGAGCAATTCACCCAATTCACCCAAAAAATTTTGTGAAATTGGAATTTTTTTGTATATCTTTATATTAATTAATTATTTTACTCACTCACACAACATATAGTTTTAATCAGTAGAAAGCATGATTGCCGAATTAGAAACGAGAAATTTAAAAGGTACACTAAAAAGTTTTTTTGGCTTTGAAGGCTTTAAGGGAACCCAGGAAAAAATTATTCAAAGCGTTCTTAGTGGTAAGGATACTTTCGTTATTATGCCTACAGGTGGCGGAAAATCGCTCTGTTATCAGTTGCCGGCCATTTTATGCGAAGGAACAGCCATTGTAGTTTCCCCATTAATAGCTTTAATGAAAAATCAGGTGGATGCCATTCGTGGTTTCAGCGACGAATCAGGCATTGCTCATTTTTTAAATTCATCTTTAAATAAAAGCGAAATCACAAAAGTAAAAAGCGATGTGCTTTCCGGCAAAACAAAATTATTATACGTAGCACCCGAAACATTAACTAAAGAAGATAACGTAAAATTCTTTTCTGAATTTAAAATTTCTTTTTTCGCAGTGGATGAAGCCCATTGTATTTCTGAGTGGGGACATGATTTCCGTCCGGAGTACCGACGTCTTCGTCCTATCATCGATAAAGTAGGAAATGTTCCTGTAATTGCACTTACGGCAACAGCAACACCCAAAGTACAACAGGATATTCAAAAAAACTTAGGCATGATGACCGCCAATGTTTTTAAATCGTCATTTAATCGTCCTAATTTATATTACGAAGTTCGTCCAAAACAAAATGTAATTAAAGAAATAATTAAATACATTAAGCAAAATACGGGCAAGTCGGGCATTATTTATTGTTTGAGCCGCAAAAAAGTAGAAGAAATTGCTCAGGCTTTAAAAGTGAATGGCATAAAGGCGCAACCTTATCACGCCGGCCTCGACGCCAAAGAACGCGCGCGTACTCAGGATTTATTTTTAATGGAAGATATTGATGTGATTGTAGCTACGATTGCATTCGGAATGGGAATTGACAAACCGGATGTGCGTTACGTAATTCATCACGATATTCCAAAATCACTCGAAGGATATTATCAGGAAACAGGAAGAGCCGGTCGCGATGGCGCGGAAGGTAATTGCGTAACTTTTTATAGTTACGACGATATTATGAAGCTCGAAAAGTTTATGAAAGATAAACCCGTAGCTGAACAGGAAATTGGAAAACAAATGTTGAGCGAAACCGCTGCATTTGCCGAAACATCTTCTTGCCGCCGTAAATTTTTATTACATTATTTTGGCGAAGAGTTTACAGAAAGTAAATGCAACGAGCATTGCGACAATTGCCGCCATCCTAAAAAACGATTCGAAGCAAAAGAAGAATTGTCATTGTGTATTGAAACTGTTTTAGAAATAAAAGAAAAACATAAAATTAAAGATGTTATAAATGTGTTGATGGGAACATTGACCGCTACTTCAAAATCTTATAAGCATAATGATTTAGATGTTTGGGGAAAAGGGTTGGAAGATGATAACGATGATAAATACTGGAATGCTGTTTTACGTCAGTCTATCGTAAATGGTTTTTTAATGAAAGACATTGAAAATTACGGATTATTAAAAGTAACAGATAAAGGGCACCAGTTTTTAAAGAAACCTCACAGCATTAAGTTTACGCGCGATCACGATTTTAGTAGTGCGGATAAAAATTCGGCCGATGATGATGATTTTATTATGGGAGGGAAAAGTCACGCCGCCGATGAAACTTTGTTTGCCATGTTAAAAGATCAGGTTAAGAAAATTGCTAAACAAAAAGCTTTACCGCCTTATGTTATTTTCCAAGAAGTTTCATTGGAGGAAATGGCCATTCAATACCCTATTACCATGGAAGAGCTCACCAAAATTTCGGGTGTGGGTGCGGGTAAGGCTTCAAAATTCGGAAAACCATTTGTTGATTTAATTAAAAAATACGTTGACGAAAATGAAATTGAGCGTCCTTCCGATTTGGTAATTAAATCGGTAGTAAATAAATCGGGCTTAAAAGTTTACATCATTCAAAATGTTGACCGTAAAATTAGTTTGGTAGATATGGCCCGTTCGAAAAGTTTAAAAATGAACGAACTGCTTACCGAAATGGAAACCATTGTAGCTTCTGGAACCAAACTTAATATCAGTTATTATATTAATGATGTTATTGATGATGAAAAACGCGAAGAGGTGACCGATTATTTTAAAGAATCAACTACCGATAGTGTGTCCGAAGCTTTAAAAGAGTTAGGTGAAAATGTTTATACCGAAGAAGAAATAAGACTTTTGCGTATACAGTTCATTACTGATTATGCGAACTAAATAATTGTAATTATTTTATCCCCGAAAACCCCATCCAAAGATTTTTCAATGGCTGGGGTTTTGTTTTTATTTACATCTTTGTATAATTTATTTAGAGTTTTTGCGTTTTACCAATAGTGTTTCCTCCTAAAATTCATAGATACATTTTTTTATTTGCTTGTTGCGGAATGGCAGGCAGCATTATGTTCGGTGGTTTTCCTATCAGCATTCCTGAATTTATTTTATTCGGTAATTGGTTATTGGAAGGTGGTTTCATTCGCAAATGGCAAACCTTCAAAACCAATAAAATAGTATGGCTGTTAATGAGCATGTACGTTTTGCAATTTGTTGGATTAATTTATACCAACGAAATTAAAACAGGAATTGATTTCATTAGAATAATGATTCCTATCGGACTTTTCCCATTGGTATTTTTTACTACCGAACCATTAAAGAAAATAGAATTTAAAGCTTTGCTTTATATTTTTATTACCGGTTTAATAATAAGTTCACTATGGTGTTTAATTTATTTTTTTACTCACCCCGGTATGGATCCACGTAAAGCCGCACGTTTCATGTCGCACATTCGTTTGGGTTTATTTGTAAATTTAGGTATTAGCACACTCGTGTATTTAATTTTTCAGGAAAGAGAATCATTAAAAAAAATGTTGTTTGCTTTGCTTATTATTTTTCTTATATATTTTATGATTCAAGTGAGTTTAATTACCGGCTTGGCATTATTGGTTATTCTCACTATCCTATTTACTTTTTACAGCGTTTTAAATCAAAATGTCGGCATAAAAATAATAAGTATTATTATCTTACTTTCTTTGCTGAGCACTATACTTTTTTTTATTAAATCAGAATGGGATTCTTATAAATACGTTGATACTTCTGCCGCCAATAGCCTGCAAATAAAATCTGTTTCCGGAAGAATTTATGACCCTCTTTTAAATAATAAACATACGGAAAATGGTTTTTTTATTTCTAATAATATTCAATCTGAAGAATTGGAAAAAGAATGGCCGCGCAAAAGCGCAACTCCTCTTAATAAATACGATCCAAAACCAAATGCTTTAATATGGACGCTTATCCGTTATATGTCATCCAAAGGTTTAACAAAAGATTCGGTGGGAATGCAACAACTTTCGGGTACCGATATACAAAATATTGAAAAAGGTGTTACTAATTATAAATATGCCGATGCTTCAGCTTTACGTAAAAGAGCCAATCAATTTTTTTGGGAGTATGAAGATTATAAAGAAAATTTTAATCCGTCAGGAAATACAGTTTTAATGCGATTGGAATTTTGGAAGGCGGCAATTTATATTATTGAACGCAATCTTTTGTTTGGCGTGGGCACCGGCGATGCACAACGCGCTTTTAATAAAGCCTATTTAAGAACCAACACTAATTTATCTTTCGAATGGAGGCTTCGTTCGCATAATCAGTTTTTAGCTATTACGGTTTCATTTGGAATAAGCGGATTAATTTTATTTATTTTTTATCTTTTGTATCCCATAATAAAATTACGAAACACACTGCACCCTGTATATTTTGCATTTTTTTGTATAGCCCTTATTTCGTTTTTAACAGAAGACACTCTCGAATCGCAAACCGGCGTAACGTTTTTTTCCTATTTTAATTCGTTATTTTTATGGGCGGCCTATTACGAAAATGATGGCCATCGGTGAAGAAAACAAGATTAGTTCTTTTTGAAACAAATTAAAACTTGTAGCCTTTAAAATCTCGTGTAAACTCATTGGCTTCAAACGCGGGATTTACCTGAACAAAAAAATAATTATATTCTTCATACAAACTTTTTTCATCACTAACTTTAACCCCCACTGGTAAAAAATAAAACTGGTCAATGTACATTACCACAAATTTAGCATACCAAGTCGGAACTTTAATTAGTTGTCCTTTTTTCAAAATATCAAAATAATCTTTGAGCTTCGGATTTAATTCCACAATCATGTATTCGCTCACAAATAATTTTCGCGCAATATTGGTCAGATTTTCGTTGTCGCCCGTTACCGTATAAGTTGTATAAGCAAATTCTGTATTATTAATCACCACTTTATAACAAGGTCGGTTATTATAACGTTCTTCGCTTTCCAACTTAAAATAAATATCAAATTTGTCGCTTAATTTTTTGGCGGTGTATTCAATTAAATTTCCAAAATAATCAAATCCCATTTCGTTAATGGTGTGGTGCTGATCCTGGCGCATAAGATTACCCATAGGATCGAGATTTAAATTAAAATAAGGAAACGAATTTGGCCTCACCAGAGCCCTGCCTTTGTTTTTGCTGTCTGTCCATAACACTTCAATGCCTTTAATATTGATGTAAAGCATGCGAGGCTTGCGATTTAATTTTACTGCCGATTCGTAGTAATTATATCCTTTTTTACCCCTTTCTGTAATCTTTAAATTGTATTTTATGCATTGAATATCTTTAATTGATTTATTCATTTTCGCAATAATTTCGCGCGCTGTATAAGTGGTTTTTTGCTGTGCTAAAAGACTAAAACTCAAGGATGTAATTAGGAGAAAAATAAAACGGAGTACCTTATTAAAAGACATAGTTTACAAAAGTAATATTGTTTTTTATTTCAGCAACACAGTAATTATATAAATATTCAAAAAAATAATTGAATGTGAGCTTTTCAAAAGTTAAATTTGATAAAAATTATATATTTGATGCTCATTATTAAATGACCGTACAAAACACTATCATAAAAGGAATTTCTGAATTGTTGTACAATAACGATTATGTTGTTGTGCCCGGTTTTGGCGGTTTTGTTTCGCGCCATCAATTGGCACATTATTCGGTCAACAAAGGTGTTTTGCATCCTCCCGCAAAAAAAATTGTTTTTAATATTCAGTTAAAACAAAACGATGGTGTTTTAGCCACTTGGTTAAAAGATGAATTAAAATGCGAGTTTAAAGATGCTAATATTCATTTGGATGAATTTTCATCTTACTGCAAATTATTATTGAATACCAAACGCCGTTTGGAGTTCGAAAATTTAGGATTGTTTTATTTGGATTTCGAAAATAATATTTGTTTCGAACCTAAAACAGATATTAATTTTTTGATTGAGAGTTTTGGATTGAGTCCGGTTTCATTAAGAGAATTGGAAGCAGAAATCAAAAAGGAAATTATTACTGTTGACAGAGTTGAAAAATTAGAAGTAAAACCAATTATTAAAAAACGCAATTACAAAAGAATGGCCGCTGTAGCAATTGGAATTCCTGTTTTTGCGGCTCTAATGTTATTGGTAGCGAGCCAGGTTAAACCGGGTGCTTTTTCTTTGGCAGGAATATTAGGAAATAAGATTGGAAATTATATTCCCTTAAATTACACAAACAATTTTAATGAAATTGCGATTAATTCTATTGATCCGTATGTTGTAGATGCCAGCGGTTATGCCAACATAAATGTTTTTAGTAACGAAAAATTAACAACCGTAAATATCAGTGCCGTAAAAACGGAGGCAACCACTGTAACGCATGTTAAACATATTTCTTTATCTGGAAGATTTCAAGTGGTCTTGGGATGTTTCAGTATTAATGAAAATGCAAAGCGATTAGTTAAGACTTTATCCAAACAAAATATTTTAGCGGGAATAAGTGGTGTAAATGCAAAAGGATTACACATTGTAAGCTGCGGTGCATTTAATGATAAAGAAAGTGCAATTTCTCATTTACAGAGCGTAAAATCAAAATATCCTTCTGCCTGGATTATGGCGCAGTAGTTTTATTTTTCGGATGCCAAGCTTGTTTAGGCATTCTTTTTTTCTTCCGATTTTAATTCTTCTTTTTTCTTTATTCCCTTATAAATCGTTACAAAAAGCATTAATAGAGCGCCAAAAAAAATAGTTCCTAAAATTCCCCACACTAAACTACCTTGCGATTTAACCACCACCAAAAAAACAATGGCTACTAAAAAAACAGTAGCCAGTTCATTAAATAATCTTAATCGCAATGACGAATCCTTAAAAATACCTTGTTTCTGTTGTTTAAAAATCATTTCGCAGCGTAAATGGTATAAAAATAATAATCCCACAACAATTAATTTTAGTACCATCCAGGGCTGTGATAAAAGTGCAGGAATTTCAAAAATCATCCACCATCCGAAAATAAATGTTCCTATAAGTCCGGGCCAGCCAATAATGTACCATAATTTTTTTTGCATCAGCAATAATTGGTCGGTCAATATTTTTTTGACGGGTTCTTCTTTTTGTTGCGCTTCCGAAGCGTAAATAAACAATCTCACCATATAAAATAAGGCGGCAAACCAGCAGACTACAAAAATAATATGAAATGCTTTTATATATAAATAATCCATACCTTTCTATTTGAATCAAAGGTAGTAAATTAGCAGAATTAAAATTTGATAATATGAAGACAAAATTTGCAAGAGAATCTTATACAGTAAATACCGAGGTGGTGTTGCCAAACGATACCAATAACATTGGAAATTTATTTGGAGGTAAATTAATGCAATGGATGGATATAACTTCGGCCATTGCCGCGCAGCGCCATTGCAACAGAGTAGTGGTAACCGCGTCAATTAACAGTGTTTCTTTTGATAATCCCATAAAACAAAATTCGGTGGTTACCCTGGAAGCAAAAGTAAGTCGCGCGTTTAATACAAGTATGGAAGTTGTGATTGATGTTCATGTTGAAGATGCGGTAACCGGCGCCAAAACAAAATGCAACGAAGCTATTTTTACATTTGTTGCTATTGATCAAAACGGAGCGCCATTACCTGTTCCGGAAATGGTTCCGGAAACAGAAGAAGAAAAAAAGAGATTTGCAGGTGCTTTGCGACGAAGACAATTATCATTATTGTTAGCAGGAAGAATTAAAGCAGACGATGCTTCTGAATTGAAAGCATTATTTGTTAAGGAATAATTTCGCTCACATCAATATCATTCATGCATTTAAAATGTTTTTTCGGACATTTAGTGTAACCGAGTTTAGAACACGGTCGGCACGAAAGATTGTTTACTTCTAAAATTTTACTTTCGGGATGAGGTTTATAAGGATACATTCCGAATTCGGGAATGGTGTTTCCCCACAACGAAAATATTTTTTTATTAAAGGCTGCCGCAATGTGCATTAAGCCTGTATCTGAAGTAACCACTAATGTAGATTGCTGAATAATACTCGCCGATTGATTTAAAGAAAATTTTCCACAAGCATTAATCGCGTTTTGTGTATTTTTTAAAACTTCTTTCGCTAATTCTGAATCTGTTTTATCTCCCAACAAAACCACCTGTAATTTAGAAGCTTTGCAAATTTCAATTAATTTATCGAGAGGAATTTTTTTAGTGTAATACGAACCTCCAATAACCAAAGCTAAAAATCCGGAATCAAGTTTCAACGAAATTAAATTTAAATTTACTTTATCCTGATCCGATAAAAAATAATCTAATCCTTTTTGGTCGTCTTTTATTCCCAGCGATTCGCAGGCCTGTAAATAGCGCTGCACAATATGAACCGGCGGCAATAGTTTTTTATTTTTTAAAGTTACCGCCAGCCATTTTTTTATATTTAGTTTTTTAAACGTTAGATTTTTTTTACCGATCGTTAATTTTAAACGTGTACTGCGAACATTATTATGCAAATCAATAACGTAATCGTATTTTTCTTTTTTTAGAATATCGTAAACCTCTGTAATTTCTTTTTCGAAAGTAATCAGTTTATCAAGGTGGGGATTATTTTGCAGAATGGGTTTAAAAGCAGCTTTGGTAACAAAATGTATTTCTGCACTTTTTAATTGCTGTTTGCAACAACGAATAACCGGCGTGGTTAAAACAATATCGCCAATAGAACTGAAGCGTATGATTAAAATTTTCACTAGTACAACAAATATAAAAAAAATGCCGAAATTTAAAGGATTATAAAACTCATTATTTGAACCAATTTATGTTAATAGATACCCATACCCATTTATACGCTGAGGAATTTGATGGCGACAGAAATAAGATGATAAAAAAAGCGATAGAATCAGGCATTCAAAAATTTTATCTTCCCAACATAGATAGTTCCAGCATTAAAGGAATGTTTCAGCTTGAAAAAGATTTTCCGGGAGTTTGTTTTCCAATGATGGGATTGCATCCCTGTTCGGTAAAAGAAAATGTGGAAGAGGAATTAAAAATGGTAGAAGACTGGTTAAACAGAAGAAAATTTTGTGCAATAGGAGAAATTGGAATTGATTTGTATTGGGATAAAACTTTTTTTGAACAGCAAAAAATGGCTTTCAAAAAGCAAATCGATTGGGCGCTAAAATTTAGTTATCCCATTGTTATTCATTGTCGCGAAGCCTTTGATGAAATTTTTGAAATACTTTCTTCCTATAAAATTTTGCCAAATGGAATTTTTCATTGCTTTAGCGGAACAATTGAACAGGCCAATAAAGTTATTTCGCTAAAAACTTTTAAATTAGGAATTGGCGGCGTAGTAACATTTAAAAATTCGGGATTGGATAAAGTTGTTGAACAAATAAACTTACAACATTTGGTTTTAGAAACCGATTCGCCTTATTTAGCTCCCAATCCATTTAGAGGCAAACGAAATGAAAGTTCTTATTTAATTTTAGTAGCCGAAAAAATTTGTGCAATTAAAAATATTTCGATTGAACATTTAGCAGAGATTACTACAAAAAATGCGATAGAAATTTTTGGTGCTTAAACTAATACTCCAATCTTTTTTCCAATCTCCGAAAAAAATTCCTTTACTTCTTTAGCCGTTGCTTCATCGTTTGTGGCTTTTGCATAAGTATCCGTTAAAGTCATCACATTCTGATGAAAAAACTTTTTCATTTCGTCGATACTCATTTCTTTGGTCCATAAATCAATACGCATTGTATTGTTTTCCTTAACATCCCAAAGTGCAATCATCACACTTTTGCATTCGCTGCATTCGCCGGCATCTTTGGCTTCCCAGCTAATATTTACCGGTAAATGATTTTCATCAACAGTAATCTTAAAATTTATTTCGCTTGTTTTCATACTATTCAGATAGTGATTTGGAGAGTTTGTGATTTAGGGAGTTAAAAGTACATAATTTTTTTAAATTCTAATTTCACCAACTCACATTTCATAACTCACCACCTCACTATTTCACCACCTCACTATTTCACCACCTCACTATTTCACCACCTCACCACCTCACTATTTCACCACCTCACCACCTGTTATGGTCTGTATTTACTTTTACTCAATATTTTCTGCGAATCTTTCTCGTTCATTAAATCTGATACTGTCATTTTTTCATTGTTATTCATATAGCTTCTTACAATTTGCCAGCCAATCCACATGGCAATGCGCGGCGGACATTCTTTACTAATTGCCGCGGTAAACGGACCGTCAGCCGTAAATTCGCTCACTGTTTTCAAATCATTTTCGTACAAGCGGTTTTTTTCAGCAAAAAATCCCCATAAGTTTTTTTCATATTGTTTGCAGTATTTCATTTGTTCTGTTGTATAACCAATTTTTAAGCTATCGTTCACATCGGGTAACAATGCATCGCAGGCATAAAATATTTTCCCGTAAAATATCATGTGGTTTAATAAATTATTTACAGGTTCATTATTATCAAATTCGGTAATTAGCCAGCCACGCGCCACATCACTCACAATAAATTCTTTGGCCATAGTGCGCGATTTATAGAGTGGCCATTGCAGCATTTGTGTATATATTTTATTTTTCCCGCCGAGGTACATATCCCAACCAATACCAATTGTTGAATCAATATACACAACACTATAATTAAAACCGCTCACATAGCTTACCAATTTAGAAGGTAACTTACGATTTGGGAAATGAAATTTGAAACGTTTGCGACACAAATTAATTTCGTCTTCCAGTTTAGAAATGTCTACGTCAGTAAAAAGTGTTTGCGATTGATTAAAAGCATCGTGCATAATGCTATCATTCACAAAACGCAAAACTGAATTTTGATAATTCGTGTCTCTGATGCCACCATTATTTAAAATGCCGTTTAAAAAACGATTGTAAAAAGTTCCGTATTTTGCAGTAATGTTTTTAGTGTTTTGCTCTATGTTTTTAGCAGTAATAGAAAAAACATCGCGTTCAAGCCTTTGTAGCTTAAGTGGTTCAAGATTAATGCCTGAAACATCAATGTCTAACGAATTATTTTTGCAACTTTGAATAACAGCAAAAACGAGGCAAACTGTGAATATCTTAACAATAAACTTCATCCAAAATTGTTTTATTTTTGTAAAGTTAAATTTAAAAAAAGAATGCTTATGAAAAAGTTTTTTTTACTTGTTGTAACAATGTTGTTTATATCAAATATTAACATGGCACAGGACGATGCCAATAAAAAAGTAAGAGCCGGTTTAAAGGGGGTTCTTGAACCGGGCTGGTTCGATTCGGGAGATAATAATACTACTCCTTTAAACGCCGGAGTGGGCGGTGGTTTTGGTTTGGTTTTAGAGTTTAGAATGTCGGATGTGATTTACTTCTCTACAGGCATTGGTGGTGATTTTGAAAACGCCTCGGTAAAGTATCGCAATGATAATTTTGTTTTTCCAACAAATACAAATGTTTTTACCGTTAACTATTTTGTAGATAATTCCGGCGCGTTGGTTGAGGCTGCTAACGATGTAGATAAATCTACTTACTATAAAGATGGAAATATTTCTTATAAGATAGAAAGCAGAAATATTAAATCAACATTTGTAACTATTCCGGTTGCTCTAAAAATGATGACCAAAGAATTCTCGGGATTCAAAATATTTGGTTCGTTTGGTGGTGATATTGGTATAAGAATTGGAACAAAAGCAGACGATACTTATTATTTTAAAACAGTTTATACAGGCACAGCAGGCATTGGGGTGCCAACAACTGAAAAAGGGACACTGAGCAATTTAGATATTAGTAAAGATGGTTCATTAATTCCGATGCGGGTTGGATTAGATGTTGGCTTAGGCGCCGAATACCGTATCGGGGGATCAACGTCTGTTTTTTTTAGCGTTAATTATTTCCGTTCGTTTACCAACGTTATGAAAATAGATTCAAAAGTGTATTATACCGGATCTACCATTGACGCCAATAACAAAATTGTATTTACACATTTGCAACAAAATCTTATTATGAGTTCCTTAAAAATTACTTTAGGAGTAATGTTTTAAACTAAAAAATTTAAATTAGTCCCTTCGAGCAATCGCGGGGATTTTTTATTTATCCGTTTCGTTATTTGGTTTTTTAGAAATGAAGAAAAAAGAAATTGGAAATTATATTGTAAACTGGTTGCGGAATTATTCTGACCAATCAAAAACAAATGGTTTTGTTATTGGAGTTAGTGGAGGCATCGACAGCGCAGTAACCTCTACACTTTGTGCCTTAACCGGAAAAAAAGTAATTGTTTTAAATTTACCAATACTGCAGCATAAATTTGAATTCGACCGAAGCACTGAACACATTAACTGGTTAAAACAAAATTTTAAGAATGTAGAGTCAGAAACCGTTGAACTCACCGATGTGTTTAAAGGATTTGAAAAAGATTTCCCAAAAAGCATTCAAGATCATTTAACAATGGCTAACGTGCGTTCTCGTATGCGGATGATAACGCTTTACGCCTTTGCTTCGCATCATAAATTATTAGTGGCCGGAACAGGAAATAAAGTGGAAGATTTTGGAATTGGTTTTTTTACAAAATATGGCGATGGAGGAGTGGATGTTAGTGCGATTGCTGATTTAACGAAAACAGAAGTTTATACATTGGGAGAAGAATTAAAAATTGTCGCCAGCATTCAAAATGCAAAACCTACGGATGGTTTGTATGCCGATAACCGTACCGACGAAGATCAAATTGGCGCAACGTATCCCGAATTAGAATGGGCAATGGATTATTTGCACCATAAACAAAATTTTACTTTGAGCGAAAGAGAAAAGGAAGTGTTAGAAATTTTTCAATCGCGCAACAATGCCAACAAACATAAAATGGAAGCCATTCCGGTTTGCATCATTCCCAAAGAATTGAAAAATTAAATTTTTATCCCAATAACAAGTACATCGTCTGTTTGTTCATTATCCTGTTTCCAGTTATTAAAAGAATATTCTAAAAAAGCTTCTTGCTCCTCAATTGGCATTTCGTAAATTGTGGTTAGCAATTCCTTGAAATTGGCTTTGTTCAGTTTTTTATTTTTTTCGCCGCCAAACTGATCAACATAACCATCGCTAAGCAAATACAAACAATCATTTTCTTTTAATGGATAGGTTACACTTTCAAATATTTTTTCAATATCCAAATAAAAACCAATTGGATATCTGCTCCCTCTTAATTCAATAAGTCCTTTTTTTGAAGAAATAAATAACGGTCTGAATGCACCGGCAAAAGTAAGCTCTAAACTTTTCTTATCAATTCTCACTAAAGCAACGTCCATCCCATCACTACAGGGATCGTTCGAATTTTTATTTAACGCATTTTGCAATTCTAAATCCAACGCATACAAAATTTCTTTTGGTTCCGTCATCTTTTTATTAATGAACACTTCCTTAAAAACCGAATTAGCCACCAGGCTCATCATGGCACCGGGTATACCATGGCCCGTACAATCGGCCGCCGCAGCATAGGTGAAATTTTCATCTTCATAAAACCAATAGTAATCGCCACTCACAATGTCTTTCGGTTTGTAAAGCAAGAACGAATCCTTAAAAAAAACTTTTAAAGTTTCGGGCGTTTGCAAAATCGATTTCTGTAAACGCTTCGCGTAAAAAATACTATCCGTAATATCTTTATTCTGATTTTGCAGTTTTTGATTTTTCTCAATCAGTTTCTTTTCATGAATCTTTCTTTCGGTAATATCATGTCCCACACCAATTAACTGGTACTCGTTCAAGTAAGAAACATCCCAGCGAATCCATTTTTGTCCGCCATGAACTGTTTTAAGTAAATGCTCAAACGTTTGAACCGAAGCGTTTTT
>JAHEYG010000010.1:0-28576 GCA_023251725.1 Sphingobacteriaceae bacterium | reverse complement strand
GTTTCGAAAAACGGGTAGCTTCCCACCAATTATTGCCTAATAAAGCTGAAGGCTCGTATCCTAAAACCGGAAACGCAGATTTACTTATGTAATCGGCGTTACCATCATTGTTTAAAACAATAATTAAAGTATTTAGTTTGTCGAGAATTTGTTCTTGTATATCAAGGGTGACCATGATTTGAAAATTAAAAATTGAGAATGAAAAATTAAAAGGTGCCGAAAGGGCAATGAATTAACACGTGCGATTCAGCCCGCAAATAATGGGGAGTCTAAATCGCATAATAGAAATGGCATGTGTTACTAAAATCATTCTGATACAAATGTACAGTTTATTTTGAATTGCAAATATTTTTCTTAGATTTTGTAAAAAAAATCTTTCAGACCTTTATCCCAATAAAACATACGTCGTCTACTTGCTCCAAATCGCCTTTCCAAGCGCTAAAGGTTTTAAGTAATATGTCCTTCTGTTCCTCCATACTTTTACCTCCGGTCGTGAGTACCAATTCTTTTATTTGTTTGTATTTAAATTTTTTTCCTTTAGATCCTCCGAATTGATCGGCAAATCCATCAGTAAAAATATAAATGCAATCTTCTTTTTGTAATTGTATGGAATGATTGGTAAATGGCTTTCGTAAAATAAAATTTCCGATTGGTTGTTTGTCGGCTTTAATTTCTTTTATTTCGCCTTTGCTCATTATCCATAACGGATTATTAGCGCCCGCCCAATCCAGTTTCCCCGACTTAATATCTAAACAGCATAACGAAATATCCATTCCATCTTTTATTTCGCTTTCCGATTTTTCAAATGTTTCTTCTACTAATTGCGTTAATTTATCGAGAATGGCGGCGGGCTGCGTTAAACCGAATTCTTTTATGGTTCTATTTAAAGCATTATGACCAACTACACTCACCATAGCTCCCGGCACACCATGTCCGGTACAATCGACTGTAGCAAATAAAATTTTAGTTCCTAATCTTTCCATCCAATAAAAATCGCCACTCACAATGTCCTTCGGTTTAAAAAGCACAAATGAATTGGTGAAATAGTCTTTCATCATTTTATCGGAAGGAAGTATGGCCGTTTGAATACGTTTGGCGTAAGTAATACTGTCGCGAACCTCTGTGTTTTTGATTTCAATAATCTGTTTTTGAAGAGTTATTTCAATATTATCTTTTTGCTTTTGGCGATAGCTTCTAAAAATAAAAAGCGCAAAAACCATTACTAAAATTAAACCCGTTGTAACCGAGCCGATAATTATTTTTTGTTTCTTTTTTTCTGTCAATGAAATAGCTTCCTGTTTTTCTTTGTCTTTGTTAAGTAATTTAATTTCATTATCTTTTTTTACACTGTCAAATTGCGCACTCATTTTGGCCATGTTCTTATTGCTTTCTTGATTCAGCAACGAATCTTCTTCAATCGAAGCCAGCTTGTAATATTTAAGAGCGCTTTTAGTATCGTTTAATTTTTCATAAATAAAAGAAAGATTCAAATAACAGAGTTGCACCGAGTGGCGTACACCTATTTCGCTTCCTAATTTTATTCCTTGGTTAAGAATTTCTATGGCTTTTTTATTTTCACCTACGGCTCCGTAACTCGTTCCAAGACTTTTTAAACAATCAGCAATACCACCTTTGTCACCAATATCCTCCCTTATTGCAAGGGATCTTTTACAATATTGTATCGCCTTTTTATGGTCGCCTGTATTGCTATAGCATATGCCAAGGTTATTCAGGCTACTGGCAATGCCTCCTTTATCACTTATCTCCTCTTTTATACTTAATGATTGCTGAAAGTATTCCAATGCTTTTGGAAAATTACGTTGCTGAGAATAAATGCTGGCAATATTATTGAGGTTAACAGCCTTCCACCTTAGATTACCGTTTTGTTCGTTGAGTTTTAGAGCTAATAAATAATATTCAAGTGATTTATTAATTTTCCTTAACCCCATATAAACATTTCCAATATTGTTATAGGTTGAGGCAATATCTTTTGTTTCGCCGCTTTCTACCGACAATTTTGCCGATTTCATAAATGCTTCAAGCGCTTTTTGATATTCACCAAGGTCGCTGTGAACACTTCCTATGCCATTCAAAGAAGCGGCTATATCTATCTTATCGCCCAACTCTTCTCTTATTTTTAAAGATTGCATTTGGAATTCAAGCGCTTTTTTGAGATCTCCTTTTACGCGGTAAATGCTTCCAATTTCAGATAAATTTACCGGGATATTTTTTTTGTCGCCGAGGTCCTCCCGAATTTTGAGCGACTTTAAAGCATAATCAAGTGCGGCTTCGTAATCACCTTTCGACTTTAAGGCAGCTGCTATATTAAAAAACGCTTTTGCTTCGCCTTTTCGGTAAGATGATTTTTGAGCCAACTCCAAGGCCTTATTTCCATATAAAACGCCGTTTTCAAAATCACTTGAGTTTTTATAATTGGCCGAAATACTGTTTAATATATTCACCCTAGTCGTATCTACGCTTTCATTATTGAGAACTTTTTTTAAGGAATCAATTTTGCGTAAGCGATTATTTAAAGCATTCTGCGCTGGTAAACAAAGAACCCAAAGGTTCAACGTAACGGTTAAAAGACAAATTACTTTCCTCATAAAATTAAAATAACAAAGCATAAAATTAATCATATATCTTTAAGGTCTTCTTAAAATAACAAATTAATTTTTGAAATGAAGAATGTAAAAAGCGATATAAAAAATAAAAAAGACATTGAGTTGATGGTAAAAACATTTTATACATCTCTGTTAACCAACGAAATCATAAAACCTGTTTTTGTAAATACCGATTTCGAAAAACATATGCCGCACATGATTGCTTTCTGGAGTTTTGTTTTGCTGGATGAATCAGGTTACACGACCAATGTTTTTGATAAACATATTCATCTCGCCATTAAAAAAGAACATTTTGCCATTTGGCTCGAACATTTCGAAAAAACAGTAAATAATTTATTTGAAGCTGAAAAAGCCGAAATGGCAAAACAACGGGCACAAACAATCGCTTATACTTTCGAAAAAAAATTAGAGCAAATTGGGAAATTTTAATGAAGCCGGCTACTAATTAAACTAATAAATTCTTTTCGTGTAGCATCTTTTAAAAATTCTCCTGTAAAAGCAGATGTTGTTGTAACGCTGTTTTGTTTTTGTACACCGCGCATCTGCATACACAAATGACTGCACTCCATCACCACCGCAACACCTAAAGGCTTTAAAGTATCTTCAATGCAATCTCTAATTTCATTAGTTAAACGCTCTTGCACCTGCAAACGGCGGGCAAAGGCATCCACTATGCGCGGCAATTTACTAAGACCCACAATGTGACCGTTAGGAATGTATGCAATATGTGTTTTTCCGAAAAACGGTAATAAATGATGTTCGCACAAACTGTAAACTTCAATGTCTTTTACAATTACCATTTGAGAGTAATCCTCTTTGAACATGGCCGACTTTAAAATTTCAGCCGGATCTAAATCATAACCCTGCGTTAAATATTGCATCGCCTTCGCAGCACGAATAGGAGTTTTTAGCAAACCTTCGCGCGTAGAATTTTCTCCAACATCTTTTAAAATGTTTTTATACATGCCTGAAATCGAATCAATCAGTTTCGGATTGTACTGATCAATTTTTTTATATCCGTTTTCGTCTTCCCGATAGTTATCGGGATCAAATTCTTCGTTTAGCATAATTTATCCTCCAAAATATTCAACATAATTATTTTCTGTTTCACACACTTTCACGCAATGTAATTGGGCCCCCAGTTTTTTTATTTCATCATTTAAAATTTTCCAAATAAAAATAGCCAAATTTTCAGTAGAGGGAATGACGTCTGACAAACCATCCACATCTAAATTTAAATTTTTATGATCTAAAATTTCCGTCACATCTTTTTGAATTAAATCGCCCAGATCTTTTAAATTAATTACAAAACCGGTTTCGGCATTAACTTCGCCTTTTACAGTAACAAACAATTCGTAATTATGTCCGTGCCAGTTTTTATTGGCGCATTTGCCAAAAACTTTAAAATTTTTGGCTTCATCCCATTTATCATTATATAATTTATGAGCCGCATTAAAATGTTCTTTTCTGGTAATATAAATCATACTGCAAAATTAGCATTTTATTGATAAGGTTTTCACTATGGGTTAAGGGTTATTTGATTAAATTTACCTTCTATATGGACAAGATACTTATCGTTGCCGCTACTTTTTTTGAAATTGAGCCTTTAATGAAAGAATTAAAGCCCTTTCCGGGGAATGAAACTTCGTTTTTAAAATCATTTTCTCACAAAACTATTGAAATTGATATTGCCATTACCGGTGCGGGAATGGTGAATACGGCTTTTTTTATGGGACAGTTAGCTAATAAAAAATACAGTCAGGCTATTAATGCCGGGGTATGCGGCTCGTTTAATTTCGAAATTAAAAACGGCGATGTGGTGAATATTACGCATGATTATTTTTCGGAAATGGGTGCTGAGGATGGAAATGATTTTTTAAGTATCAAGCAAATTAATTTGGGAGATGAAATTGTAATTAATAATAATCTCATTTATAATAAAAGTATAAGCAAATTAAAAGTGACCAAAGGTATTACTGTAAATACAATTCACGGTAATGAAGTTTCAATTCGACAAATTATAAAACGATTGAATCCGGATGTAGAAAGTATGGAGGGAGCTGCATTTTTAACAGCGTGTAAATATTATAACTGGCCTTGTGCGCAAATTCGGGCGGTGAGTAATAAAGTAGAACGCAGAAATAAAAATAACTGGAACATGTCACTGGCAGTAAAAAACCTCAATGAGTTTCTAATAAATTATCTCAATCAATTGTAATGCAGCAAAAATTAAGCATAGGTTTTTCGCCTTGTCCGAACGATTGTTTTATTTTCGACGCCTTAGTTCATAAAAAAATCGATACCGAGGGTTTAGATTTTGAAATAATAATGGAAGATGTAGAAGCGCTGAACACGCGTGCTTTTAAGAATGAATTGGACATTACTAAATTAAGTTTCAATGCGTATTTGTATGTTCAGCAAAATTATATTTTATTAAAAAGCGGAAGCGCGCTGGGGTTTAATTGCGGACCCTTATTAGTTGGGAGTTCAGAGTTGGTAGTTCGGGAATTGCAAAAGCAATTAGTTGGGAGTTCAGGGTTGGGAGTTCGGAGTATGAAAGATGAAATAAAAACACCGAACACTGAACACCGAACACCGAACACCGAACTCAAAATCGCTATTCCCGGAAAATACACAACTGCTAATTTTTTATTATCGCTTGCTTATCCTGATGCTAAAAATAAAATTGAAATGATTTTTAGTGAGATTGAAGAAGCAGTTTTAAGCGGAAACGTCGATGCGGGATTAATTATTCATGAAGGGCGATTTACTTATGAGAAAAAGGGATTAAAAAAAGTAGTTGACCTAGGTGAATTCTGGGAAAATTTAATTCATGCACCAATTCCGTTGGGAGGAATTGGGGCAAGAAGGAGTTTTGACAATGAAAAATTAAAAAAAATAAATTCCTGCATTAAACGAAGTGTAGAATATGCTTTTAAAAATAGCGATGATGTTATGCCTTTTGTAAGACAACACGCGCAGGAAATGGATGAAGAAGTTATGAAAAAGCACATTGCGCTGTATGTAAACGAATTTTCGGTAAATTTGGGAGTAAAAGGAAGCGAAGCAATTCATTTACTTTTTAATAAAGCACTCGAAACAAAATTAATTGATAAAATTGTGCAACCCATAATCATAAATTAATTGAGTAAATTTTTAATAGCCGGATTAGGAAATATTGGCGAGGAGTATGAAAATACCCGTCACAATATCGGATTTCAAATTGTTGAGCATTTAGCTAACGAAGCAAAAGTGAAATTTACCAGCGACCGACACGCTTTTGTTGCCGAAACAAAATTTAAAAGCAAAACAGTAATTTTAATTAAGCCCACCACTTTTATGAATTTAAGCGGCAAAGCAATTAATTATTGGATGCAGGCCGAAAAAATTCCTGTCGAAAACATTATGGTAATCGTTGACGACCTGGCATTGCCATTCGGTAAAATAAGAATTGGCCCCAAAGGAAGCGATGGGGGACACAACGGATTAAAACATATTCAGGAAACATTAAATACTAATGTTTACGCGCGCTTGCGTTTTGGAATTGGAAACGAATTTAATAAAGGCCAACAATCTAATTACGTTTTAGGAAAATGGGAAAAAGAAGAATTAGAAACCTTGGAAGAAAGAATAAAAATTAGCTGCGACGCCATTAAAACTTTTGCTTTCGCCGGTTTGCAAAAAAGTATGAACGAGTACAATACAAAATGATTGGGGCAAAAAACAAATTCGCGCAAATCCGCCCGATCCGCGTTATCCGCGTTCTATTTTTACTTTCATTATTTCTTTCTTCTGGTATAACAGTTTTCTCGCAGGGACAAAACAGCGGCTACACTTTTTGCAACTGGGAAGATATTACAGTTAAAGAAGTTTACATGCAAACCAAGGAAGACACGGCAATAATTTTAGTAAGCTGCCGAAATTATTTACCCGGCACAGAAAAATTTCTCGACTACGATTTTGATACTACCAATACGCTCCATTATTTTAATATATTTTTTAATCATAACAAATGGATTTGCGTGCGCCGAAATAATATGCAGGAAGCAATAGTCGGAGCCGATACCAATAAAGATGCTGTAGTTTATGCTGAGGGCCTAGGAAAAACATTTTGCAATGATGTTGACAGAGCAACACGTTTAGCAAGAACTTACGATGTTCTTCCAATAATGTTTGATTGGCCCACGTCGCGCCCTTATATGAAAAGCGGCAGAAACATGATTACTACAATGTCAGTGAGTGCTGATGTAGCAAAACCATTTTCAAATTTCATTAAAGAAATCGGAATATTAAGGAACCAAAATAAAACAGAGATAAAGCAATTCACTTTGTTTTTGCACAGCATGGGAAATTTGCTAATGATGCATGCTATTGAAAAAAAATATTTAGATACCATAAAAATATTTGATAATGTTATTTTAAACGCCGCCTGCGTTCCCGAAAAAAATCATAAAACTTGGACGGAGAAAATTAAAATTCAAAAAAATTTATTTATTACAAGAAACAATCACGACCGAAGTTTAAACGGAGCAAAAATTTTAATGTGGGCGGCTCAATTAGGTGAGCGTCCGCGACAACCTTTTGCCAAAAATGCTTTGTATATTAGTTTTAATAAAGTATTGCATTTAGAGCATAATTATTTTTTATTTACCGATGTTTTGCAAAAACACCAAAACATAAAAGAAATTTATAGTTTTATTTTTCACGGAAAAGCTCTTCCGCTAAACGATGAACAAAAATTTAAACAGCTCAAACCAAAAAATTCAGTCGAATTGGTTAAGCCGGTTGACCCTACTAATGGAAATGTTAGATTTAGTCTCAGAATAGGATAATAAATATTTTTTGTATTTTTACTTCGTTCTACCAAGCTTAAATGTATTAGTATAGGCAATGCAAAAACTGTCGTGGTTAATTTATTTGTTTTTCTCTAAACGTAAGATTGTATTTACAATTTTAATTATTGCTTGCTGCTCTGCTTTAGGATATTATGCGAGTCGGATAAAACTCGAGGAAGATATTTCGAAGTTTGTACCGCTGGATAAAAATTCTTCGGATGTAAGCAGTATTCTCGAAAATTTAAAAGCAAAAGATAAATTAGTCATTCATTTTTCGAGTGAGAACGAAAATAATATCGATCAATTGGTCGAAAAGGCGGATATTATTTTTGATACCCTCCAAAAATCGCTTGGGAAAAACAAATACGCCAACATTACCTACAAAATTTCAGATAATACTATGCAAAGTATTTATGGAATTTTTTATAACAACCTTCCCTTTTTTCTCTCTGATAAAGAATATCAAAAAATTGCTCAACTAATAAATCCCGATAGCATTAATCTTACACTTAAAAAAGATTATGAAGCTCTGCTAAGTCCATCGGGAATTGTACTTTCTAAATTTATTACCCGCGATCCGCTTAATATCGTTCCGCTTGCTTTAAAAAAATTGCAGGACATACAACTCGACGAAAATTTTGAAACTTATAATGGAGCTATTGTAACAAAAGACCACAAACATCTGTTAATGTTTATTACTCCGGCTTTTGCAGCTAACGAAACAAAAAGCAATAAACCCCTGATTGACTTTGTAAAAAATTGTACCAAACGATTAAGCAACCATGAGATAAACGTTGAATCGTTCGGTGCCTGTGTGGTGTCGTTAGGAAATGCTGAACAGTTAAAAAAAGACACAACGCTTACCACCACTGTTGCAATAATTTTAATTGCTCTGCTCATTATAATTTATTTTAAAAATCCGCTGCCCGTAATTTTTATTTTTCTTCCTGTTGTTTTCGGCATGGGTTTTTCATTGGCGATGTTATTTTTATTTAAGGGAGTTGTTTCAGCAATAGCCATCGGTTCGGGTGCGGTTGTATTGGGAATTGCCATTAATTACAGCATGCATTTTTTTACGCATTACAAACATACTCGCAACGTAAAAACTGTTTTACAAGATTTAACTGTTCCGATGTTAATTGGATGTACCACTACGGTGGGTGCATTTTTTGCTCTGTCATTTACTAAAAGCGAAGCCTTGCACGATTTTGGACAGTTTGCTGGATTTAGTTTAATTGGCGCTTTAACATTTTCTATTCTGGTATTGCCTCATTTATTAAAAATTTCTTTCAAAAAAGAAATCCCCGTAAGTGTACTTTTGTCACACCAAAACCTTTTTGAGAAAATTGTTTCTTACCGTTATGATAAAAATAAAATAATTGTTTTTGTTTCCTTTATTCTAACAATAATATTAACCGTTTTTGCTTCCAATGTTTCTTTTGAGAGCGACATGAACAAAATGAGTTACATGGATGATGAAACCGGGCTCGCCGAAAAACATTTGGATGAAGTGAATAATTTTGCAGCGCGTTCAGTTTATATTTTTACTTCGGGTGATAATTTTGAAGAAGCTTTGCAATTAAACGAATTTGTTTCCCAAAAATTAGATTCTTTAAAAGACAATAAAATCATCAAAAAATTCAGTTCAGTAAGTTCCGTTTTTCCTTCCCAAAAAATGCAAACCGAAAAATTAAATAAGTGGAACACTTTTTTTAATAGGGAAATAAAAGACAGCCTGCAAAGACGATTAATTACTTTGGGTAATAATTATAAATTTAAGTCCAGCGCTTTTTCTTTATTCAATGAATTATTAAATAAACAATTCTCCAATATAAATAAACAGGATGCCGATACTTTAAATAAATTATTATTAAAAGAATGGGTAACCACGGCAAAAAATAAACCCACAATTATTAACCATATAAAAGTAGATGCCGTTAACAAAGAAATTATTTACAAATTATTCGCCAATCAAAATAACATTGTAGTATTCGATAAACAGCATCTAACTTCTCAGTTTGTGGATATTATCAGTTCCGATTTTTCTACCATACTTTGGATAACTTCTATTTTAGTGTTTGGTTTTATGCTTTTTAATCACGGTAGAATTGAATTGGCCGTAATTAATTTTTTACCAATGGTTATTTCCTGGTTATGGATTTTAGGAATAATGGGAATTTTCGGAATAAAATTTAATATCATCAATATTATTATTTCCACATTTATTTTTGGTTTGGGCGACGATTACTCCATTTTTATTATGGATGGGCTCATGAACGAAAATAAATACGGCAAGAAAAATTTAAACAGCTACAAAACGTCTATTTTACTATCGGCACTAACAACAATTATTGGAATTGGTGTAATGGTATTTGCAAAGCATCCTGCTTTAAAATCTATTGCTTTAATTACAATTATAGGAATGGTTTGCGTAGTATTTGTTTCTTTTATTGTGCAGCCACTTATTTTTAATTGGATGATTTTAAGTAGAAAGAAAAGAGGATTGCGCCCATACACACTAAAAAATTTATTGATTACTGTTGTAGGTTTTTCAGTATTTGTATTTTTTGCTTTTATTTTAACCGGCCTGGGATTTATTATTTTTACAATTGTTCCGGGTAACCTTAAAAAAAGAAAATATTTTTTCCATTTCATTATTATGTACGCGTTCAGAATTATTCTTTTTGCATTCGTAACTGTTCGTAAAAAAGTTATTAATGAACATATGGAAAATTTTAAAAATCCTGTATTAATTGTTGCCAATCACCAATCGCATGTTGATTTAGCTTTAACGCTTCAATTATATCCAAAAATAGTTGCCTTCACCAATGACGCGGTTTATAATTCGCCGTATTACGGACCAATAGTAAAAATGGCCGATCATTATCCCACTTCAGCAGGCTACGAAAATAGCATTACAAAATTAGAGACTATGGTAAAAGACGGGTATTCAATTTTAATTTTTCCGGAAGGAACCAGAAGTTTAACCGGAGAAATCGGGAGATTTCATAAAGGAGCATTTTTACTCGCCGAAAAATTAAATATTGATATTTTACCTCTCTTAATACACGGTGCCGGGGATTCAGTTACTAAGGGTGATTTTCATTTTAAGCCGGGTGCCTTAACTGTAAAACTATTGAAGAGAATTAAAACAGGTGATTCATCATACGGCGCAACTTATCAGGAAAGAGCAAAAGGTATTTGTAAACATATGCGCGAAGAATACGAATTACTTAAAGAAGAATGCGAACCTGTTAGTTATTTTCGTCCACGATTAATTCATAATTATTTTTTTAGAGGACCATTGTTAGAATGGTATTGCAGAGTTAAAACTGCCATGGAAGGAAATTATAAATTATTTGATAGTCTTTTACCCAAGCAGGGAAGCATAATTGATGTAGGATGTGGATATGGTTTTTTGCCATATATGCTAATGTATAAAAGCAAACACCGAAAAATTTTAGGATTGGATTATGATGACGAAAAAATTGTTACTGCCAATAATTGTGCCGACAAAAATTCGCAATTACAATTTGAAACTGCCGATGTAACCAAGTACAATTATCCAAACGCCGATGGAATTGTTATTAGCGATGTGTTGCATTATTTAGAACCTGAACAACAAATTACAGTGCTTGAAAAACTAGCGAAATCATTAAATAAAAATGGGGTATTAGTAATTCGTGATGCCGATGCCGATTTAAAAACGCGTCAGGCTGGAACAAGTTATACCGAATTTGTAAGTACCGGTGTAGGATTTAATAAGACTTCCGGTAAGGGATTGCATTTTGTAAGTGGAAAATTAATAAGAGAATCGCTCGCTAAATTTCCGAATCTCCAATTAGAAATCATTGATAATACTAAACTTACTTCCAATATTATTTACGTGGCGCGGTACCTATAAATATTAACGTTTTTTATTTCCACCTTAATTTATTTTGCGTACTTTAATAGCTTAAATCCAACTTTAAATTATGACAAAAAAATTGAAATCAATTTTAAACGATAAATCTTTAAAATTTCTAAAATCTTATTTAAACAATGCTTCGCCAACCGGTTTTGAAGCAGAGGGACAAAAACTTTGGTTAAATTATATTAAACCTTACGTGGACGAACATTTTGTAGATACTTACGGAACCGCTGTGGGCGTTATTAATCCTAAAGCGCAATACAAAGTAGTAATTGAAGCGCACGCTGATGAAATAAGTTGGTTTGTGCATTATATAACCAAAGATGGTTTTGTGTATTTGTGTCGCAATGGCGGAAGCGATCATCAAATTGCGCCCTCGAAACGTGTAAATATTCACACCGAAAAAGGAATTGTAAGAGCGGTTTTTGGTTGGCCGGCCATTCACGTTCGCGATGCCGCAAAAGAAGAAACACCAACATTAAAAAACATTTTTCTTGACTTAGGATGTAAATCCGATAAAGAAGTGGCGGCTTTAGGCGTGCATGTTGGTTGCGTAATAACATACGAAGATGAATTCATGGAATTAAACAATCGCTATTATGTTGGCCGTGCTTTAGATAATCGCATTGGTGGATTTATGATTGCGGAAGTAGCGCGTTTGCTAAAAGAAAATAAAACCAAATTACCATTCGGGTTATACATCGTTAATTCGGTTCAGGAAGAAGTGGGTTTACGCGGTGCCGAAATGATTTCACGAAAAATAAACCCCAATGTCGCCATTGTTACTGATGTTTGTCACGATACGCAAACGCCAATGATGAATAAAATAAGCAGCGGCGATATTTCCTGTGGTAAAGGCCCGGTGTTGAGTTATGCCCCCGCCGTTCAAAATAATTTATTAAAATTAGTAGTAGAGGCCGCCACCAAAAATAAAATAAATTTTCAACGAATGGCTTCCTCACGGTCAACCGGCACCGACACCGACGCATTTGCTTACAGTAACGACGGAAGCGCCTCCGTTTTAATTTCGTTAGCGTTACGTTACATGCACACAACTGTAGAAAGCGTTCACAAGCAGGATGTAGAAGATGTAATTAAATTAATGTTTCATTCTCTTAAGCAAATAAAAAATAATCATGACTTCCGATATCTTAAATAAAACTCAAAACTCAAAACTCAAAACTCACTAATTCACCAACGCACTAATTGTAAAAATGCCTCTCCTCGGTTCCATAATAAAACGCACTATTAACATTCGTGGGAGAATTCCACATTGGAGAAATCCATATAAACAACAAGTTCGACAATTGCGAAAATTATTAACCAAAGCACAAAACACAGCGTTCGGACAGCATTATAATTTCGATAAAATATTATTAGAAAAAAATATTGTAGAAACTTTTCAGTCATCCGTAAAAACTTACGATTATAGTAGCATTTACAAAGAGTGGTGGTACCGTGCTTTAAAGGGCGAGCAATATGTGTGTTGGCCATCGCAAATAAAATATTTCGCGTTGAGTTCCGGTACTTCCGATTCTTCAAGCAAATATATTCCGGTTACAAAAGATATGCTTCGCGCTGTTAAAAAAGCAAGTGTAAGGCAGATTATTGCCATGTCGAATTACGATTTGCCTAAAGAACACTTTCAAAAAGGAATGCTTGTTTTGGGTGGAAGTACCACGCTCGATTTTAACGGCACTTATTTTGCGGGCGATCTTAGCGGAATAACCACCGCTAATATTCCACGATGGTTTCAGTATTTTTATAAACCCGGAAAAAAAATTTCGAAATATAAAGATTGGGAAACAAAAATAAATGAAATTGCAAAAAGCGCAAAAGATTGGGACATTGGAATAATTGTTGGTGTGCCCGCTTGGATACAAATTTTATTGGAGCGGGTTATTGAATTTCACAACGCAAAAACTATTCACGATATCTGGCCCAATTTAAGAATTTACGTGCATGCAGGCGTGGCAATTGGTCCGTATGTAAACAGTATAAATAAACTTACTTCTTTTCCATTAATTTTTTCAGATTCTTATTTGGCTTCCGAAGGTTATATTGCTTTTCAGGAAAGGCCCAACGAAGTGCAGGGAATGCGAATTTTATTGGACAATGGTTTGTTTTATGAATTTGTTCCTTTCAACGAAAATAATTTTGATGCCGAAGGTAACATGAAAGAAAGTGTAAATGCCTTAACTATTAAAGATGTTGAATTGGGAACGGAATACGCAATTTTACTTTCTACCTGCTCTGGTGCCTGGCGATATTTAATTGGTGATGTAATTAAATTTACCAATTTAGAAAATTCGGAAATTGTGATAACCGGTCGTACTAAACATTTTTTGAGTTTGTGTGGCGAACATTTGTCGGTAGATAATATGACGCGGGCTATTCGTTTAACTGCAGAAGAATTAGGAATAGAAATAAATGAATTTACTGTGGCCGGAATTCCTTATCAAAACTTATTTGCGCACCATTGGTATTTAGGAGTCAATAAAAATACAGATGCCGGTTTGTTGAGTGCAAAAATTGATTTGCATTTAAAAAACCTGAACGACGATTATAGGGTGGAGCGAATTTCGGCTTTAAAGGAAGTGATAGTAACAGTTTTACCTGACGAGGCGTTCATTGATTTTTTGCGAATAAAAAATAAATTAGGTGCATCCAGTAAATTTCCGAGAGTGATGAAAGGAAAACTATTGGAAGAGTGGAAAGTTTTTTTAGCAAATCGTAAATTATGATTCAAAAAACAAAAATTAAAAATTAAAAATTGTAAATTGGTCGTAACTCTCATATCTCAAACTATTATCATTGTGTTATTGCTGGCCTTTTCGTTCGGACCGGCTTTTTTCTCATTGATAAATGCGGCTATAAAACACGGTTATAAATATGCTTCATTGTTGGCTACCGGAATTATTTTGAGCGATTTATTTTTGTGTGTGGGAATTTGTTTTTTAATTCATTTCGGGAGCACCAATTTAATTCAGGATGAAAAAAATCAGCGCTTCGCCGGAATTTTAGCGGGAATTGTTTTAATTGTTTTCGGCGCATTTTATTTTAAGAAACCCGCTTCAAAAACCGACGATAATATTGAAGTGGTCGCACCCGCGCCTTCTGTTTTGCTCATAAAGGGTTTTTTACTTAACTTATTTAATCCAACAGTATGGTTGTTATGGTTAGGTAATGTTACTGCTGTAGGAAAAACTTTGGAATATTCGTTATATAAAATGATTATTTATTTTTCGTTTGTATTGGGATTGGTGTTGCTGATTGAATTATGTAAAGTGTATTTAGCGGGGAAAATTAAAAAATTTCTTACCGAAAAAATTATGCACCGCGTAAATGTAATTACCGGAATATTATTGATGGTGTTTGGCGTGGGATTAATTTATAATCATTATTTTAATCAATGATGGAAGATAAATTTTTGGAACTTAAAAAAAAACTCGACGAAACATTGACCTATCCGGCGGTATATATGTTTAAATTTATTTTGGAAGCCGATAACCGTAAAATTGCTTTGATTGAAAATTTATTTACCGAGGAGGCTGAAATTTATACAAAAGAAAGCGACAAAGGAAAATACATAAGTATTACAGTAAAAGCAGTAATGATAAGCACGGGGGAGATTATTGATATTTACCGTAAGGCTTCGGCTATTAAGGGCGTTATGAATTTATAATGAAAAATTATTCCCTAAAAAATAATTTTCTTTCTGTTTCGGTTAATTCCTTGGGAGCAGAATTAACTTCGCTCAGAAAAATTAATTCCAATGAGGAACTGATTTGGCAAGCCGATAAAAATATCTGGCCGAGACACGCTCCTGTTTTGTTTCCGATAGTGGGAAAATTAGGAAATAATAATTATTCATTTGAAAATAAAATGTATTCATTGCCGCAACATGGTTTTGCGCGTGACAAAGAATTTATTTTAATAAATCAAAACGACAAGCAATTACAATTTGAATTAACTTCCAATAAAGAAACGCTTCCGGTTTATCCGTTTCATTTTTCTTTAATTGTGGGATATGAGTTAAAACAAAATGAATTAATTATTTCTTACAAAGTGTTTAATCCCGACAATGAAAATTTATTATTTAGCATTGGCGCTCATCCCGGATTTAATTGTAAAAGAATTAACGGCGAGTCTTTATCCGATTTTGAATTGGAATTTAAAAACATAAATGAATTGACTGTTGAAAAATTAAGTAATGGATTATTAAATGGCGAAACATATAAAATAAAATTGGACAACGATAAACTCAAATTAAAAAAGGAACTATTTGAAAATGATGCATTGGTATTAAAAAGTTCGCAAGTATTTGAAATAAGTTTAAGTTCTGTAATGTCGAAAACAAGAATAACATTGGAGTGTAATAATTGGCCGTATTTTGGTATTTGGACCAAACCAGAGCGGGAGGATTTTATTTGCCTGGAGCCTTGGCTTGGAATTGCAGATAATGAAAACGCTAATGGAGATATTCAAAAAAAAGAGGGAATAATTGTACTAAAACCTTATCAAATATTCGACGCTTTCTATAAAATTAAGATTGACTAATTAGTTTGATTAATTGGAAAATTGTTGTAAATTTGATTTAGAGTTTTACAATGAAAAAAATTAGTGTAGTAATAATTCTTGCCCTTGTTTGTGTAGGAATTAATTCGTGTGATAAAGACGGATTAAAAGGCGATGCTACTATTGTTGCTTTTCCGCAACATCACGGTAAGGATATTTTTGGCGCTACTATTTATGTAAAATTCAAAACCAAAGATTTACCGGCAAATCCCACCACTAATTATGATTTAAAAATTGTTGGTGACCCCGAAGAAGAACACATTCATATTAAAGGATTGCTCTGGGGTGATTATTATTTGTATGCCGTTGGATATGATAGTACCATTAATTTACCGGTTGTTGGAGGGATTGCGGTGCCAATTACATGGGATAAGCGCCAAACGGAGATTGATATTAATGTGCCCGTTTCGGAATAATTCATTGAAAATAAAATCGTCTTATGAAAATGAGGCGATTTTTTATTTAAAAAAGAACTACATTTGTGCGCCTCTCGTTTTTTGTTCCAATTTAATTAAGACTTTCTATCGGTGTGCAAACGCCGTTCTCGCACACATAACATTTTAATTTATCTTTAAACACGTACGGTTTGTAAATTGATTTGTTCAGTAACATTCTTAAACATTCTTGCACGCCTTCAATTATACTTGGATGCGGATGCATCATGTCGGCAAGTTCTTTTATTCCCTGATTGGTATAAACTAAATACGCCACGGCTTGTATTGCAGAACTCGCGTGCTCACCAATTACACGCATTCCTAAAATTCGCATGCCGCTGTCGTTAGTAACAATAATTTTAAAAAATCCGTTGGTCTTGCGCATTGCAATGGCGCGGGCGTTAGTACTGTAGTCTAATTTTACCACTTTGTGTGGAATTCCTTTGGCTTTGCATTCCAGTTCGCTCATTCCCACCGAAGCTACTTCAGGATTTAAAAACATGATGGTAGAAATATTTTTGTAAGAAAGCGGTTTAATAGTTGGACCAAACATTCGCACCACCGCATGGCGGGCTTCTCTTTCACCAACATTTACCAATGCAATTGCGGTTGTAACATCTCCTGCCACAAAAATATTACTGATGTTAGTTTGTGTATCGTCATTCCAAATGGCGCCGCGTTCGGTTAATTTTATTCCTGCATTTTCTAATCCCAAATTTTCAACATTAGCAACTCTCCCAATAGAAATTAAAGCTTTCTCCACATTTATTATTTCCGTTCTCCCATCGGTGTAAATAAGTTCATATTCTACTGCGCCGTTTTTAATTTCCATTCGTTTTAAGGAAGCCCCATGATGAACCACTGCGCCTCGCGATTCTAAATTACCTGTTACAACATCTGCAATATCTTTATCCTCGAACGGTAAAATGCGTTCGGCTTTATCAATTAAATAAACTTTTGTTTGCCCGAGGTTCGAAAAAATAGTAGCAAATTCACAACCAATAACACCTGCGCCCAACACCACCATACTCTTTGGGAGAGAAGTAAAATTTTTAACGCCGTCGCTCGTAACAATAATATTTTCATCAATATTTATATTGGCAACGTGCCGTGGGCGACTTCCGGTACAAATTAAAATATTATCAGCACTTACTTTTTTTATTACATCGTCTTTTTTGGAGATTTGAACTGTATGTTTATCTAACAAATACGCATCGCCTTTTTCGTAAAAAAATAATTGCTTGGGTATATTTTGTAGAATTTGCGAATGTAAAGTCATTTGTGTTTTGCGTTCGTAAATAGCTTCGTTAACTGTTTGAAGCATTTCGGCAAAATTAACTTTGTATTCAGGAACGTTTTCGCGAATAGCAGAAACCTTCATCGAGTATTCCCAAAAAGTTTTTGAACTTAAAACACCATCGTAAACACCCGCGCCGCCTAAATGTTTTTTTTCAATCATTAAAACTTTCTTACCAAAATCAATAGCGCGCATCGCACCCGCAAAACCGCTAGGTCCGCCGCCAATAACTATTAAATCGTAATGTTCCATGCTGTGAATAAAGGTAATTGAGTTTTTGAATTAGAAAAAGGGAGAATGAAAACTTATTGCATTTTTATGATGCGTCTATAATTTTCATGTTGGGTAGAATTAATATGAATAATATAAACGCCAGCAGGTATCTCGTTTGTGTTTAATATAATTTTTTGATTTTCTTTTAAATACGGAACACTTAATTTTTCACCTGTAATAGAAATTAATTCAATCAAATAAAAATCTTTATTCTCCGGATTTTCAATAATAATTTTGTCATTTGTTGGGTTAGGATAAATCTTAATGGGAGAAATATTATTTTCCGCAATACCGACAGTTTGAGAACAAGTATTAGTTACTATTGCTAATGTTGTCGTATTTATTACAAGAGTAGAAGTATTATAAGCGGTAAAACTTCCCGATCCAAAACCGCCGAAATTTGAATTCGTTCCAACAAATTTATCAATAAGTTGGTATTCGGTTCCGAAACCTTCAATGATATAAGTGAAAGTGCCAAAATTTGCACAATTAATATATGGTTTAAGTTTATAAGTTTTTCTACAAATGCCATCACTATATGCTTGGTAATAGACAGTATCAATAACACGATAACGTGTAGTTCCACACGGTGGTATTCCTCCGAAATCCCCAATAAAAGTTTTTACTGTATCTTTTTTTACAAGATTAAAATCATATAGCAAAGTTTCGGCACCTCCGCCAAATGTTTTCATGTAAATTTTTTTACCTAACGTATCTTGTCTTAATCCGTAAGTACAAGAGAGGGTTGTGGGTGGTGGGGTATATGTTGAGCATCCCGTACTTGTACCAACATTTCCACCACTTCCAGATAGATATGTGTCATAGATTTTTATATAATGTTTACCTGAAATTAAAGTATCGCCATTTGGATATAAACGGTGGTTCTCATTATACATGCAAGTTTGCATTAAACCGCTATTTGAAGTCCCCCAAGCTTTAGAATAAAACCAGCTACAATTTTGTAATGGCAGTGGAACATAAGTTTGTGAAAAACCTAAGAAAAAAAAAGTGTTTAGAGTAAAAAGAAGAGTAAGTTTTTTAATCATGCGTTTTCAATTAATAATTAATTGAGTACATAACAAATATACTTATTTTTCGCCGCCTATTTGAAAATAATTTGCAACCTCCGAAATTCTATAATGTAAAGAAAGGCATGTGCTTAATTAATGGAGTAAAAGGCTATTTTACCTGTAAAATTGATATAAATTATCTATGAATTTTATAATTTTTTAATTCCAACAAAATTCTTACTTTTGCACCCCTACAAAAGAAAATTCTATGAACGAAAGCGTAATTTATTTAGTACCCTGTTTAGGTATACTTGGATTAATAGTAATGGCCATTAAATCGGCTTGGGTTAGCAAACAAGATGCCGGCGATGAAAACATGCAGGAATTGGCGGGACACATTGCCGCCGGCGCCATGGCATTTTTAAAAGCCGAATGGAAAGTGCTCAGTATTTTTGTGGTATTTGCCGCCGCTTTGTTAGCGTATTCTGGAACCATTCACGAAGTAAATGGCAAAGAAATACATTCGAGCTGGATAATTTCTGTAGCTTTTATTATAGGAGCCGTTTTTTCGGCAACCGCCGGGTATATAGGAATGAAAGTAGCCACTAAAGCTAACGTTCGTACTACACAGGCAGCGCGTACAAGCTTAGCAAAAGCATTAAAAGTTTCTTTTACAGGCGGCACAGTAATGGGATTAGGTGTTGCAGGTTTAGCAGTATTAGGATTAGGAGGCTTATTCATCGCCTTTTTATCAATATTTAGTGGCTTAGAAGAAAATACGGTAAAAACATCCATCGAAGTACTAACCGGTTTTTCTTTAGGTGCCGAATCAATTGCATTATTTGCACGGGTGGGCGGCGGTATTTATACTAAAGCAGCCGATGTGGGTGCCGATTTAGTTGGAAAAGTAGAAGCAGGAATTCCTGAAGATGATGTTCGTAACCCCGCTACTATTGCCGATAACGTTGGCGATAACGTTGGGGATGTTGCCGGAATGGGCGCCGATTTATTTGGTTCTTATGTCGCCACTATTTTAGCAACAATGGTACTCGGACAAGAAATTGATGCTTCCGCAGATAAATTTGGCGGCATGTCGCCTATTTTATTACCAATGGTAATTTGTGGTTTAGGAATTATTTTTTCAATTGTTGGAACAATGTTTGTTCGAATTAAAGATGAAAAATCAAGTGTACAAAATGCTTTGAATTTGGGAAATTGGTCTTCGATTATTTTTACAGTCATCGCTTCTTATTTTGTAGTGATGTGGATGTTGCCCGAAAAATTAAGTTTACGCGGTTACGAATTTTCAAACTTAAGTGTATTCTTGGCAATTGTAGTGGGATCTTTAGTTGGTGCGGTAATGAGCATTGTTACAGAATATTATACGGCCATGGGTAAAAAACCGGTGCTCTCTATCATTCAGCAATCTTCAACAGGGCATGCTACAAATATTATTGGCGGCTTAGCTGTGGGTATGAAGTCGACCGTTATACCGATATTAACTTTAGCGGCCGGAATTATGGCTTCGTATTTTTTTGCGGGCCTTTATGGTGTGGCCATTGCGGCGGCAGGTATGATGGCAACAACAGCTATGCAATTAGCCATTGATGCATTCGGCCCCATTGCCGATAACGCCGGAGGAATTGCAGAGATGAGTCAGTTACCGCCCGAAGTTCGCGAGCGTACCGATAATTTAGACGCTGTTGGAAATACAACTGCAGCAACAGGAAAAGGTTTTGCAATTGCATCTGCAGCTTTAACTTCACTCGCATTATTCGCCGCCTTCGTGGGTATTGCGATGCCCGACTATCAACATATTGATATTTACAAAGCTAATGTATTAGCAGGTTTATTTGTGGGAGGAATGATTCCATTTATTTTTTCAGCATTATGTATTCAGGCAGTTGGTAAGGCAGCGATGGATATGGTTCAGGAAGTTCGCCGTCAGTTTCGCGAAATTCCCGGAATTATGGAGTACAAAGCAAAACCCGAATATGAAAAGTGCGTTGCTATTTCCACCAAAGCTTCTATCCGCGAAATGATGATGCCGGGTGCCATTGCATTAATTACGCCATTGCTGGTTGGATTTATTTTTGGTCCTGAAGTATTAGGCGGTTTATTAGCCGGTGTAACTGTATCTGGCGTGTTAATGGGAATTTTTCAAAGCAACGCCGGCGGTGCCTGGGATAATGCAAAAAAATCGTTTGAAAAAGGAGTAAGCATTAACGACGAAATGTTTTATAAAAAATCGGAGCCTCATAAAGCTTCCGTTACCGGAGATACAGTTGGCGATCCTTTTAAAGATACTTCTGGTCCGTCGATGAACATCTTAATTAAATTAATGAGTATTGTTTCTTTAGTTATTGCCCCTTACATTGCCATAACGGGCGGCGGAGAAGGACAAGGTACAAAAAAAATAGTGGAAGTAAAAAAATGTGTGATTGATGGAGTAGAAGTAAATTGCGATAGTTTAGAAAATGCTTCTGTAAAAAATATTGATGAGTTAAAAGGTAATTATGAAGTGGATGGAGCACACAGTTCAATTGGTTTCAGCGTACGTCATTTAATTTCTGATACAAAAGGAACTATTAACATCGATAGCGGTTATATTAATCTGCAAAACACAAACGGACCAAAAATATTTATTCAGTTAGATATGACTTCGTTAAATACACAAAACAGTTTTCGCGACGGACATTTGAAAGACAAAGAAGAATTTTTTGATGTGGCTAAATTTAAGAAAGCAACTTTTATTGCAACAGAAGTGGTGAGAGATACAATGATGGGCGTTGAACACAAATACATTGCAAGAGGAACTTTAACCATGAAAGGAGTTACTAAACCGGTTGAAATGTATTTTAATTATCTTGGGTTTCAGTTTCAAGACAATGGAGAATACGGAAAATCTAACGTTGCAGGGTTTGAGGGAGTGGCTGTAATAAACAGAATGGAATATAAAATTGGAGAATCCGGCGGCATCGGAGAAAACATACAACTGGTGTTTACTTTAGAAGCGGGACAAGTCGTAAAATAAATTTAACCAATAAAAAAGGGCTCAATAAAAAGAGCCCTTTTTTATTTTCAGGTATTTTCTAAATTAATTGGATTGCATAAATTAAAAAAAATAATTTTCGTTTTATTTGTAACATACAATGTTGCCCTATACTCTCAAAACATAAAACAAAAATCTTATTACATCCAAATTAATATTCGCAAATTAGATTCTCTCACCAAACGTACAGAACTGGAGAATTTAAAAAAAATAGTTCGGTCAGATTCCGATAAATATTATTATTTTTTAGCTGAAGCTGCTGTTTTAAGTTCGGAAGATAAGTTAAAGGAAGCTGTAAGCACTTATTACCAGGCCATCGACATTAGCAATAAGTTTAAGAGTGATACTTTAAAAGCCACCGTTTATGCTAAATTGGGATTAATGTATCTGAACCGAGACAACATCACCAAAGGACTCTCAAATTTAAATTATGCTTTTAAATATTTGCGTGAAAGTAGATCTGACTCGAGTTATGTTGGGCTTCGCAGCAAAAAGGCGCTTATTTTTATGTTTATGAAAAATACGACTGAATACAAAAGAGAAGTGCAGTGGTTATTAAACGCATGTACTCTTCAAAAAAGCAGAATTCAGGAAGCATCCATTTACAATATTGCGGGAAATTATTTTTTAGACGCGAATGAGAATGATTCAGCCAGATATTTTTTTCAAAAAAGTTTAACACTTCGCGAAAAAATAAAAAACCTCCCCTTCATGGGGCAATCCTATAATAATATTGGCACTACTTATTTTAATCAAAGTAATTACTCGATGGCTTTAAGATATTATCAGGAAGGTTTAATGTGGCGTATAAAAGGAAAAGCCCCCTATGCCGGTGTAGTTGAATCGTATATTAATATTGGCAAGACGTTTAATAAATTACAAAATAAATCATTGGCCGGCCAATATTTAAAAAAGGCATTTTACTTAGGCGATAGCCTCAAAAATCCTACTTTAACTCAAAGGGCGTCAATGGTATTAAAAGATATTAATTATGATTTGGGCGATTATAAAAAAGCAATGGAATATCTTATTTTTTATTATATGATAAACGATAGTTTGTACGGAATAAAAAAGAAAGATGAGGTTGCTAATTTAACTCTTGATTATGAAACTGACCAGAAATTAACTCAAGACAGTTTAAAACGAATGGAAGCGGAGCGGGATGTAAAATTTGAACAGGAAAAACAAAAAGAAATTTCTAAAAGAACTACTATCATTATTGGTTTACTAATATTGTTTTTAAGTGTAGTAGTTTTTTTTACACTCAAATTGTTTAAAAGAAATAAAGAAAAGCAAATTCAAAACGAACTTATAACAAAGCAACACGATTTACTGCATCAAAAACAAATTGAAATTAACGATAGCATTAATTATGCAAAAAATATACAGAACGCTTTGTTGCCGTCGGGAAGTGCCTTTGATGAGAACTTTAAAGAGCATTTTGTTTTTTTTGAACCTAAAGATGTGGTAAGCGGCGATTTTTATTGGGCTTCGCGAATAACCGATAAACAAAACGATTTATTTATATATATTACCGCAGATTGTACAGGCCACGGTGTTCCGGGCGCATTTATGAGTTTGATTTGTATCTCATTTATTAACGAAATTATTGATGAAGAAAAAATTACCGATCCGGCAGAAATATTTAATATACTCCGTAAAAAAATAATTCAAACCTTGTCGCAAAAAGAAAATAAAAATCAGGATGGACTCGATGGAACCGTTTGCGTATTTGATTATAAAACCAAAAAATTAAATTACGCTTGTGCCAATGGTCGTTTTTTTGTGGGCCATAAAAATGCAGAAAAATTTGATGTGGTTGAATACAGAGGAGATAAAATGGCGGTTGGGAAAAGTCCGAACGAAGAAATTCAATTTAAAACTTATTCGGTGCAATTACAAACCGGTGAAATTATTTATACTTTTACCGACGGAATTGCCGATCAGTTTGGCGGCGCACAGAGCAAAAAGTTAAAAATAAAAAATCTGCGGAAAAAAATTTCTGAGATAAGCCATCTTAATTTAAAAGAACAGCAAAGCGAAGTAAAATATTTTTTTAACGAATGGAAAGGTAACAACGAACAAATAGATGATGTAACTTTAATAGCAATAAAAATATAATGGAAACGAAAACACAGATGAGTATCGCCGTTAACAAAGAGCAATTTTTTAAAGAAGAATTTATTCCCCTGTTAAAAAAATTAAAAGGAGGTGAAAAAGGTAAGTGGGGTGTTTTATCCCCGCAAGGAATGATTGAGCACATGACCGATAGCATCGGCGTTGCCTGGGGGCGGATTGATCTGCCTCTTCATACGCCCGAAAATGTTTTGCAGCGTTACCGCGATTTTGCGTTGAGCGATAAAGAATTTAAGCCCGATACAAAAAACGCATTAATGACCGCCGAGGCGCCGCCATTAAGAAATAACAACATTACTACTGCGGTTGCAGAATTAGAAAAAGAAATTGAAAGTTTATTAATATTTCACAAAGCAAAACCCGATGCAATTGTTTTGAATCCGTTTTTTGGCGATTTTAATTATAACGAATGGATTCATTTACTGTATAAACATGCAGTTCATCATTTAAAACAATTTGATTTAATGTAATGGCCGAAGAAAATTTAATATTTGGATTGCGCGCCGTAATTGAAGCCATTGAAGCAGGTAAAGAAATTGAAAAAATTATTTTACAAAAAGGCTTGTCAAACGATTTGTTTAATCAGTTGCGCAAAGCAATGGGCGCGCAGGAAATTCCCTACCAATTTGTGCCTCCCGAAAAATTAAATCGCGTCACCGATAAAAATCATCAGGGCGTTGTAGCTTATTTAGCAGAACTCACTTATTACGACGCTGAAGAATTGTTAGTTCAAGTTTTTGAAAAAGGAAAAATTCCTCTTGTATTAATTTTAGATAGAATAACTGACGTAAGAAATTTTGGCGCCATTGCCAGAAGCGCCGAAGTGGCGGGTGTTGATTTTATTGTGATCCCTAGTCGCGGTGCCGCACAAATAAACGGCGACGCTATAAAAACCAGCGCAGGAGCATTGCATAGAATTAAAGTTTGCAGAGAAGAAAATTTAAAACACACAATTGAATATTTAAAAGAAAGCGGTTTGCAAATTGTTTCCTGTCACGAAAAAACAGAAAAATTTATTTACAATGCCGATTTTAATCAACCCACTGCTATTATTATGGGATCGGAAGAAGATGGAATCAGCAACGAATATTTAAAACGCAGTGATGCTGAGGTAAAAATTCCTATGGTGGGAAATATTGCTTCGCTCAATGTTTCGGTAGCAACCGGAATTGTTTTGTATGAAGTAATGCGGCAGAGAAAATGATTATTTCTCCAAAATAAATTTTTCGTCCTGAATTTTTATTTCTTTGTCATCGCTGTTCGAAGCAACAATTTCCTGAATGTAAACATTAAATTTTTTTTCTTTTGACTCTTCTAATTCATTTAATTCTTCAATAATGTCCTCCGATAATATATTCCCATTTTCTTTGAAGTCTTTCAATTTATTTCCTATATAAATAGAAAAAGTATATTTCTCAATAACGAAGGAAGTATCAGACAAAAGAAGTTTTTTATTTTCCAATAAAGATTTTAGTTTAATAACAATAAGTTGCGTTTTACTTTTCAAAGTTTTGTAAGCAACCGTGGTACCGGCCACAATTAATTCGGGTTTTAAAATTTGGGCTTTGGTTATTCCTAAAGTAAAAGCTAAAAGGATAAAAATGATTTTTTTCACTAACATAAAATTATTTGCTCCTCTAAATTTAAGAATTTAATTTAACTTAGAAAATGCTTCTCCAAAAGCTTTAATCGTTTTATCAATATCTTCATCGGTGTGCGCTTCGCTCATAAATCCCACTTCATAACCACTCGGACCTAAATAAATTCCTTTTTCCAATAATTCATGATAAATAACACGAAAGTGTTTCATGCTATCCGCATCAATATCTTCTGCACACTGAATTTTATTTTTATCTGTAAATGCAATCCAAAAAATTGAACCGATTTGAAAAATGTTGAATGTTGAATGTTGAATGTTGAATGATTTTAATCCGTGTACTAATTTGCTAGTTTTATCTTCGAGATTTTTATAAAAATTGGGTTTCAAACATTCTGTTAATTGCGCAATGCCTGCGCTCATCGCTACCGGGTTTCCACTTAAAGTTCCGGCCTGATAAACATTTCCTTCGGGAGAAATAGAACTCATAATTTCTTTTTTAGCGCCGTACATTCCAACGGGAAATCCACCGCCAATAATTTTTCCGTATGTAATAATATCGGGACTAATATTATAAAATCCCGCTGCGCCGGTAAAGCCAATTCTGAATCCGCTAATTACTTCATCAAAAATTAACAATGTTCCGTTTTTTGTACAAACATCCCGCAAAAATTGTAAATATTCTTTGTCCTGTAGCAGCAGACCGTTATTAGCCGGAATGGGTTCAATAATAACACAAGCAATTTGATTATTAAATTGTACAAACGCTTCCTCAATAGCTTTTTTATTATTAAGTGAAACAACAATAGTTTCGTTCACAAAACTTTCGGGTACACCCGCCGAGGATGTATTTCCAAAAGTAACTAATCCTGAACCTGCTTTTACTAATAACGAATCACTATGCCCATGATAACAGCCTTCAAATTTTAGAACTTTGTTCCTTCCGGTAAATCCTCTCGCTAAACGAATGGCACTCATCACGGCTTCTGTTCCGCTGCTTACAAAACGTAATTTTTCTATGAACGGATTATTTCCTAAAATTAACTCCGCTAATTCATTTTCTAAGCGCGTAGGGGCACCAAACGATGTTCCGTTATACATGGTTTTTTCAACTGCACTCAATACTTTTTTATTCGCATGACCTAAAATCAGTGGTCCCCAACTGCCGCAATAATCAATATATTCATTTCCATCGGCATCCCAAACGTGCGAACCATTGCCTTTGTCAATAAATAATGGCGTTCCACCAACGCTTCTAAAGGCGCGAACTGGCGAATTTACACCACCTGGAAAGTAATTTTTGGCTTTTTCAAATAATTGTGCTGAGTTGGAGTTCTTCATATGCAATATTTACCGTAAAGATATATATTTGTAGAGAAGATAAAAGGTAAAAATTAATAGGAAAACATGATTTTTAAAAACAATATAGCTTTCGCGAAAGAACAAGATAACAACGATAAATTAAAATCGTACCGTTCTCGTTTTTATTTACCGCAGCATAATAATAAAGAGGTAGTTTATTTTACGGGAAATTCTTTGGGTTTGCAACCAAAAACTACTTCGTCCTATATTCAACAAGAATTAAACGATTGGGCAAAGTTTGGTGTTGAAGGGCATTTCCTTGCAAAAAACGCCTGGTTGCCTTATCACGAATTTCTCACAGAAAAAATGGCGAAGTTAGTTGGCGCATTGCCAAACGAAACTGTAATGATGAATCAGCTTACTGTGAATTTACATTTGCTGATGGTTTCGTTTTATCGTCCTACTAAACAACGGTACAAAATTTTATGCGAAGCAAAAGCATTTCCGAGCGATCAATACGCTTTACAATCGCAAATAAAATTTCATGGGTATGATGTGAAAGATGCCTTGATAGAAATTGAACCACGTGAAGGAGAATATTCAATTCGGCACGAAGATATTTATTCTGCTATCGAAAAAAATAAAGATTCGCTTGCTTTAATAATGATTGGCGGAGTAAATTATTTTACGGGACAAGTATTCGATATGAAAGCAATTACCGAAGCCGGACATAAAGCAGGAGCCATAGTTGGTTTTGATTTAGCGCACGCCGCCGGAAATTTGAAATTAAATTTGCACGATTGGAATGTTGATTTTGCCGCCTGGTGCAGTTACAAATATTTAAATGCGGGTCCCGGAAGTGTTGCGGGGGCGTTTGTTCACCAAAAACATCATAACAATACTGAACTGCCTTTGTTTGCAGGTTGGTGGGGGCATGATAAAAGCACACGTTTTTTAATGGACAAAACTTTTGTACCAATAAAAACTGCTGAGCGCTGGCAATTAAGTAACGCGCCGGTATTTTCGATGGCGGCTTGCAGAGCCTCCTTAGATATATTTGATGAAGTGGGAATGGAAACACTCAATGAAAAAAGTACAGTGTTGACTGCGTATTTAGAATTTGTTATTGAAGAAATTAGTAAACAGGAAAATAATTGTCTGCAAATAATTACGCCAAAAGAAAATCGGGGTTGTCAAATTTCTTTTGTTGCCAATGGTTATGGAAAAGATTTGTACAATAAATTAATTGAGAATGGCGTAATTCCCGATTGGCGCGAACCAAATGTGATTCGTTGTGCGCCTGTGCCTTTATATAATTCGTTTGAAGATGTTTTTCGTTTTGGGGAAATCCTGAAGTCCTTACTCTAAATGTTTAAAAAATTCAGCAGTATAATATGGATAATTTTCATTGCCATATTTTGTTGGCTGATGCTGGATTTGACTTTACCTTATTTAGGTTTTGATACTGATGTTGATTTTTTACTCACAAAACAAAAAATAATTCACATTAAACATTGGCGCTATTCGT
>JAHEYG010000009.1 GCA_023251725.1 Sphingobacteriaceae bacterium | reverse complement strand
ACAGAAGGAAAAGAATTACTGGCCGGCGAAGAATATTCAAAAGTTTTAAAGGCCAGTGCATTTGTGGTAACATCACTGGCAACAAAAATAATGGGAAGCCTTTTTATAAAAATAAATAAACCAAAATCGCCAACACAATTATTTAATAACGAAGACCAAGCCATTGAATGGTTAAAAAATTTCGATTATCATGCGAACCCCAAATTTCAAAAAGAAAATTCTCAGATTTAAATTTTATTCTTTAAATAAAGGAAACTTACCCATTACTGTATTAACCTTCTTTTTAATTTTAGCAAGTTCTTTCAAATCATTTTTATTCATTAAAGCGGCATCAATAAATTCTACCACCTTTAAACAATCTTTTTCTTTTAAACCACGTGTTGTGATGGCCGCTGTTCCCAATCGAATGCCGGAAGTTACAAAGGGCGATTTATCATCAAATGGCACCATGTTTTTATTTACAGTGATATCAGCTTCGCCCAACGCTTTTTCGGCTTCTTTACCGGTAATATTTTTATTTCTTAAATCAATTAACATACAATGATTATCGGTACCACCCGAAATAATTTTATATCCTTTATTTACTAAAGCATTAGCTAATGTTTTAGCGTTTTTAATAACCTGCACACAATAATGTAAATACGAATCGCTCAACGCTTCACCAAAAGCAATCGCTTTAGAAGCAATAACGTGTTCTAACGGTCCGCCCTGGGTACCCGGAAAAACAGCAGCATCTAAAATAGCACTCATCATTTTTATTTCGCCTTTTAATGTTTTTTCTCCCCAAGGATTTTCAAAATCTTTTCCCAGCATAATCAGTCCGCCGCGCGGGCCACGTAAAGTTTTATGAGTGGTGGTAGTAACAATATGGCAATGCGGCAAAGGATCGGTTAAAATACCTTTTGCAATTAATCCCGACGGGTGTGAAATATCGGCTAATAACAGTGCGCCAACACTGTCGGCAATTTTTCTCAGACGTTCGTAATCCCAATCGCGCGAATACGCCGAGGCGCCGCAAATAATTAATTTTGGTTTTTCCTGTTTCGCAGTGGCTTCAACAGTATCGTAATTAACGAGGCCGGTATGTTCTTCTACACCATAAAAAGTGGCGCGGTATAATTTTCCGCTGAAGTTTACGGGCGAGCCGTGGGTTAAATGTCCGCCGTGCGATAAATTAAATCCTAAAATAGTATCACCGGGTTTTAAACAACCTAACATTACTGCAGCATTCGCTTGCGCTCCCGAATGCGGTTGCACATTGGCCCAAACAGCGCCAAATAATTTTTTGGCACGATCGAGAGCAATTTGCTCAACTTTATCTACCACTTCGCAGCCGCCATAATAACGTTTACCGGGTAAACCTTCGGCATATTTATTGGTGAGAACGCTTCCCATTACTTTCATTACCTGATCGCTCACATAATTTTCGGAAGCAATTAGTTCTATACCGCGCGTTTGACGTTGGTGCTCTTCTTTTACTAATTTAAAAATAGGGTTGTCTTTTTGCATAATTTTTTTGTTGATGATTAAGAATTTAAATATATAAATTATTTTTCTTTTAAATTTTTATCCGGCATAAGTTTTGATGAGGCTAATAAAAATAGAACCACCAGGGGCGATTGTGCAATTCCCATTAACCAGCGACTAAACGTATATTCATCGTCTTGTAAATTCACCTTAACAAAATAGGCCCAAAGCATGGCTGTGGTACTTACAACTAATATTATTAAATAGGAGTAGGTAAGCCATTTCATTAAATTTTTATCATAGGTTAATGATTTAATGCACCAAAACGATAATCCGTAAAAGCAAAGAAATGATAAAACGGTAAATGGATATTTTAAATAATAAATTGTTTCGTATTCCATATTATAAATAAAAGTGAGAATTTTTGGAACCGCCATTTCGGTGAGTGTTCCATAATATTTGATGGTAGCAATATTATTTATGTTAAGAAAAAACCATTCGCGGAATAAACCAAGAAGAACAAACAGTAACCCAAAAAAAATAAAAAGTAGAGTCTTATTCTTCATCTTAAAATAAAAATTATTTTTTTCTATCAACAGAAAACCTATTCACCCACCAGATCCATAATAAAAAAATGTAACCATAAACAATAAGTGTAAATGTATAAGTGTGATTAAAATTAAGATAGTTCGGACAATTAAAAGCGATAAGCGTAAGTGCAACCACTCTTAAAATATTTAATATATGAACAGTTAAAATACCCATAGGAATATACCACAGTTTATTTTTTTGTTGACCGGGGTAAGCAAAAATAAAAACAGCGAATAAAAAAAAGAGAGTAATGGCATTACATCCGCCGCCCACCCAAATTCCATTAGAACCATCAATACCTAAGGCTTGAAAATCGGTATCTCTTAAAATTTTGAAAGTTTTATAACCAAAAAGATGTAAAAACCAGTCGGAAGAATTAATAATAACGCGAATAAAAGCCTGATCGATAAAAGTGTACTGTTTTATATAAAATTGGTAAAAAAGGTAAAGAACAAGATAAAGGAAAGAAGAAAAGACTAAAAACCTAAAGAATTTATTTTGCTTAAAATTACTTAGAATAGGATTAAAAAAGCCCATTTTGGGTTAAAATTACAGAGCCTGTGCCTGCTTGGTTTTCTTAATATTATACAGTTTATAAGCGCCAAAAGCGACACCGGCTGCAATTAAGAAAAGTATGCCTCCATCGATGGGAACACATGGAGGTGGCCAACAAGGAGGTGCAGCTCCGGGCGGCGGCGGCGGTGCCGAAAATAGTCCTTGTGAATAAAACACAAAAGACAAGAATATCGAATAAACTACAAATTTTTTCATTTTAAATCGGATGATGTAAATATAAGACAAAAAAACACTAAAACCAAAAACAAATTCATCTTAAATAGGTTATCTTTGTCTTCCTTAAAAATTCGTGGAAACAAAAAAACAATCCGTTGTAAGCGAGAGAGATCTCAAGTTATTATGGCGCATAGTAAGATGTAACTGGTATATACCCATTATCTTCCTTCCGTTGTTTTATTTGGCGGGCCGGTTTTATACCCACAGGCTTACAGATATTTATCAGGCCTCCTCTCAAATAATTTTGAACCGCAGCGATAATTACTACCAAAATAACGTTTTAACCGACGCTGGTTTTTATGGAAATTCGTCTTACATTGATAACTCTAACGAATTAAGGATTTTAAGTTCTTATGACATTATGCAGGAAACGGTGTCACGTTTAAAAGACCGTTTGCAGGTTTCTTATTTTATAGTAGGAAGGGTATTAACTTCCGAACAGTTTACCGGTGTGCCTTTTGTTGTAAAAGTAAGTACCATAAAATCTTCCTGGTACGAATTGCCATTTGATTTTAAAGTTGTGGATTATGATAATTATGAATTATCTTATTCCGACGGTGTTCAAAAAGTTACAAAAAAAGGCCAGTTTGAAAAAGAACTTATTGATACCAGTTTTAATTTTGTTTTCCTTATTTCAAGAGCGCCCAATCTTACAAGAAATACTGCTTCAGGAATAAGTTTACTCTCTTATCAATTTGTTCCGCATGCCCTTGAAACTTTAATTACACAGTTCCAGGCAAACATAATGGTTGAAAATCCTGCCTACACTAATATTTTAAAAATTTCATTAGAAGATGTAATTCCCGAAAGAGCCGTTTTGGTATTAGATACTTTAAATCAGGTATATTCTCAAAGTTCATTAAAAGCAAAATTTGAATTAAATGAGAAGACCTTGCTTTACATTAATAAACAATTAGATGAAATTAATGTGGACCTTAAAAATATTGAAGATACGATGCAGGATTACAAACAAAAAAATAATATTCTTAATTTGGAATGGGAACAATCGGATTATTTTACCAAACTTTCAGGATACGATGCGCAAAAGACCACTTTTCAATTAGAAATAGAGGCTTTGAATGATCTCGAAAAATATATTATTGAAGATAAAGATCCACAGTTCTTACCTCCAAGTGCCTACTTAGCTGAAAAAGGTGGTTTTATGGGTAATGCAATTGCTGAACTCTATGATATGCAGTTGAAATTAAACCAAGTTTATAATGTTGCCAAAGAAAATTATCCGGGTATTGCAGATATTAAACAGAACATTAAAAAATTAAAACAAGATTTGTTGGTATATATAAATAATTCTCGAAGAGCGGTTCAACAAATAATAACAAATATTAATGGAGAAATAAATAATTACATCGCCAGCATTAAACTTATTCCTCCTAAACAAAGAGAAATGATAAACATTCAACGCAAAGTGAATGTAAGCCAATCACTTTATAATTTTTTATTAGAAAAAAGAGCTAATACAAAAATTGCCCAAGCCAGTATTGTGCCGAATGTAAAAATAATTGAAAGTCCGCGTAACATCGGAAGTTTTAAGCCCGATAAATCTCAAATAATAAAAGCGTATTTAACAACAGGATTTTTTATAGTAATGATTTTTATTTTAGTCCGTTCGTTCTTTTTCTCGAAAATAAAAACGGCCGATCATTTGAAAGAACTCACAGAATTACCTGTTATTGGTATTTTGCCTCAGCACATAGGCTTAACCGATAAAGGCGTAGTGGTTGATGAGCAGCCCAACTCAAAAGTAAGTGAAGCCTTTCGGAATTTTAGAACCAATTTGCAATATGCTAACATTGATATTCAATCGCGAACATTTTTAATTACTTCATTATCTCCGGGAGAAGGCAAGACTTTTACTTCTGTTAATTTGGCAACTGTGTTAGCAAAAACCGGAAAACGAGTGGTGCTTATGGAGCTCGATTTACATAAACCCCGAATTTTTAGAGCGCTCGAAGAAAACGTAAAAATTGGTATTAGTACTTATTTGGTTGGGCAAAGTAATTTCGAGGAAATTATTACTAAAACAAAAATCGATAATTTATGGTGTTTGTTTGCGGGGCCAATTCCTCCTAATCCCTCCGAACTTATTTTATCTGATAGAATGAAGGAGCTTATCAATCTTGCAAAGCGAAACTTCGATTATATAATTATTGATACACCACCAGCTGGTATTTTATCGGATGCTATTTATTTGATGCAATACGTCGACGCCTCTATATTTGTATTAAACACAAAACACGCTACCAAACGCGTTGTAAATTTTGTGCACGACCTTGTTAACTTAAATAATATTAATAATATGTATTTCTTACTTAACGGTGTTAAAAAACTATCGGGTAAATATTATTATAAAGGTTATGGTTACACTTATGGTTATGGTTACGGATACGGTTACAATAATCGCTACGGAGGTTATGGCGGATACGGTTATGGTGGTTATGGCAAAGCCGGATACAAAAAGAAATTATGATAACTATTGTTGATTATGGTTTGGGAAATCTGGTTTCTGTAAAAAACATGCTTAAGAAACTCGGAGTTCAATCTGTAATTACCGATAATATTCAAGAAATAAATTCGGCGCAAAAATTAATTTTACCCGGTGTAGGTTCGTTCGATAACGGAATGAAACTGATAAAAGAAAAAGGACTCCTCGATATTTTAAATCAAAAAGTTTTAGTTGAAAAAATTCCGGTACTTGGCATTTGTTTGGGAATGCAATTACTTTGTAAAGGAAGTGAAGAAGGTCGTGAAACGGGATTGGGTTGGGTAAATGCCAACGTAATTAAATTTAAATTTTCGGATCATACTTTAAAAATTCCGCACATGGGATGGAATTACATTGAAGTAAAAAAAGAAAACCCGTTAATTAATAAAAATGATAAGTTCCGTTTTTATTTTGTGCATTCGTATTACGTAAAATGCAATGATGCTGAAGATGTAATTGCCAATTGTAATTACGGAATTGATTTTAACTGTATCTTAAATCACAACAATATTTATGGCGCACAGTTTCATCCCGAAAAAAGTTTAAAATTTGGAATGAGTTTATTGAATAATTTCGCAAGTATTTAGAAAAAAAAACACCGAATGGCGAGGTAAGCTCGCCATCGCGAGCAAAGCCTCGCGACACCGACCACCGACCACCGACCACCGACCACCGAACACCGAACACCGAACACCGAACACCGATAATTGATAACCGATAACCGATAACCGATAACTGATAACCTTCTCTACAAAATGGCTTTCAAACGCATAATGCCCTGTTTACTTTACGATGGCAAAGGTCTGGTGAAAACCGTAAAATTTAAACATCCTTCTTACGTAGGCGACCCAATTAATGCCATAAAAATTTTTAATGAAAAAGAAGTCGACGAATTAATTTTAATAGATATTAATGCTACTAAAGAAAAACGTAAAATAGATATCTCTAAGATTGCCGATTTTGCCGGCGAATGTTTTATGCCCTTTGCTTATGGAGGCGGAGTAAAAACGATAAATGAATTTTATGAACTGTATAAAAATGGAGTAGAAAAAATTATTGTAAATTCTTTAATATTCGAAAATCCGGATATAATAAAAGAAGCTATTCAAAAATACGGATCGCAAGCGGTAGTGGCTTGCATTGATTTTAAGAAAAACTTATTTGGTAAAAAAAATGTTTATTCTTATTCGGGGCATTCTGTTAAACAAGATATTTTTGAATTTATAAAATATTTGGAAGAAGATCTTGGAGTTGGAGAACTGTTTTTGCAAAACGTAGACGCCGAAGGAACTTGGGAAGGTTTTGATAATGATTATGTAAAAGAAGTGGTAACGTTTACAAGTTTACCCGTAATTGCCTGCGGGGGCGCCGGAAATATAGAGCATCTTAAAAAGGTTTTATACGAATCAAATGCCAACGCTGCCACTATCGGAAGTATGGCCGTTTACTCCAAAAAAGACATGGGAGTACTCATAAATTTCCCAAAAAGAGACGATGTTATACGAGAATGATTTAATAGTAAAATGTCATTATTGTATTGATTATCAGTAATATATATTTAAAAACGTGTCATTATTGCTTTAAAAATTTGCTTTTTTTCTATAAACGAGTAACTTTGTTACTCAATAATGATTGATACTCTTATATCCTCAAAAACGAGAATCAAATTGCTGCTCAAATTTTTTTTGAATAGCACTACCACCGCTTATTTACGCAGCCTTGAAGAAGAGTTCGGAGAATCAACAAACGGCATCCGGCTCGAATTAAATAAATTCGAAAAAGCCGGTTTCCTCGATTCGTTTCTCGAAGGAAATAAAAAACTTTTCAAAGTAAATACAAAGCACCCTCTTTTTAAAGACATCCACAGTATGGTGATGAAACTGGTGGGTCTCGATCATATTGTAGATTATGTTTTACAACGCATTGGCGATTTAGAAAAAGTTTATTTGGTGGGCGAATTATCAAAAGGGCAAGACTCCGGTATTATTGATTTGGTTTTAGTAGGCAATAATCTCAACAAGACTTTTTTAATTGAACAAATTGAAAAAGCAGAAAAAAAGATTGATAAAAAAATAAGATACGTGCATTACCGTTCGGATGAATTTGATTTGACAAAAATTAAAGAACCCGGATCGTTTCCGCTCCTCATTTGGAGCAAATAATTTTTTGAAACGCGCTCGAACCGGTACGGGCGGGCCCAAAGCTTCTTAGTTCACTGATGTGACTGAGGAGGCGAAGCTTTGGAGAAATTATAAATGTTGAATTATAAATGTTGAATGAAAAAACAAAATAATGTGTGTCATCCTTAGCAACGCGAAGGATCTGCCGGTGCGCTGGGGTTAATAGAATGAAGATTTTTAAATATTGAAATAAATTGAAGAACACAGAAAATAAAAAATGGGCTGCTTTGTATGTTGCTTCCCGGCAGGAAAAAAAAGTGGGAGAATTACTTTTGGAAAAAAACATTGAGGCTTACGTTCCGCTTATCAAAACCATGCGCCAGTGGAGCGACCGCAAAAAATTAGTGGAACTTCCTTTAATGAATGGTTATGTTTTTGTTTGTATTAATCCCACACAAAACGATGCAGTAATGCAAACCAGAGGCGTTGTAAATTTTGTAAGAATAGAAAAAAAAATTGCTGTAGTGCGTGATACCGAAATTGCAAGTTTAAAACAGTTAATTGAACTGGGTTACCAAATTGAAATTAATTCGAAACCTCACAATTATAAAGAGGGCGATAAAATAAAAATTACTTCAGGTGCATTAAAAGGTATTGAGGGATTTATAACTCAAAAGGGCAACGGACGTTTTTTGGAAATTGCTTTAGAAAGTATAAAGCAAACCATAAAAGTAAAATTACCCGAAGAAATTTTAATTCCGGCTTAAAAATGACAAAGCAACAACAATGGGATCTTGTAATTAAGCCGCAAAACAGATGGTACAAAATTGATATTGCTTCCATTTGGAAATACCGCGATCTGTTATTCCTATTAGTACGTCGCGATTTTGTTTCGGTTTACAAACAAACTATTTTAGGTCCGGTTTGGTTTTTTTTACAACCCATTATCACTACTTTAACGTTCACTATAATATTTGGAAACCTTGCTAAAATAAGTACTGATACCGTTCCCCCTGTTTTATTTTATTTGTCAGGAATTACTTTATGGACCTACTTCGCCGATTGCTTAAATAAAACTTCAAATACGTTTGTTGCTAATGCGGCTGTTTTTGGCAAAGTTTATTTCCCGCGATTAGTCATTCCAATATCTGTTTTAATTTCCAATCTTATTAAACTAGCAATACAAGTTGTTTTATTTTTCGGAGTTTGGATTTATTATTTAAACACCAATAGCACAATTCATCCTCACTGGTCAATGTTATGGTTGTTTCCAATTCTTGTTTTAATAATGGCCGGTTTGGGTTTAGGTTTCGGAATTTTAATTTCGTCGCTCACAACAAAGTACCGCGATTTTACTTTTTTGGTGGGATTTGGTATTCAATTATTAATGTATGCGAGTCCGATAGTTTATCCAATGACCATTGTTCCCGAAAAATTTAAACTATTTATTTTACTCAATCCTGTTTCTTCAGTAATAGAATCTTTCAAATATATTTTTTTAGGAAATGGTTACTTCAGCTGGGCCGCTTTGTGCTACAGCGGAATTTTTATGTTAGTGTTAGTTATTATTTCTATCATGCAATTTAACAGAGTAGAAAAAACGTTTATGGATAATGTATAATTATTCGGCACCGAAATGAGCGAAGCAGTAATAAAAATTGAAAATTTAGGAAAGCAATACCGCCTGGGTCAAATTGGCACCGGAACATTTTCGCACGATGTAAATCGTTGGTGGTATAAAATAAGAGGAAAAGAAGATCCGTATTTAAAAGTGGGAGAAGAGAACGACAGAAGTAAAAAAGGAAGCAGCGATTTTGTTTGGGCACTTAAAGATATTAGTTTCGAAGTTAATCAGGGAGATGTGTTGGGAATTGTAGGAAAAAACGGCGCCGGAAAATCTACATTATTAAAAATATTATCAAGAGTAACAGGCCCTACTACCGGCGAAATGAAAGTGAAAGGGCGCATTGCCAGTTTGCTGGAAGTAGGAACCGGTTTTCATCCTGATTTAACCGGACGAGAAAATATTTTTTTGAACGGAGCGATATTGGGAATGACAAAAAAAGAAATTCTTAAAAAATTTGATGAGATTGTTGATTTCAGTGGCGTGGAAAGATATATTGATACTCCGGTTAAGCGATACAGCAGCGGTATGTATGTGCGCCTGGCATTTGGTGTAGCCGCGCATCTCGAATCTGAAATTTTAATTTTAGATGAAGTGCTTTCGGTAGGAGATGCCGATTTTCAAAAAAAATGTTTAAGTAAAGTAGGCGCGGTGGCAGGTAAAGAAGGGCGAACTGTACTTTTTGTAAGTCATAATATGGCCGCCATAAAATCGCTTTGTACCAAAGGCATTTTATTGAAGAACGGTTTGGTTAATTACGAAGGCGACGTTCAAAAAACAATTGATAAATATTTTTTCGATGGGAAAGATTTTGATAATTCAGGAATCATTTCAGATGATGTAAGAGTTTTCAATAGCGGTGAAGCTAAATTTACAAGTGCTTTTGTTATTGATGACGATGAAAGACAAACCGACGAATTGTATTTTAAGCAGAAATTTAAAATAAAAATTACTTTAGAAGTTTATTCCAAAATTGAAGATGCAGGAATATGGATATGTTTAGTGAATTCTAATGGAGAACAGGTAACTTTTTCGGCCGAAGGAAAAAATAATTATGAATCGCGAATTTTGGAACCCGGCACTTATGATTTCGAAGTAGAGTACGACATTCATTTAATGCCTAAAAAATACAGTATCAACCTTTCTATTTTTCATTTTAAGAACGGAGCAAGCATCGATTTGGTAGAAGGCACCTATTATTTTAGTGTAACTTCTCTTACTAAAAACAAAGAAGGAGATTATCCCTGGAACATGGTGATGGGATATGTTGAACCAACCACTAACTGGAAAATTAAAAAAATATGAGTATAGATCTTAAAGACAAAAAAATTTTAGTAATCGGAGGCGCCGGATTCATTGGCGGTTTTGTAGTGGCCGAATTATTAAAAGAAAATGTAAAAGAAATTATTATTTACGATAATTTTGCGCGCGGTAAAATGGATAATATTGCCGAATCATTAAAAGACAAACGCTGTTATATTTATCCAATGGGTGGCGATGTTCGCGAAATTGATATTTTAAACGACGCCATGAAAGGCGTGGATTATGTTTTTCATTTGGCTGCCATGTGGCTCCTACATTGTAAAGATTATCCAAGAACTGCGTTTGATGTAAATATTGCCGGAACGTTTAATGTATTAGAAGCCTGCGTAAAAAATAATGTAAAAAAATTAATTTATTCTTCATCCGCTTCTGTTTATGGTGATGCTGTTGAAGTTCCTATGTCCGAAAATCATCCTTTCAATAATAAAAATTTTTATGGTTCTACAAAAATAGCCGGCGAAGCCATGTGTACAGCGTTTAACGACCGTTATGGCCTCTCGGTAATTGGTTTGCGTTATATGAATGTGTACGGTCCCGGACAAGATCAGCACGCGGTGTATAGCGGCGTGGTTCCCATTATGTTAAATAAAATTGATGCTAACGAAGCACCAACCATTAATGGTGACGGTAGTCAGGCTTACGATTTTGTTTATGTGGAAGATGTTGCACTTTGTAATGTTAATGCATTAAAAAGTGATATGAAATTTGGATTTTATAATGTAGGAACAGAGGTTCAAACTACCATTAAACAATTATGCGATACAATATTAAGATTGAAAAAATCAATTTTAAAAGTTACCTACGTTCCTTATAGCGCCGACGACGCGCGAGCGCTTGTGCAAAACAGAATTGGTTCGGCAGTAAAAGCCGAAAAAGAATTGGGGTTTAAACATAAATTTTCGCTCGAGCAGGGACTTTTAAGATTAATCGATTGGCGAAATAAAAATATTAAATAAAGAACAAAAATTAATTTATGGAAAAAAGAGTTATACCAATTTCGTTACCATCAATGGGACAAGAAGAATGGGAAGCCACTAAAGAACCTATTTTCTCAGGATGGATTACGCAGGGGCCGAAAGTCGCAGAGTTCGAAAAAATATTTGCTGCCCGACATAAAGTAAAACACGCCATAGCAGTTTCAAATTGTACAACTGCATTGCATTTGGCACTTGTTGCATTAGATATTAAAGCGGGCGACGAAGTTTTGGTTCCTGCTTTTACTTGGGTTTCAACTGCCAATGCAATAATGTATTGCAATGCTATTCCTGTTTTTGTTGATATTGATATAAAAACTTTTAATATTGATCCCGCACAAATTTTAGCAAAAATAAATTCGCGCACCAAAGCAATTATTCCTGTTCACTTATTTGGTTTGTGTGCTAACATCGATGAAATAAAAAAAATTGCACCGCAATTAAAAATTGTTGAAGACGGTGCATGCGCCGCAGGTGCAGCAATTAATGAGCGGCCTGCAGGAAGTTTGGGCGACATTGGTTGTTTTTCTTTTCACCCCCGCAAATCGGTGACTACCGGTGAAGGTGGAATGCTCACAACAAATAATGATGAGTTAGCCGAAAAATTAAATATGTTGCGCAATCATGGCGCCTCTGTTTCAGAGGAGCAACGTCATAAAGGCCCAAAACCATATATTTTACCGGAGTTCGATATGGTTGGTTTTAATTATAGGATGACAGATATTCAGGGAGCAGTGGGCGTAGTGCAAATAAAAAAACTCGATAAATTTATTGATGAGCGACAAAAATGGGCCGATTATTTTACAAAAGAATTATCTTCTTTACCTTGGTTAAAAACACCGCACATCCCGCAAGGATATAAACACGGCTGGCAATCTTACGTTTTATTGGTGGATGAAACAAAATCGCCAATGAAACGAAATGAGCTAATGGAATTTCTTCAACAAAAAGGAATTAGCACGCGCCCCGGTACACACGCGGTGCACATGTTAGGTTTTTATGCAAAAACATTTAATATTAAACCAAACGATTTTCCAAATGCGTTTGCCGCTAACGAATTCAGTATGTCGATCCCATTACATAACAAAATGGTAAAAGAAGATTTCGAATACATCATTAATATTTTAAAATCAATTTAATAAATGTGCGGCATCGCCGGAATATTTAATTTGAATGGTGAGGCGGTTGCCTCCAATACCATTAAAGCCATGATGCAGCGCATTGCGCATCGAGGACCAGATGGTGAAGGAATTTTTGAAGAAGAAAACATTGCGTTGGGTCATCGGCGCCTCGCTATTTTAGATACTTCAGATAAAGGTTCGCAACCTATGTTGTCGAAAGACGGGAACTGGACTATTGTTTTTAACGGATGTATTTATAATTACCGCGAGTTGAAGGAAGAATTAAAAATAAAAGGACATAAATTTATTTCAACCACCGATACCGAAGTAATTTGTGAAGGACTATCGGCTTATGGCCCTTCGTATTTTGAACGGTTTGACGGCATGTTTGCCGTGGCTGCCTGGAACCGGCAAACCAAAACACTGTACTTGTCGAGAGACCGTTATGGGATAAAACCTTTGTATTATTACATCAATAATAAAACTTTATTATTTGGTTCTGAAATTAAAGCTTTTATGGCGCACCCTTCGTTTAAAGTAGAACTAAATTTGTTGGCTTTAAACGAATATTTTACTTTTCAGAATTTATTTACTTATCAAACCCTTTTTAAAGGAGTGGTAATGTTGCCGCCGGCTAATACGGTAAAAATAAATGTGGGCGAAGTTCATTCTATAAAACACAATTCGTGGTGGGATTACGATTTTTCGGAACCCGATAACACAATGACTTTTGAAGACGCAAAAAATGAAACGGAACGTTTATTTAAAATTGCAGTGGGAAGGCAAATGGTAGCTGATGTTCCGGTGGGAAGTTATTTGTCGGGAGGAATGGATTCTGGAAGCATAACTGCTATTGCGAGCATGCACGTAAAACGACTCACTACATTTACGGCTGGATTTGAATTGAGTCAGGTTACCGGCGTAGAAAGTAATTATGATGAAAGAAGAGATGCAGAGTTGATGGCTAATTATTTTAAAACCGAACATTACGAACAAGTAATTAATGCCGGCGATTTGCGTTGGTCGTTGCCGAGAGTGGTTTATCATTTAGAAGATTTAAGAGTGGGAATGAGTTATCCTAATTATTATATAAGCCGGCTTGCTTCTAAATTTGTAAAAGTTTGTTTGCAGGGCACTGGTGGCGATGAGTTGTATGGCGGTTATCCGTGGCGGTATTATCGTGTTTTTCAATCGCTCGATCAGCAATCTTTTTTTAATAATTATTATGGATTTTGGCAGCGACTTGTGCCTGATGAAGGGAAGAAAGAATTATTTCAGAAAAATATTTTTGATAAGATTGATATCAATGATCCGCGAAAAGTTTTTGAGAGGGTATTTACGTTTAATAAAAAATTAAAGTATAACACCCCCGAAGAGCATATTCAAAACAGTTTGTATTTCGAAATTAAAACTTTTTTATCGGGATTATTATTGGTGGGAGATAAATTAAGTATGGCCAATGGCTTGGAAGAACGATTTCCTTTTTTGGATAATGATTTGGTTAATTTTTCTCAGAAAATTCCTATTCGCCATAAGTTGGGAAATTTAGAGGCCAATAAACGACTTGATGAAAATACTTTTGGTTTTAAGCGGAAAGCGTATAAAGAATTTGATGACGGAAAAAATGTTTTACGAAAGGCGATGCTTGATATTTTACCCGAATCGATTATCAATCGAAAAAAGCAAGGATTCTCGGCGCCGGATGAAAGTTGGTACCGGGGAGAGAATGCCGCTTACATAAAAGAACTTTTATTGAACCGGAAAACAGTTTCATCAGAATTCTTGGATCCAAAGTATGTTGAGAAAATTGTAAATGAACACACCAATCAAAGAATAAATCACCGTTTATTAATTTGGTCGTTCATGAATTTTGAATGGTGGTGCCGATTATTTTTAAATAACGAAAAAATAGAAAATTAAATTATGGAAAAAAATGTACCAAATTTTTTAATATGTGGTGCCGCAGCCGGAGGAACTTCTTTTTTATCAGCAGGAATGATGAATCATCCGGAGATATATCTTCCAAAAAAAATGCGACCTGAACCACATTATTTTTACAAGTCGTGGGAATACGAAAAACCATTCAGTTATTATTTGGAAACTTATTTTAAAGATGTGAAAACCGAAAAGGCAATTGGCGAACGCTCTTCTTCATATATGTTTGGTCCCGATGTTGCACAACGTACACATAAACACCTTCCCAATATTAAATTAATTTTTATGCTTCGCAACCCAATCGAAAGAGCTTGGGGAAATTACCGGTATACAGTTATTGAAGGTTTGGAAGAATTAAGTTTTTTAGAAGTTCTTGAAAAGGAAGAGGAGCGAATTAAAGCGCAAACCGGCATTTGGGCCGAGATTCAACCACACAATTATACCGGACGAGGTTTATATTATAAAATGTTGAGCAAGTTCTTGGAATATTTCCCAAAAGAACAAATGCTGATGCTGAAATCAGAATTGTTTGGTAAAAATTTGCAGGAAGATTTTAAAAAAGTATTTCGTTTTCTTGAGGTCAACGAAAATCACACAGTTGTTATGCCGCCAAGTTTTACAAGTTTAAGTGTAAAAGATAGAAAACTACAGGTTGAATTAAGAAAATATTTTCAAAACAGATTTGACTTTTTTGTGGAAGCAACTCGACGCGAAGAAGACCCTATACAATACCTTGAAAAAAACGAGGACTTAAAAATGTTTCATCAGCTTAAATCAAATATAAAAACTGAAAAAGAATCCATGCCTGAAGATTGCAGAAAGTATTTGCAGGATTTTTTTAGGAAAGACATGGAGCAATTAAAAACAATAATTGATTTTTCAATAGAAGATTGGAAATAAAAATGAGTGGAAAATTAATTTGGATAACCGGATTGGCAGGAAGTGGTAAAACCACTATTGGAAAATCGGTTTATAAAGCCTTAAAGAAAAAACAAAATAACACTGTATTTATTGACGGGGATACTTACCGTGAAATTACCGGGCAAACTTTTGGTCATGATAAAAAAGCCAGGCTTAACGTTGCTTTCCAGATTGCACGCATGTGTAAGTTTATGACAGGTCAAAATATCAATGTGGTTTGCTCTACTATTTCTTTATTCAAAGAAATACATCGGTTTAACCGTTTAAATACTAAAAAATATTACGAAATATTTATTGATACTGATTTAGAAGTATTAATAAAACGTGATCAAAAAAAACTTTATTCAAAAGCGATAAAAGGAAAAATAAAAAATGTGGTTGGTGTTGATATGAGTTTCGACAAGCCAATAAATTGTCACCTTCATCTTACAAATAATTCAAAAAAGGAAATAAAAGTAAATATCAATAAAATAATAAACCTCGTAAAATAAAAACAAAATGAAAACAAATTGGGATTACACAAATTTAGCGGATGCCTACCTGAAACGTCCGGATTATTCTGAAACTGCAATTAATTCAATGCTTGAAAAAGCTGGCGTGCAAAAAGGAGCAAAAATATGCGATGTTGGTGCCGGAGTTGCACACTTAACTTTGATGTTACTAGAAAGGGGTTACAACGTGGTGGCAGTTGAACCAAATGATGCTATGAGAGCGAACGGAATTATCCGCACAAAAAAATATAATCATTCTAACTGGAGCGAAGGTACCGGCGAAAATACAGGTCAGGAAAATTCTGCATTTGATATGGTGACTTTTGGTTCTTCGTTTAATGTATGTGACCGGCAATTGGCTCTAAAAGAAACAAAAAGAATTTTAAAATCCGGCGGATGGTTTGCTTGCATGTGGAACCACAGAGATGTTAATGATAAAATTCAATCGGCCATTGAGTCAATTATTAAAAATGAAATTGATGGTTACGGTTATGGAACACGTCGTGAAGATCAAACCGAAGAAATAAATAAAAGTGGATTATTTAAAGAAGTTCATAAGATAGAAGGAAACGTAAAGCATTTTCAAACGATTGCAGAATGTGTTGAAGCGTGGAGATCGCACGCAACACTTGAAAGACAAGCGGGAGAAAAATTTGGAATTATCGTAAATAAAATTTCGACTTATCTTGATTCTTTAAAAGTGACTGAAATTGAAATACCATATACCACAAGAATTTGGGTGGCACAGTTGAAGTAAAAAATGTTGTCAAAGAAAAAAAGTAAACTTAAATTTTCTTCTAAAGCAAGAACGCTCGATGATTTATCAAAGGTGATAAGTCGGGCCAAAGTGTTACCTTTGTATTTATTTAAAGTTTCGGATTACAAAAAAAATGCTGATTTTATTATTAGCAGTATTCAAAAAAAGTTTAAAAGTAAATTTTTGGTGGTTCGTTCTTCTTCCTTAAGTGAAGACGGCTCTGAAATTTCTAATGCTGGGCATTTCGAAAGTGTTTTAAATGTTTCAATAAAAGCTCCCGATAAAATAAAAGCAGCCATCCAAAAAGTAATTTCTTCATATAAAAATAATAACTCAGGTGATGAAGTTTTTGTTCAGCCGCAACTCGATAATATTAGTATGGCCGGGGTAGCTTTTACTTCCGATATGGATACCTTTGCGCCTTATTATATTATTAATTACGACGAAAGTGGCAAAAGCGATTCGGTGACCGACGGTACCGGAAAAAATTTAAAAACGTTTGTTTACTTTAAAAATTCGCCGGTAAATTGTGCACACAAAAAACTTTCGAAACTTATTTCAGCTTTAAAAGAACTTGAAATTATTTTTAATTTTCCTCATCTCGATGTGGAATTTGCTTTTAGCAATGAAACACTTTACATTTTTCAGGTAAGAAGAATCAGTACTGTTGCAAAAGAAGATTTGTCGCAAATTGATCTAAAAGAAACGCTCCTTAAAATTCATAAAAAAATAAATAAACTTTCTTCTCCTCATCCAAATCTTTTTGGTGATAATGCGGTTTACGGTGTAATGCCCGATTGGAATCCTGCCGAAATTATCGGGTTAAAACCAAAACATCTCGCTGCTTCATTATATAAAGAAATGATTACCGATAGTATTTGGGCTTATCAGCGCGATAATTACGGTTACCGTAATTTGCGTTCGCATCCCTTAATGCTTCTTTATTTGGGCGTTCCGTATATTGATGTGAGAGTTGACTTTAATTCTTTTATCCCAAAAGAACTAAATGAAAAAATTGCCAAAAAATTAGTAGACCATTATCTCGCTAAACTTATTTCGTTTCCGGTATTTCATGATAAAGTGGAATTTGAAATTGTTCATTCGTGTTTTTATTTTAATTTGCCTGAAAAACTTAGTAACGATTTAAGCAAAGCAAATTTTTCGAAAGATGAAATTATTAGCATCGAGAAAACACTTTTAGCCATAACCAATAAAATAATTAATCCCGAAACCGGACTCTATAAAAAAGATCTGTTGCAAACCGAAATTTTAAAAGAGAAATACGAGAAAATAATTTCGTCGAAATTATCTATAGTCGATAAAATATATTGGTTGTTGGAAGATTGTAAACGATACGGCACCTTACCTTTTGCGGGAATTGCCCGTTCGGCTTTTATTGCAACACAATTTCTAAGATCCTTCGTTGAATTAAAAATTATTAGCAACAAAGAATATAATTTGTTTATCGGTTCGATGCACACTATTACTAAGGATCTCAATAATGATCTGGTGCACTACAGCAAAAATAAAATCTCCAAAAAAGAGTTTTTAAAAAAATACGGACATTTAAGACCCGGAACGTATGATATTCTATCGAAAAGATATGATGAAAACTTCGATTCTTATTTTTCCAAAAAAACCACAAATGCTATTGCACCTTCCAATTTTAAATTTTCGATGAAACAAATTAATAAATTGGAGATCTTAATTAAAAAGTATGGGCTCAACATTACAGCAACACAGTTAATTGAGTTTATAAAAATTTCTATTGAAGGTCGCGAGAATTCTAAATTTGTTTTCACTAAATCACTTAGTAGAATACTTTCATTAATTGAAGAGCTCTCGATAAAATATGGTGTAAAGCGTGATGATTTGGTTTATTTAGACATAAAAACTATTATCGGTTTATACGCTTCACTGGATTATAGAGACGTGAAAGAAATATTTGAGAGTGATATTGAAAAAAATAAACGTAGTTATAATTATACCAAAGCAGTAAAACTTCCGAGTTTAATAACTAAAGCAGATGATGTTTATTTTTATTTTCTGCATTCGGAGGAGCCCAATTTTGTGACCATAAAGAGTGTCTGTAGCGAAACCATTGGTGAAATAAATATCGAAACGGCTACTTTAAAAAATAAAATAATATTTATAAAATCGGCCGACCCTGGCTACGATTTTTTATTTACCAAAAATATTGGCGGATTAGTTACGCAATTTGGCGGAGCCAATTCGCACATGGCCGTGCGTTGCGCCGAAATGGGAATACCTGCCATTATAGGCGCAGGCGAAAGTAATTTTAATTTATGGGGCAAAGCAAAATTATTGGAACTGGATTGCCTGAACAAACAAGTAAAAATTATTTCTTAATTAATGCTATTTAACTCTTTCGATTTTATTTGGTTTTTTGTTGTAATAAGCACATTGTATTTTGCTATACCTCATAAATACAGATGGTGCATGTTACTGGCAGCAAGCTGTTTTTTTTATATGGCCTTTATTCCGGCCTATATTTTTATTTTACTTATTACTGTTGTAATCGATTATTTGGCTGCAATTTGGATAGAAAAATCGGAAGGCAAAAAAAGAAAACTATATCTCGTTATAAGCATAATTTCGACCTGCCTGGTATTGTTTGTTTTTAAATACTTTAATTTCTTCAATACAAATATGGCGCGTGTAGCCGAGTTTTTTCATTGGTCGTACCCAATAAGTGTACTAAATATTATTTTACCAATTGGTTTATCATTTCACACGTTTCAAAGTTTAAGTTATGTTATTGAAGTGTATCGCGGAAATCAAAAAGCCGAAAAACATTTTGGAATTTATTCCTTGTACGTAATGTTTTATCCTCAATTGGTGGCAGGACCAATTGAAAGACCTCAAAATTTATTACCGCAATTTTATGTGAAACATAATTTTGATTACAAAAGAGTAAGCGACGGATTAAAATTAATGGCTTGGGGCATGTTTAAAAAAGTGGTTATCGCCGATAGATTGGCCGTTTACGTAAATCAGGTTTACGGCGATCCACATCACTACAGCAGTTTTCCATTAATAATTGCAACCGTATTTTTTACTTATCAGATATATTGCGATTTTTCGGGGTATTCAGATATCGCCATTGGTTCGGCACAAGTGATGGGATTCACACTCATGCAAAATTTTAAGCGACCTTATTTCTCAAAAAGCATTTCAGAATTCTGGAAACGCTGGCACATATCGCTATCAACCTGGTTTAAAGATTATGTTTATATTTCATTAGGAGGTAATAGGGTTTCCAAAACTAAACAATATTTTAATTTGTTTGTTACTTTTTTAATAAGCGGTTTATGGCACGGTGCCAACTGGACTTTTGTTTTTTGGGGGGCACTTAATGGTTTTTATTTAATATTTGCAGAACTCACAAAAAAAATGAGAGAGTCGATAAATAAATTTATTGGTTTAACACAAAGGCCCGGCATTAATAAAGTGTGGCAAGTTGCATTAACATTTTGTTTGGTTGCAATTGGATGGATATTTTTTAGAGCAAATAATATTTGGGAAGCATTTTATATAGCAAAAACAATTTTTGTAGGATTCGCTCATGATTTAAAAGCTGTCGTTTCAAATGAGAATAATGTTCGCTTACCCTTATTATATTTATCAAAAGGTAAATTAACGCTTATTCTTTTTATTCTGCCGGTTTTCATTATGGAATGTGTTTACTTTATGCAACGTAATAAAAGCATTCGAAAATATGTAGCTGAAAAACCTGTTTGGTTAAGAACAGGCATTTATTATCTACTTATTATTAGTATATTGTTTTTTGGTCAGTACGATGATAACCGCCAGCAGTTTATTTATTTTCAATTCTGATAAATGCGTAAACTTTTTTATAGAACAGTATTAATACTTGGAATGGTTACTTTATCTTATTCTTTATTTATGGCTATTGTTGACCCATATGTATTGATAGGAAATGAAGTAAAACGAAAAACACTTCCGAATTACCATTTGTATTCGTATAATTTTTTTAAAAAGTATAAAACCTTAGATTTTGGTTTTCTTGGTTCTTCGGTGGTAAATTATTATGATATCGAGTATATGTATCCTAATAAAAATGTTTATTCAATGGGAATTGAAAGTTCGACGATTCAAGAACAAATTGAATTTGGAAAATTAATGGTTAACAAGCACCCGAAAGAAATAACTTTTTTCCTTTCTTTTTACTCCTTTAACCCGTCGCGGAATTGTGAAAATTATTTCAACCGATTTGTTATAAGCAATAGTAATATTTTCTTTGATTTTATTTATCAGTACTTAAACAAAAATGCTTATGATGATGCGTTTTATTATATTGAGAAGGGAAAATCAAATACAAAATGGGAACAGCAATTTAATTTGAATGGTACCAGAACTCAAAATCATTACAAACATGATACATCTTATAGTTTTAAAAAAGTTTTAGCAGATTATATTGTACTTAATAATATTGACAGAAGATTGTATGCGAGTAATGCTTTTAGGAAGTCGGCTTCAATAGATGAGGCAATTAATAAAATAAAGGTTTTTAAATCTTATGTTGAAAGTAACGGTATAAAATTTTCATTGGTAATGGCGCCAGATCATCGAATGAATACAACTATGATTTATTATTCGGGATTGGGTTCTACATTTGAATATTTGCGAAAAAAAATAGCAGAGGTACAATCATTTTACGATTTAAATCTTGATACTGCGTTTGCTTCAAATGATTTAAATTACTGGGATGCGCATCATGTGAGGGATGGAAAGCATGTTATTGACGATTTAAAATTGCAAACGTTTTTGGTAGATTCGAAGAAAGTTGAAAGCAGTTTCAACATTCTAAGACCTTCAGAAAATGAAATTAAAAAATTGAAAGCAATTTTGGCCGGGTATAAAAACTGGAACAAAGCAAAAGCAACAGCTATTCAGGATGAAATCATTACTCCTTTGTTGGTAGAATAAAAAAGCATGAAAAAAATTGCCATCACGCAACGAATTATTCAAAACGAAACATTTCCGGAAATCAGAGATGCTTTAGATATTAGATGGGCTCAACTGTTTTCTAAATTAAATATTTTACCTGTTATTATTCCTAATTATTATGACCCGGAAGTTTTCCTAACCGAAATAAATGTGCAAGGTGTTATTTTAAGCGGAGGAAATGATTTGTTTACTATATCCAATGATGAAATTTCGAAAGTAAGAGATACTACCGAGCAAAAAATAATTAATTATTGCAGTAAAAATAATATTCCGCTTTTAGGTATTTGCAGGGGGATGCAATTGCTTGGTCATACTTTTGGCGGACAATTAAAGAAAAGCGACAAGCATGTGGGAACTCACCACCAAATTAAAATAAATAATTCTTCTCGTTTTGCGAATGAACTTTCTGAATTAGGAACTGTTAATTCATATCATAATTGGTGCATCGAAAAAATTCCAAGCGATTTTGTGGCTTCTGCTTTTTCGGAAGATGGTTTTTGCGAAGCAATGGAACATAAGAGTAAAAACATTTTTGCGCAAATGTGGCATCCCGAAAGAGAAACGGAATTTGAACTTCAAATAATAAAAAAAATATTTAATTTATGAAGTTAATTATTTTAGCCGCAGGCGAAGGTATCCGATTAAGGCCTTATACCAATAACAAACCTAAATGTATGGTGGAGTACAATAAGAAACCCATCATCGATTATATTCTTTCAACAGCAACAAATAATAAAGTAAACAATGTGGTTATTGTTACGGGTTACGCCGAAGAAGTATTACAAAAACATTTACATTCCTATTCTTTAAAATTTCATTCTAACCCACGATACAATACCACTAATATGCTCGCATCATTGTTTTGTGCCGAAGAGGATTTTAATGAGGATATAATTATTTCGTACGCCGATATTATTTATAAAGACGAAGTGTTGCAACAACTAATTAAAAGCGAAGCACCATTTTCGGTAGTGGTTGATAAAAATTGGAAAGAACTTTGGTCGATAAGAATGGAAAACCCATTAGCAGATGCCGAAACTTTAAAAGTTAATGCAGATGGCAATATTAGTGAGTTAGGAAAGAAAGCAATTTCGTATGATGAAATAGAAGGACAATACATAGGATTAATAAAAATAAAAAAAGAAGCGCTTGATAAAATAAAAATGTTTTATCATGCATTAGATAAAAATTTATTTTACGATGGAAAAAATTTCGATAATATGTATATGACTTCTTTTATACAATTAATAATTGATAAACTGATGCCCGTAAAACCTGTTTTTATAAATGGTGGCTGGATGGAAATTGACAGTGTGGAAGATCTTAAGAATTACGAAAAAGTTTCTTACCAAATTTGATTTCAAATGAGTTTAAATTCTGATAAATATAATTTTGAAGATTTTACCAGAGATAACTTTAAAAAGTTAATCCGGGAAGCAAAAAAAAATTATAAGTTCATTACTTACGATGAGATAGAACTGAACAAAGAAAAAAAAATAATTTTACTACGACACGATGTAGATTTTTCGGTTCATTCGGCATTTAAGTTGGCTCAAATTGAAAAAGAAGAAAATGTTAAGGCTACTTTTTTTATATGGCTGCAAAGCAAGTTTTATAATCCTTTTGAAAAAGAAATATTCCAAAAAATTAAAAGCATAGTCGAAATGGGCCATCCAATAGGTATTCATCTCGATTGCGAATTTCATTCATTAAATAATGAGGAAGAAATAGAAAAGGTATTGCAATTTGAAAAACAAACGCTCGAAAATTTATTTGAGACTTCAATTTCCGTTTTCTCGTTTCATAATCCCAATGCTGAAGTTTTAAAGAATACAAATGAAAAATATTTGGGATTAATTAATACCTATTCAAGTTATTTTAGAAATAATGTTTTTTATTGTTCAGATTCTAACGGGTATTGGCGATTTCACCGTCTCGATGATGTTATTAAGGAAGCTAAGAACGATAAATTGCAAATATTACTTCATCCCGAATGGTGGACAGAAGAAATAATGTCGCCAAAAGAAAAAGTTTGGCGTTCTATTAATTCAAGGGCCGAAAATAATATTAATTGGTATAAGAACACTCTTGAAAACCATGGAAGAGAGAATATTGACTGGTAAAGATGTATAACAGGCTGGTAATTTTTGGTGATAATTTTGGAATTTCTGAATTAATAAATTGTGTTCCGCTCAACAAAATTAAAGGAATTGTGATAAGTAGCATTCGTCCGCAATATGTTGCGGAAATAGAGGAAATAGCAAAAAAAAATAATTTACCCGTACTGGTTCAACCAAAATTTGATTCTGTGGATTATAAATTATTTATTGATGAATTCATTAAAATGAAATTCGATATGCTTCTTTGTAATTCGTATTCAATGGTTATTAGAAAAGACGTTTTGGAAAGTGTAAAATTTAACGCGGTAAATATACATTGGTCGCTACTGCCGTTTAATCGTGGACCTAATCCAACGCAATGGGCCATTATTAAAGATGAAAAAAAAACTGGGATAACAATGCATTATATCAATGAAGGCTTAGACACCGGAGATATTATTTTTCAAATAGAAGAAGAAATAAGCGAGCAAGACACCTGGATAAGCATAAATGAGCGCCTTAAAGAAAAATCTGAAATGTTTATTAAGGATGGATTGGATTGTATTATAAAGGGTAAAAATAAGCGAAGCAAACAAAACGAAAGTATTGCAACAATAAATAAAAGACTAAACCCTGATTCACCCAAAATAATTTTTTCTGAAATGAGTAATCGGCAAATATTTAATTTAGTAAGAGCTCAGGTGTTTCCTTTGAAAGGCGCCTTCATTGAAAAAAATGAAGAAAGAATTTATTTTAATGAGTATTTTCCTATTGAAAAAGTAGCTGAACTAAGAGCGAAATATGCCAACTAAATGCATTGCCATTCATCAGCCCAACCTTTTCCCATGGATGGGATTTTTTGCAAAAATTTTTAAGAGTGAGGCTTTTGTTTTTTTAGATCATGTAATATTGAATCCCCGTACTTCTATCTATACAAAACGGGTAAAAATTATATCTAACAAACAAGAGTTTTGGTTAACCGTTCCATTGAAAAATAAATCGGAACAAACCTTTCAACGAATCTGCGAAATGGAAATTGATAAACCGCAAATTATTGCAGATAAGCATTTAAAAACAATTGAACTGAATTATAAGAAGGCGCCATTTTTTAATGAAACCTTTCCGTTCATTCACAAATTTTATACTTCCGAAAATAATTTAATTTCTTTTAGAAATATTGAATTCATTAAATCATTATGTGAAGCACTTGGACAAAAGAAAGAATTTATTGTAAGCAGCCATGGTGATTATGAAAAAAGTTCTACCGAAATGCTGATCGATATAGTTCTTAAAAACCAGGGAACAACTTATTTATCCGGCGACGGAGTCGAAGGTTATCAGAAAGATGAATTGTATGCAAAAAATAAAATTGATTTATCTTTTATGGATTATAAACAACCTAGTTACAAGCAATTTAATTTAGAAAATTTTGCTCCCGGATTATCAATAATTGATGCTTTGATGAATTTAGGCTTAGAGGGTACAAAAAATATTTTGGTACAATCTGTAAATAAAAATATTTCATGAGTAAAAACAAAGGTGTTCTTTATGTAGGTCAGTGTTATTATAATTTCTGGTATTTATCGCGTGAATTACGAAAATTAGGTTGGAAAACCGAATTGGTAAATACCGATCCGAATTTGTCTGATGATTTTTATCACGGCGAAGATGTTCATTTTTTAAAGCATCCCTATAATTCACAGGTAAAAAAACTTGAATATTTTCTTTATGCTCTTAGCAATTTTGAGATTTTTCATTTTGCCAATAAAAAAGGCCTTTTTTTTATTTCAGATTATGATGGAATGGTCAATAAACAACCTCACGGATTTAAACGATTTTTTTTAAAATTTCTTTTGAATAAACTCGTAAAGAAAAGAGTAGGAGTTCTATTTCGATTATTTTATTTCTTAGGCCCTTCATTTTCGCTTAAAGTATTTAAATTTTTCGCGCCTGCATTTCCGGAAAGATGGGATCTGATTTTATTGAAAAAGTTTGATAAAAAAATAGCTTATTCAAATAATGGATGTAACGACGGGGTAACAAAAGAATCTTTTAGAAAGTGGGAAACTACAACAAACGAATCAGTGTGTAGTATTTGTTCATGGGGTAAAGATGATTTAGTCTGCAATGACGCGGAAAATAACAAATGGGGTACTTTTAGAAACAATATTTGTGATTTACAATTTCTGATTGGTTCTAATCGAGCCGATTATAACAAGTCAGAAAAAATAAGGGAAACACCTTGGGCATATTGCGTCGATAAGAATTTATGGTCACCGGATATTTTAATTCCCGCTAATTATATTTTACCATTTCACAAAGACACAGTTAAAATTTATCACGCTATTGGAAATTATGAAACTCGTTCTCAATTAAACAGTAAATCCATTAAATCAACGCACATTTATTTGGAAGTAATTAAAAAACTGAAAAATGAGGGACATAATATTGAAATAATATTTTTCAACGATGTTCCCAATAAAAAAATTAAGTATTACCAGTCACAAGCCGATATTTTTGTGGATATGCTTTCTTATGGTTTTTATGGTGCAAATATTAGAGAAGGTTTAATGTTGGGAAAACCATGTGTTTGTTATTTGCGTGGCGAATGGTTAGACGATATGCGCAAAGAAGTTCCTGATTACGTAAATGAAATACCGGTGGTTTCGGCCAACGAATTAACTATTTACGAAGTTTTAAAAGATTTAATTGTCAACACGAATAAAAGAAAAGAGGTTGGTCGCAAAAGTCGCGAATTTGCAATGAAATGGCACGCCTCGGATGTGGCAGCGGTTAAGTTTGATGAAATTTACAGCAAATTATTATCCGAAAATTAAATTAAATTGAACATTTTAATTCTTTACGGTTATCTCGGTTACCCCATGAGAGCGAGTTTACGGGATTTAATTTATTCGTTCAAAAATAATTCCAGTGCCAATTGTTTTTATTTTACACCCGACCAGGGAAATTTCCCCGAATATCTCAAAAAAATAAATTTCGATTTGGTGGTTTATACAACAAGTTTAATAAGCGAGCGTTGGCGCGGAGCCGAAACTTTTAAAACTTTAGTGACTGATAAAATTCATTATTTAAAAAACATTGATTGTGTAAAAGTGGTTCATCCGCAAGACGAATGGATTCATACCGATATTTTAAATGAATTTGTAAACGAATTCAAAATTAATTACGTGTACACAGTGGCTCCCGAAAGCGAATGGAAAAAAATATATAAGCAAGTTGATTTCACTAAAGTTAAATTCACGCAAGTATTAACCGGTTACCTCGAAGATTCTACAATAAAAAAAGTAAATAAAATTGTGAGCAATACCACTATTCAGAATATCGATATTGGATATCGTGCTTTTAGGTCGCCACCCTGGCTGGGTAGTCACGGTTTTTTAAAAACAAAAATTGCCGATGTGTTTAACGAAAAAGCTCCCGCCGCAGGTTTTAAAGCAGATATTTCTACCAATGAAAAAGATACGATTGCCGGTGATGATTGGTTTAAGTTTATGGCCCGATGCAAATATTTTATAGGAGTAGAGGGTGGCAGCACAGTTATTGACCCACAAGGAAAAATTTGGCAAAACGGAACCGATTATGAAAAACTTCATCCAAACGCTTCATTTTCTGATTTCGAAACAAATTGTTTTCCGGGCATGGATGGTAATTTAGGATTGATTGCCATTTCTCCACGACAGTTAGAAGCCGTGACCGCTAAAAGCTGTCAGGTATTAATCGAAGGAAATTATAACGGAATTTTAAAACCCGGAATACATTACATAGAAATAAAAAAAGATTTCTCCAATCTTAACGAAGTATTTCAAAAAATGAAAGATGAGTCGCTGCGAATAAAAATTGTTGAGACGGCTTATTACGATATTGTGCTCTCCGGAAAATACTCTTACAAAACTTACACGAAATTAATTACTGAAAATTCTTTAAAGAATATCCCATTAAAGAATAAAAAACTGTTGGATAGTTTTTACCTTTTAAAAAATAATATGGCCGATAAAACGTATTGGTCAAAAAAACAAAGTCATAGCGAACCAAATGCTTTTACTTCGCGCAATGTTTTTAATAAGTTGTACAAGTATTCGGGTTTACGTAAAGTAAAAAATAGTTTAATAAAATAACATGTGTGGCATAGCCGGTATATTTTCTTTATCTAATTCGTCGCTAGGCGGCTTAGAAAAACATTTGCAAGTGATGAACCAATTGCAAAAACACCGTGGTCCGGATGCTCAAACTACCTGGCGAAATGCTTCCGATAAAATTGGTTTCGCGCACCAGCGTTTAAGCATAATTGATCTCGCTACAGGCAATCAACCCATGAGTAACGGGCAAGGATTAACGATTTGTTACAATGGCGAAATTTATAATTATAAAGAATTAAAAAAAAATCTTTCAGATTATTCTTACAAAACAAATTCAGACACCGAAGTTATTTTGGCGTACTATCAAAAATACGGCGCCGAATGTGTAAAACATTTACGAGGTATGTTTGCTTTTGCGATTTGGGATGAAAATAAAAACGAATTATTTATTGCCCGTGATCGTTTTGGTATAAAGCCACTTTACTATACCATCGAAAATAATATATTTTATTTTGCGAGCGAAATAAAATCACTTTTACCCTTTATTAATAAAGCTGAAGTAAATACCGATGCCTTGAAAGAATATTTATATTTTCAATTGTATCTGGGAACAGAAACGCTTTTTAAAAATATTTTCGAATTAAAACCTTCTCATACTTTAATAATTAGGGACGCCAACATTAAAATAAATAAATATTGGGAAGTGTATTATAATATTGATTGGAACAATAGCGCCGAATATTTTTCAGAGAAATTAAAATATTTAATTGAAGATTCGGTAAAGGCGCATACCTTAAGCGATGTGCCCATTGGTGCTTACGTGAGTGGGGGAATTGATTCGGGAATTATTTCTTCACTGGCTGCCGATTCTACTTCCGATTTTATGGGTTTTAGCGGTAAATTTGAATATGGCGAATTGTTCGACGAATCGAATTACGCGCGTATGATAGCGAAAAATAAAAATTTTAAACTCCACGAAATTTCCATTACCGCTAATGATTTTCAAAATTCAATCGAAAATGTAATTTATCATTTAGATCAGCCCTTGGCCGGTCCGGGTTCTTTTCCGCAATACCATGTTTCAAAAATGGCAGCTAAACATCGTAAAGTAGTTTTAGGCGGACAAGGCGGCGACGAAATTTTTGGTGGTTACACTAGGTATTTAATTGCTTATTTCGAGCAGTGTATAAAAGGCGCCATTGATAATACTTTGCACAATGGAAATTTTGTAGTGACCTACGAATCCATTATTCCGAATTTAGTTTCGTTGCAAAATTATAAACCATTACTAAAAGAATTTTTTAAAGACGGAATGTTCGATCCTTTAGATAAACGTTATTTCAGATTAGTTAATCGCGCGCCTGATTTGAACAACGAAATTAATTGGAAATTGCTGGGAGATTATAATCCCTACGAAACCTTTTCGGGAATATTTAATAGTCAAAATGTAGGCAAAGAATCTTATTTCGATAAAATGACGCATTTCGATTTTAAAACTTTGCTGCCTGCCTTGTTGCATGTTGAAGATAGAATGAGCATGGCGCATGGTCTAGAATCGCGCGTACCTTTTTTGGATCATTCAATTATAGAATTTGCGGCCACTATTCCGGCCGATAAAAAATTTAAGGACGGAACTTTAAAAATGATTTTAACCAAAGCCTCAGGCAATGTTTTGCCTAAAGAAGTTTTGGAGCGTAAAAATAAAATGGGTTTTCCGGTACCATTAAATATGTGGATTAATAACGAATTGAAAGATTACGTAAAGGATGTTTTTGATTATGGAAAAAACAAAAACAGAGAATATTTTAATTATAATAGTATCTTTGATTCCTTAAAAACAGAGGGCGAGTTTGGCCGTAAGATTTGGGGATTATTATCTTTAGAATTGTGGTTCAAACAATTTATAGATGAGCACAATAAATTTAAAAAATTAATTAATTAAAAAATAAAACCATGAAAGTTTTAATCACAGGAGGAGCAGGATTCATAGGCTCACACATTTCCGACCGTTTATTGGCGGCAGGTCATCAGGTTTGTGTAATTGATAATTTCCAAACCGGAAGAAAAGATAACAATGTGCCACACTCTAATTTAAAATTGTACGAAGGCACCATTGCCGATAAAAAATTTGTAGATAAAGTATTTGACGAATTTAAACCCGAAAAAGTGGTGCACGCTGCCGCTTCTTACAAAGACCCCGATAATTGGGAGGAAGATGTTGCTACCAATGTTTTGGGTACAGTAAATGTAGCAAGAGCCGCCAAGCGACACAACGTTATAAGATTTGTTTATTTTCAAACGGCTTTGTGTTATGGATTAAAACCCATTGAACAACCCATTACTTTAAAGCATCCTTTATTCAGTGGTATGTCGGAAGGTGGAAGCAGTTATGCCATCAGCAAAACAGGCGCCGAGCAATATATTGAGTTAAGCGGATTAGATTTTCAGTCCTTTCGTTTAGCCAATGCTTACGGACCAAGAAATTTAAGCGGACCACTACCAACCTTTTTTCATCGTTTATCGGAAGGAAAAGCGTGTTTTGTGATGAATACCCGTAGAGATTTTATTTTTGTAGATGATTTGGTGGATGTTGTAATTGGCGCTTTAAGCGGAAATGGAAGCAGAGGATATTATCATATTGCTACAGGAAGCGATTACTCCATTAAAGAATTATTTGATTCTACAATTAAAGCAATGAGCATTAAATTAGAAAAAGAGGTGGAAGTTAGAGAAAGAGGAGAAGACGATGTGTTTACTATTTTAATTGATCCTTCTAAAACTGAAAATGATTTTGGTTGGAAAGCCAAAACAAAATTAGAAGACGGAATAAAAAAAGCAATTGATTATTACAAAGTTTTTGGTATTACCCAAACTTTTACGCATTTAAAAAACGTAGACGAAAAACATTAAAATGAATCGAGAGACCAATTTCGAAAACACATCTGTTTTAATTGTTGGCGGTGCCGGCTTTGTGGGTAGTAATTTGGTAAAATTAATTTTATCTAAAACTACAAATGTAAATATCACTGTGGTGGATAATTTAATGTCGGCCGAAAAATTTAATTTACCCGATGATAAGCGCGTAACATTTATGGAAGGTTCCATCGCGCACGACGAAATTTTAAAAACTTTAGAAGATAAATTTGATTACATTTTTCATTTAGCTACTTATCACGGTAACCAAAGCTCCATTCACGATCCCATTGCCGACCACGATAATAATACTTTAACTACGCTTAAACTTTTTGATAAAATAAAATATTTTAGGAAAATTAAAAAAGTAGTGTATTCATCAGCCGGTTGCTCAGTGGCTGAAAAAACGTTTAACGAAGCCACCGCTACAAAAGAACAGGAATTTACGTCCATAAAACACGATAGTCCGTATTCTATTTCAAAAATAATTGGCGAGTTTTATTCTGTTTATTATTTCGGCCAACATCAATTGCCAACCGTACGGGCGCGTTTTCAAAATGTTTATGGTCCGGGCGAAGTGTTGGGTGCCGGTAAATGGCGAGGCACACCCGCTACTGTGTGGAGAAACGTAACGCCCACATTTGTTTACAAAGCTATTAAAGGAATTGATTTACCACTGGAAAATGAAGGCGTGGCCAGCCGTGATTTTATTTTTGTAGAAGATATTTGCCGAGGATTAATGGCTTGCGCTTTAAACGGGAAACCCGGTGACGTATATAATATTGCTTCCGGAAAAGATACAACCATTTCCAATTGGGCGCAATTAATAGTAAAATTATCGGGCAGTACTTCAAAAGTAGAGTTGTTACCAAAACGTACCTGGGATAATTCGGGCAAACGGTTTGGCAGCACCGACAAATCTCAAAACGAATTAGGCTTTAAAGCTGAAACTGATATTGAAGAGGGTTTAAAAAGAACCATCGATTGGACACAAACCAATTTAGAAACCATTGAGAGAACTATGAAAAAGCACGAAGCTAATTTAAAAGTTCTTAATTAATTTTCATTTTATCACGCCTGTTTTTATTTCTAAATTTTTTTTTTTACCAAATCAAGATGTGCGGCATAGCCGGTATTTTTTCTAAAAGTAAAATCGATCCTTCAAAATTAAAGGCCATGTGCAATGTTATTAAACATCGTGGTCCGGATGGAGAAGGGGCTTGGTTTGATGCGGATTCAAACCTTGCTTTGGGTCACCGACGATTATCTATAATAGACCTGAGCGATAATGCAAAACAACCCATGCAATATGCTAACGGTCGTTATACAATTACTTTTAACGGTGAAATTTATAATTACATTGAATTGAGGGAAGAATTAATTAAAAAGGGATATAATTTTGTTTCCGATTCGGATACAGAAGTCTTATTGGCTTTATATACTGAGTATAAAGAAAAATGTTTGTCGTTTTTAGACGGCATGTTTTCTTTTGCGATTTATGATAATGAAGAAAAAAAATTGTTTTGTGCGCGAGATCGTTTTGGGGAAAAGCCATTTTACTATTATTATAAACCTAGCGATTGTTTTGTATTTGCTTCCGAAATAAAACAATTTTGGGCTTATGGCGTGGAGAAAAAGATTGATCCTAATAAACTTTCGCGATTTGTTAATTATTCGGAGGCGTTGGAAGAGGGAGCCTTAGAGAAAACATTTTATAGCAATATCACTTCGTTAAAAGCAGCGCATTATTTAATTTGTAATGCAGAACTTGCAATAGAAACTAAAAACTACTGGAATTTGGATTCGGTGAAGATTAATCCTTCTATTTCGTTTTCGGAAGCTGTAATTCAATTCAACAATTTATTTAATCATTCCATAAAAACCCGCTTGCGTTCGGATGTTGCTTTAGGCTCTTCTCTATCGGGGGGATTGGATTCATCGGCCATTGTGTATTCCGTCAATAAAAATTTCTTAAAACCTTCACAAGAACAATATACGTTTTCAGCACGTTTCAAAAATTACACCAAAGACGAAGGCGAATACATTGATGCCTTAAATCAATTGCTTCCCAATTTAAAACGTTACGATGTTTTTTTAGACGCCGGTGAGTTTGAAAATGATATCGAAAATATTATTCAATCACAGGATGAGCCTTTTCAGTCGGCCAGTATTTTTGCCCAATACAAAGTAATGCAATTGGCCCGAAAAAATAATGTAACAGTTTTGCTCGACGGACAAGGCGCCGATGAATTATTGGGGGGCTACGAACCACTGTATGTTGATTATCTAAAACAATTATTTTATAATGATAACGCATTGTATAATTTGGAAGTAAAAGCCTATAACGAAATGCATTCTGCAAAGTACGGAGCAGTAGATTTAAATAAAAACGACACGTTCAGTTTAAAAATAAACAGGTCAATAAAAGCAGTATTAAATAAAGAGCAAGCAGTACCCGGCAATTATTTTTTTACGACTCTTAAAAATTATATTTGCGGCAGTCAGTTACAGCAATTGCTCCGTTATGCCGATAGAAATTCGATGGCTCACTCAGTAGAAACCCGTTTACCTTTCTTAAATCATCAATTAGTTGAATTTGTTTTTGCGTTACCCGATAATTTTAAATTAGAAAATGGCTGGCCAAAATATATTTTACGAAAAGCTTTCGATAAAAGGCTTCCAGATAAAATTACCTGGCGTAAAAACAAAATTGGTTTCGAAACACCTGAAAGTAATTTTTTAAAAACCGAAAGGTCACAATTAAAAATAAAAAACGCAACGCAATATCTTAACGATAATAAACTGTGTAATTCGGTTGAAACAATAAATCCATGGCTTTTGTATATGCTTAACAGTTATGTTTCGAATTAAATGCCTTCTCGTAGAAACATTATAATTATCTGTACTCACAATTATCAACAACAACCGCGCGTTTTGCGAACCATTGAAGCTTTAAAAAATGATCATAATATTTCGGTGGCAGGTTTATCTGAAGCCAAAGAACATGCAATTAATTTTATTCCATTAGCGCAAAACACTAGGCAAGGTAAAAAAGAGTATTGGCATTTTGATAAACCGGCTGTTATCAGGCTTCCGGTATCTTTTTATTATAAATATATTATTCAAAAACAATTTAATAAAGCGGCTAATTTTGAACAGCAATATTGGACCAACGAACGAAAATTGGATCTTGTAAAATTGTCGGAAGAAAAAATTGATTTAATTATTAGTCATGGTGTGGATACACTTCCTTTAGCTGTAAAAATTTCAAACAATAAAATACCGGTTATTTTTAATGCCCATGAATATTATCCCTTAGAATTTGAACAGGATCAGAACTGGCTGAAAACTCAAGGCGCATTTGCAACTTATGTCATTAATAAATATTTACCTAAGTGTACTCAGGTGTTTTGTGTTTCAGAACAAATTCAATTAGAATATCAAAAAAACAATAAAATAAATTCAATAGTTATAACAAATGCCACTTCTTATAAGAACCTGAATCCAAAAAAAACAAGTTTACCAATAAAAATTATTCATCACGGCGCTGCTATGCGGGCGCGACAAATTGAATTGATGGCAGATATGATGAATTTTTTGAGTAACGACTATGAGTTGTATCTTATGCTTGTTCCTACAGAGGCCGATTATCTCAGCGAATTGAAACTGAAATATAAATCTAATTCAAGAATAAAGTTTATTGAACCGGTAGCTGTTTCTGAAATTCCGGCAGAGTGCAATAAGTACGATATCGGATTATTTATTTTACCGCCGGTAAATTTTAACTGGCTAAATGTACTGCCCAACAAATTATTCGAGTATGTACAAGGCCGATTGTGCCTAGCCGTTTCTCCCAACCCGGATATGAAAGGAATTGTGAAGAAACTTGAATTAGGTATTGTTTCTGAAAATTATTCTGCGGGAGCGATGGCCGAAAAAATAAAATCTTTAAACATGGTAAAAATTGATGCCTTTAAATCAAACTCACATAAACACGCAGATGAACTTAGCGGCGAACACAATCAAAAATTAATGTTAAGCGAAATAAATAAAATACTTCTTAATTAAATGTGCGGCATTGCAGGCATATATAATTTAAATGGAAATTCAGTTGATTTGAATAATTTAAAACACTTTACCGATTCAATGAGGCATCGTGGTCCGGATGGAGCAGGGTACGAATTGTTTAATAATAATACTCTGGGCCTTGGTCACCGTCGACTTTCTATTTTAGACCTGTCGGAAGCCGCCAAAAATCCGCTGCACTATGCCGACCGTTATACAATAACTTTCAATGGGGAAATATTTAATTTTTTGGAAATAAAAAACGATTTAATTGCAAAAGGATATTCCTTTAAAACCGAAACAGATACTGAAGTAGTTTTAGCAGCGTATAATGAATACGGAAAAGATTGTCTTTTAAAATTCAATGGCATGTGGGCTTTTGCCATTTGGGATAAGAAAGAAAACACTTTATTTTTGTCGCGCGACCGTTTTGGCGTAAAGCCATTGCATTATTGTTTTATTCCCAATCATTTATTTGCTTTTGCTTCCGAAACTATTGCCTTTAAACATTTAGATGAATTTAATAGAAATTTTGATGAAAAAAATTTAGTGTGTGCGATTCAACTTTCCAATTACATTGAAGCTGCAGGTAAAACTATTTTTAAAAGTATTTATCAGTTGTTACCCGGACACTCAATCGTTATCGCCAACAATAAAGAATTAAAAATTGAAAGATGGTGGAACACTGCCGATCATTTGATTCTGGTAAATTCCAATTATGAAAAGCAGGTTGAAGAATTTAAGGAATTATTTTTCAGCGCCTGCAAATTACGCATGCGTAGCGATGTGCCTATTGCTTCGGCCCTGAGCGGCGGCTTAGATTCAAGTTCTGTTTATTGCACTTTGCAACAATTCAAAAATAGTTCTTCCGAATTACAACGTTTACCTTCCGATTGGCAAAAAGCCTTTGTGGCCACTTTTCCGGGAACAAATATGGATGAACGCCAATACGCCGAGGAAGTAATTAATTATACCAATGGAAATGCAGTTTACATCATTCCCGACTATTCTAATCTTATAAAAGACATTGTAAAGACAACGGCTTTGTTTGATGGAATTATTGCTAATCCGGTTATTGCCATTTGCGATATTTATAAAGCTATGCGTAAAAACGGAATTGTTGTTTCGTTAGATGGACATGGCGCCGATGAATATGCTTTCGGTTATAATTATTATGTTTTGGATGCTTTTTACGAAGCTCTAAAAAATAATAATGAAAATGGAGCGAAGGAATATTCGGCAATTGTAAGTGAATTATCGCCTGTTTACAATTCCGAAAAATTGATGCAATCATTTTATGAAAATAATTCGGTAAAGGCCAAAATTAAAAATAAAATTAAATCAATTATTGGAACTAACGGTTCTCAAAAACTTCCATCAAATAATTTTAATTGGTTTAATGAAGAATCAAAAACTGAAACCTTTAGTGTTTTCTCTAATCCTTTTAAGGGAATTACTAAAACTTTGTTTAACGATTTTCATTATAACAGTTTACCCATTAATTTACGTGATTTCGATCGTGCTTCCATGCAAAACAGCATTGAGATAAGGATGCCATTTATGGATTATCGCTTGGTGAATTATATGTTTTCACTGCCGCAAGAAAGTAAATTGGGAAACGGGTTTACTAAGCGCATTATAAGAGATGCCATGAAGGGAATTGTTCCCGAAAAAATAAGAACACGTAAATTGAAAATAGGAATTGGTTCTCCTATAGCCGAATGGGTAGCAGGACCAATGAAAGAATTAATTAATGACAACATCTCTTCAAAAAAATTATTGGAAGCGAATTATCTAAAAGGCGCTGAAATAAAAAAATACGTTGAACAACAATATCAAAATAACAGCTGGAACACTAATAACGCCTCCAAGGTTTGGTGTGTTATAAATTCTCTCTTAATAAATGAGTAAGGCAAACGAATACAAGCAATGTACCCGTTGTGTGATGGACACCACCGCTACCGAAATTACCTTCGACGAAAAAGGCGAATGTAATTTTTGCAAAGATTTTGACCTACTCGCACATAAAACTATTTGGCGGCCAAAAGAAATTAGATTAAAGGAACTTAATGATTCAGTAAAAAGAATAAAGGAAATTGGAATAAAAGATAAGTACGATTGTTTAATGGGATTAAGCGGCGGGGTAGACAGCTCGTATTTATGTTATTGGGCAAAACAAGTTGGTATCCGTCCGCTCATTGTGCATTTCGATAATGGTTGGAACAGTGAATTGGCAGTTCAGAATATTGAAAATATTATTAAAAAAACAGGATTCGATTTGTATACTTACGTAATTAATTGGGAAGAATTTAAGGATTTGCAATTGGCGTACATTAAAGCGTCTGTGTTGGATATTGAAGTGCCAACCGATCAGTTAATTTTTGCTTCCTTGTTTAGGATTGCCAGAAAATTTAAAATTAAAAGCGTGGTCAATGGAAATAATATTTCGTCGGAAGGAATTTTACCGAAGAGCTGGTATTTCCCCGACAAGTTGGATATTGTTAATCTTACTGAAATTCATAAAAGATTTGGAACAAAAAAATTAAAAGATTTCCCTAAATTGGGATTAACACAAATGTTTATCAATCAACGTTTGTATAAAATGCATTCAATTCCGCCATTAAATTTAATGGATTACGATAAAAATAAAGCGAAAGAACTGTTGATTAAAGAATTTGGATGGCGCGATTACGGCGGAAAACATTATGAATCTATTTTCACGCGATTTTATCAGGGATACATTTTACCCCGTAAATTTCAGGTGGATAAACGGAAGGCGCATTTGTCGTCGTTGGTAGCCTCGGGGGGAATTACGCGAGCAGAAGCCATTGAAGAATTAAAAAAACCAACTTACGACCCCGTAGCTCAGAAGGAAGACTACGAATACGCATTGAAAAAATTTGATTTAACCGCTGAGCAATTCGAAATTTACATGAACGAAAAACCGATACCGCATGCATTTTACGGAACGCAATGGGATAAAAAACATTTTCGAAAATTTTACATCTTTAAAAAAGTAGTAGGACCGTTTTTAGATTTAATCGCAAAATTAAAATCGTGAGTAACATTGCATTGTTTATTTACGGTATTAATGATTTAAAGGGCGGAGGAGGAGCCGAACGGTTTTTCGCTGATTTTTTTGATGAGTATCAGGATTCGAAAATCTCCCAAAATAAATTATTTTACATAATTGATAAGAATTCAGTAAAAAAATTGAATGAGGTTAATAAACTGAAAAGTAGAAATAATCTGCTAAATTTTAAGATTCATTCGAATCGATTTAAGCATAAACTGGAAACTTTGGAGTTAGCGAAACACATTTTTTTAAATAATATTAAAATCGTTCACATTCCGCTTTATGACCCAACATACATTCCCATTTTAAAAAAACTAAATGAATTGCCAAAAGTTATCCGACCTAAAATTGTGATTAACATAGTTAATTGTTATGTTGCTCAGGTTTTATCCGACAAAAATCATCAATTACACAAATCAATGTGTAATTCGTACTTGCCCTTATTTAAAGAGATAAATGTATCGGGCTATTTTTGTTGGAATGAATCGTTTGTTAATTATGTAGGGAAAGAAAAAGTATTTAAGAATATTCCAAAAAAAGTATACGCAATTAATTCGCGATTTTCCGACGTGAAAAAATTTATTCCTTCAGCTGCAAAGCAGAATCTTGTTGTTTTCGCTTCTCGATTAGATGAACAAAAGCATGCCGATTGGTATTTGAAAGCCATTGAAATAATTAAATCTCAAAATAAACTTAATGACTGGAAATTTATTTTGTGCGGTACTGGGCCTTTGCGGGAAGAACTAATGAAACAAGCCACCGAAAAAAAATTATCTGATGTTCTTGAATTTCGCATAGAAGGACAAATGGAAAAACTATTTAATGTTTCTAAAATTTATGTGTCGTGTCAGAATTATGATAATTTCCCTTCACTCTCTATGTCGGAAGCCATGGCCTCCGGAAACGCAATAGTGGCGCGTAATGTCGGGCAAACCAATTTATTTGTGAGGAGTAATAAAAATGGAGTATTGATTAATCCGGATTCAGCCGAAGGATTAGCCGAAGCATTAATTAAAATGATTTCGGACGGTGAGATGGTAAAAAAAATGGGTGAGGAAAGTGTTGAGTTAATGAAAAATGTTCACAACGTTCCAAATTTTATCAAACAAATTGATAATTTTTGGAACGAAATCTTAACTAATAATTGAAAACCTCACACACTTTACATTTATTTTCGAATATTTATCCAAATGGTGATGGAGAGCCTTTTTTAGAAAATGAATTATTTTATTTAGCTCCTAAATTCGAAAAAGTAATTATTTATCCCGCCAACGGAACAAATGCAATTAAAAAAATTCCGCTAAATGCCGAAGTTGTGAATTTACAAAGTGAAAGTATTAAATTCAGTACCTTAAATATCGTGGTTGGAAATTTATTTCTTGTTTTTGGCATGCATTGGAAAGAAGTAATGAAATCAAAAAGTAAATTGATTTATTTTAAACATTTTCGCGAATTTAATAGCCGCCTTTGTAAATCTATTTGCCTCGCTAATTCAATAAAAACGACTTTGAAGACTACACCCGGTAAAAATGACATTTTTTATTCGTTTTGGATGAATGAAACAGCAACAGCACTTTCGGTTTTAAAATATAAGGATCAAATTAAAAGATATGTGTTCAGAGTAAATGGCTTCGATTTGTACGAGAATCAAACCAAATGGAATTATATTCCTTTTCGTCCGTTTAATTTTGCAAATGCTTCAAAAGTATTTGTTGTGTCAAACACTGGAACCAAGTATTTAAAAAGCTTTAATATTTATCCTGAGAAAATAGAGTGTAGCTATTTCGGAACAAAAGATTACGGAATGTCAAAATTTGATTCTGCCGGTAAATTTTGCATTTTCACCTGTTCTAATTTAAATTCGCTGAAACGAGCCGATGCTTTGGTCGACATTTTAAAAAACATTTCTATTCCCATTAAATGGATACATCACGGAAATATGGGCGATTCGGAAAAAACATTTTTCGAAAAAATAAAAGAGCTTACTTCTAATGTGGAATTTGAATTACACGAGCGTAAAGAAAATTACGAAGAAGTAATGCAATTCATGAAAAAAACATCCATCAACTTATTTGTTTTATTAAGCCGAACTGAAGGCTTACCAGTAACATTAATAGAGGCAAGTAGTTTTGGTATTCCCATTATTGCTACAAATGTGGGTGGTGTTTCTGAAGTGGTAACAGAAAAAAACGGAATTTTAGTTGAGAAGGATTTTGATCCTAAAAAAATAGCATCAATCATTTCAAATTTTATGAACAGTAATAAGAATACAATTGAATTCAGAAAGCAAGTACGCCTATTTTGGGAAGGGAAATTTAACGGAACCAATAATTACTCAATATTTTATAATAAATTAATTTCGTGTTAAGATGAACTTAAAAGGAAAAACAGTATTAGTTACCGGCGCCGATGGATTCATTGGTTCTCACTTGGTAGAAGCACTAATGAAAAAAGGTTGCAAATTAAAAGTATTAAGTCAGTACAATTCATTTAATTTTTGGGGATGGATTGAAGATATTGAATTAAATAAGGATGTTGAAGTTTTAAACGGCGATGTTCGCGATCCGGCCTATTGCATGCACATTACTAAAAATGTAGATGTTGTTTTTCATTTGGCTTCACTAATTGCAATTCCGTATTCGTACGTGGCGCCCGACAGTTATGTTGATACCAATGTAAAAGGCACCTTAAATATTTGTCAGGCGGCATTGGCTAATAAATGCAAACGCATCATCCATACTTCCACGAGTGAAGTTTATGGTACAGCAAAATATGTTCCCATCGATGAAAAGCATCCATTGCAACCGCAATCGCCTTACAGCGCCAGTAAAATAGGCGCCGATTCAATGGCTATGAGTTTTTATAATTCGTTTAATTTGCCATTGGTAATTGCCCGGCCGTTTAATACTTACGGTCCGCGACAGTCGGCACGCGCTGTTATTTCAACCATTATTTCGCAAATGGCGAGTGGGAAAAAAGAAATTGAAATTGGTGATACTACACCCACCCGCGATTTTAATTATGTAAAAGATACTTGCGACGGGTTTATAAAATTGGCCGAGTGTGATAAAGCAATCGGACAAACCGTAAACATTGGTTCAGGAACCGAAATTTCTATTGGAGATTTGTTCGACAAAATAAAAAAAATAATGAAAAGCAACGCTAAACTTAAAACTGATAATCAGCGAAAACGTCCAAAAAAATCGGAAGTTTTTAGATTGGTTTGCGACAATAGAAAAATAAATTCGCTTACAAATTATTCTCCCAAATATAATTTGGATAAAGGTTTAACTGAAACCATTAAGTGGTTTAAAAATCCTGAAAATTTAAAAAAATATAAAACCAATATTTACAATGTCTAAACGCGCCATAATTTTAGCCGGGGGAAAAGGAACCCGTTTAAAACCTTACACAGTTGTGTTGCCAAAGCCTTTAATGCCGGTTGGCGAGCATCCCATTATGGAAGTTATTATTAAACAACTTGCTTCATACGGTTTTACTCACATTACCTTAGCAGTAAATCATCAGGCAGATATTATTAAAGCTTTTTTTGGCAATGGCGAAAAATGGAATTTAAAAATTGATTATTCGCTCGAGGATAAACCTTTGAGCACAATGGGTCCGCTTAAATTAATTAAAGATTTACCTGATAACTTTTTAATTATGAATGGTGATATTCTTACGGATCTTAATTTTGGAAAATTTTACGACGAACATTACGTAAGCAAAAATATTTTCACCGTGTCGGCCGCAAAACGAATTCAAATGACAGAATATGGTGTGCTTATAAAAAACGACGGAAATCAATTGGTAGATTTTAAAGAGAAGCCGAAAGAGAATTTTTTGGTAAGTATGGGTGTTTATATGGCCAATAAAAAAATTCTCGATATAATTCCCGATAATCAGGCTTATGGATTCGATCATTTGATGCTTGAATTAATTAAGCAGAAAAATTTTGCTAATATAAAAGAACACAATGGGTATTGGCTCGATATTGGAAGACCCGATGATTATGCGCAGGCTATTGAGGAATTTGAACAAAAAAAATCTTTATTTTTAAAGTGAAAACTATTTTAGTAACAGGGTCAAAGGGATTTATAGGAAAAAATTTAGTGCCTGCGCTTAAGGAATTAAATTATAATGTTATTGAATTTTCGGGAGACATTACAAAAAATGAATCTTATTATAATTTAAATCAACTTGAATTTTCGCATTGTTTTCATTTGGCAGCAAAATCTTATGTGCCCGATAGCTGGTTAAAACCTGATGAGTTTATTAAAACAAATGTATATGGCACCGAAAAAATTCTCGAACTGTGTCGTATCAAAAATGCTTCTTTAACATTTATGAGCAGTTATCTTTATGGTATCCCAAAAAAATTACCAATTGCAGAAAATCATCCCTTACAACCCAATAATCCTTATGCATTTTCCAAACACATGGCTGAGGACCTTTGTAAATTTTATTCCGATTTTTATAATGTGAAAATTAATATTCTTCGTCCGTTTAATATTTATGGGCTTGGGCAAGACGAACGTTTTTTAATTCCCATGTTAATTGAGCAAACTTTAAACGAGAAAGAAATTGTTGTAAAGGATCTTATTCCGAAGCGGGATTATGTTTTTATTTTGGATGTTGTGGAGGCATTAATTTTAACTTTAAATAGTACTCAAAAATTTCAGGCCTTAAATATTGGAAGCGGAAGTTCGTTAAGCGTTGCGGAAGTTATTGAAGAAATAAAGAAGGTAACTGGAATTAGTAAAAATGTAAAAAGTTCCAACGAAATCCGGATAAATGAAATTCCTGATACGGTAGCCGATATTTCACTGGCTAAAAATAGTTTAGGATGGGAGCCAAGAATTAAATTTGCGGAGGGTTTAAAAAAAATAATTGATTACAAAAAAATAAATAAATGATTAACGTTACCCAATCGTATTTGCCGCCAATAGAAGAATATTCCGACTACTTAAAAAAATTATGGGAATCGAAATGGTTAACTAACCGCGGTGTTTTGGTAAATGAGCTAGAGAAAGAAATTTGCAAAAAATTAAATATTGAACATTTGTTATTTGTTTCAAATGGAACAATTGCCATTCAAATCGCCATTAAAGCTTTGGAATTGTCGGGAGAAATTATAACAACTCCGTTTTCTTATGTGGCAACTACCACTTCTATTCTGTGGGAAAATTGTAAACCTGTATTTTGTGATATTGATGATAAAACATTTTGTATTGATGCTGATAAGATAGAATCGCTAATTACTCTTAAAACAACCGGAATATTAGCCACTCACGTTTACGGAATCCCTTGCGAAGTCGAAAAAATTGAAGCCATTGCCAAAAAACATAATTTAAAAGTTATTTACGACGCGGCACATGCTTTTGGCGTAAGTTATAAAAACAAAAATATATTTTCTTACGGGGATATTAGCACCTGCAGTTTTCACGCCACCAAAGTGTTTCATACTATTGAAGGAGGTTCTATCACTACTAACAATAAAGAACTGAAAGATAAATTATTTTTGTACCATGCGTTCGGACATATCGGAGATGATTATTTTTCGTACGGTGTAAATGCAAAAAATTCGGAATTCCACGCTGCGATGGGATTATGTGTTTTAAAAGTAATTGACCAATTAATAGAAAAAAGAAAAATTGTAACTGAAAAATACAATTCGCTTATTAATCTCAATAAAATTCAGCAACCAAATCTCCCAAAAGAAACGGTTTACAACTTTGCTTATTATCCTGTAATTTTCGAAAACGAATCTGTTTTACTAAAAATAAAAGAGGCTTTATTTAAAGAAAAAATAAATACTCGTCGATATTTTTATCCTTCGCTTAATAATTTGCCTTATGTAAAAAAGGCAGAAGTGTGCAAAGTGTCGGAAGATATTTCGAGAAGAGTATTGTGTTTGCCTTTGTATCCTGATTTAGAACAAAAAAATATCGAAAAAATTTCAGCGATAATTAACGCTAATATTTGAAATGAATAAAATCGCCATTATGCAGCCGTATTTTTTTCCTTACATTGGATACTTTCAATTAATTAATGCCGTAGATAAATTCATCGTATACGATAACATTCAATACACTAAAAAAGGCTGGATTAATCGTAATCGTATTTTGGTAAATGGGAAAGATGAATATATTTCGGCACCTCTAAAAAAAGATTCCGATTATCTTAATATTAATGAAAGAAATTTGGCAGACGCGTTTAAAGATGAAAGGCAAAAAATGTTGAGAAAATTAACCGAGGCTTATCGCAAAGCGCCATACTTAGACTCGGCTTTTCCTGTAATAACTAATGTGATTAACAATAGTGACGAAAATTTATTTACCTTTATTTATTATTCAGTTAAAGCTATTTGTGAGTATTTAGAAATAAAAACGGAATGTATAATTTCATCTGCAATCAACATTGACCATAATTTGAAGGCGGCCGATAAGGTAAAAGCTATTTGTAAAAAAATGGAGGCAGAAGTGTATATTAACCCAATTGGTGGTATTGATATGTATAATAAAGAAGATTTTTTAAAAGAAGGAATTGCTTTACAATTTTTGAAAACAGATGAAATTGTATACCCGCAATTTAAAAATGAGTTTGTTCCTTTTTTATCGATAGTTGATTTAATGATGTTTAATTCAAAAGAGCAAATAGTAAAGATGTTGGATTTATATAAAATTATCTAAATTATGAAAAACAAATTAGATTCACACGTTGGAGCTTATCAGGGAAAAAATCTTTACGATTTCGACAATAAAATATTATTGAATTGGTATCCTAAAAGAATAATTGAATTAGCTCAGGGTGCAAAATCAATTCTCGAATTAGGTTTGGGCCATGGATTTTCAACAAACGTTTTTTCAAAAGCCTTTGAAAGGCATTTAGTATTGGATGGGTCATCGGCGGTTATCGAGAATTTTAAAAAAAATTTCTCAGCCTGCAGCGTAGAGGTGAAGGAAACATTTTTCGAAACTTTTGAGACTAATGAAAAATTTGATGTTATTGTTTTGGGTTTCATCCTCGAACATGTGGATGATCCCTGCGCGATATTAAATAAGTATCGAAATTTTTTAACTACTAATGGAAAACTTTATTTAGCGGTTCCAAATGCCGAAGTGCTCAACAGGAGGCTGGGTAATTTGGCCGGCCTTTTACCGGATATGCAATCCTTATCCGATAACGACATTTTATTAGGACACAAAAGATATTACACAGTAGCTTCGTTAAAAGAGGATATAAAAAAATCCGGATATAAGGTAGAAAAAATGGAAGGCATTTATTTAAAACCTCTCGCAACGAGTCAGATGATTTCTTTAAATTTAAGTGAAAGCATTATTAATGCAATGTGTGAAATAGGAATCAGTTACCCTGAGCTCTCATGCGGTATACTTGCAGAATTAACAGAAATTAAATGAAAATACTAATTATAGGAGGAACATCATCATTAGGGCTAGCCTTAAAAGAGCAGTTTTCAAAAAGAAATGAAGTAATTACTGCAGGCAGAAAAAATTGTGATATTATTTTCGACTTAAACGACGCGATAAACAATATTGTTTTTCCGGAGAATATTGATGTTGTTATTCATACTGCTGCCCATTTTGGAGGGAAAACAGCAAGTGAAATGTTAGAGGCGGAATCGGTAAATGTGCTGGGTACGCTTAAAATGTGTCAGGCTGCAGCAAAAGTAAATACCAAACACTTTATTTTAATTTCCAGTATTTTCGCTTTGTTAGATAGTCATTCGAAACATTATTCGGCTTATACCCTAACAAAAAAACAATCTGAAGAAATAGCCGGATTATTTTGTAGTTCTGTTTCTTTGCCACTTGCTATCATCAGGCCTTCTCAGCTATACGGTAATATCCCTAATTTTAATTTGCGACAGCCTTTTTTAAACTCCATTTTAGAAAAAGCAGAACGCGGCGAAGACGTTAATATTTTTGGGTCACTTGATGCAAAAATAAATGTAATACATTTGGAGGATGTTGTAAAAATTATTGAACGTGTAGCACAACAAAAAATTGTGGGGACCTTTACCTGCCAGAACCCTCAGAATATATCGTATAAGCAATTTGCAAAAACTGCTTATAAAGTTTTTGAAAAAAACGGAAAAATTAATTTCTTAACTGATAAGGAAAATATTGAGGATAATATTTTTAAAGAGGATAATTTACTATATGAGAAAATAAATTTTTATCCAAAAATAACTTTGGAAGCAGGTTTAAAGGGTATTGTAAATTATAGAAAAAATTAGCATGAAAAAAATTCTTGTATCCGGAGCAAGCGGTATTGTAGGATATGGTATCTTACGGTCCTTGAAAAATTCAGGAAAGGAATTGAAACTTATTGGAACTACTATTTTCGACGATTCGGTAGCACAAGGGTTTTGTGATATTTTTGTAAAGGCGCCTTTAACTAATGATAAAGGGTACATTGATTGGTTGGTTAAAACAATAAGCGATTATGATGTGGATATAATAATTCCCGGAATAGATGCCGATATGTATATGTGGGCAAAAAATATTGACAAACTCGAAAAGGGAAAAGTAAAAGTTTTAATTAATAAGCCAAATCTAATTTCATTATGTGAAGATAAATGGCTTTTTTATGAATATTTGATTAAAAAAAATTCAGAATATGTAATTGCCACCTCTTTATCTAATGAATTTGAAGAACTGGTTAAAGAATTCGGATTGCCATTATTATTAAAACCCCGTCGCGGATTTGGTTCAAAGGGCATTGTAATAATTAATGATAAAACAAGTTTTCTAAAATATAAAGAACTAATTGGTCCCGAATTAATGGTGCAGCCTTTAATTGGTAACGAAGATGAAGAATACACTACTTCTGCGTTTTGCGATGGTGAAGGCGGTTTTTTCGCCTATATGACTTTAAAAAGGAAATTATCGAAGGATGGTTTTACTGACAAGGCAGAAGTGGCAGAACCAAAGGGAATAGAAACTGTAATAAAAAATCTTTGCCAAATTTTTAAACCTTTGGGGCCAACAAATTTTCAGTTCAGAACGCAAAATGGAATTTTAAAACTTTTGGAAATTAATCCGCGAATTTCTTCGTCAACTTCCATAAGAGGTGCGTTCGGTTACAACGAATCAAATATGGCAATTGAATATTATCTTGAAAATAAAAAACCAAAGCAGCCTTTAATTAAGCAAGGAAGAGCTGTTAGATATACCGAAGATTATATATTTTACAAATGAAAATTGGAATTATATCAGATATTCATGGCAACTATGAAGCCTTAAAATCGGTGTTAGCTAAGTTAGATAACATGAACGTTAAAGAAATTTATTGTTTAGGTGATGTGGTTGGTTATTACTCACAAATAAATGAGTGTTGTAACGAATTAATAGAAAGAAAAATTCCATCACTAATGGGAAACCATGATTGGTACATGGCCAGCGGGGGTTTTTGTCCCAGATCAAAAAGTGTAAATGATTGTTTGGTGTATTTAAGAAAAGTGATTTCTAAAAAACATATCGAATGGTTAAGAGCTTTTTCTGTTCAGCGATTTGTTGGAGATATTCACATGGTACACGGAGGATGGACCGATCCTATTGATGAATATTTATTGGAACCAACGGAAGAATATTTTTCAAAAATTCCCGGTAAAATATTTATGTCGGGCCATACGCATATTCAATCATTAATAAAATTCGGCGGTAAAACGTATTGTAATCCCGGTTCGGTAGGCCAGCCCCGTGATAACAACCCAAAAGCGGCATTTGCTGTTTTTGAAAATGGAAATATTTCTTTGCATAGAGTAGAATACGACATGGAAAAAGTTTTTGAATTGATGGACAAAGCCGGATTTAGCGATTATTATTACGGTTGTTTAAAAACCGGCGCCCGTAATTTATGCAAGCTTCCAAAATAAAGATTATTTCAAAATTAAAAGTATGCTCTCAATAAATGTTTAAATGGAAAAAATTAGGGAGAATTTTTAACCCTGCAGATATTGCAAAAAAGAGCTGGATGCAAGAGTACGCGCAGGCTCCTTCAGTAATTATTTTTGAAAATTATATTAGAATATATTTTTCATCCCGGGCATTACCGGATGAAAAAGGAATGTATGTGAGTCGATTGGGTTTTATAGATGTAAAGAGAAATAATTTGTTCGGCGTTATAAATATTTGCGAAAGTCCTGTTTTGTCTCTGGGAAGATTGGGCACTTTTGATGAATTCGGAACTTATCCTGCATCGGTAATAAAAACAGAAAATGATATTCGGGTTTATTATGCCGGATGGACAAGGTGCGAATCTGTCCCATTTAATGCCGCTATCGGCCTCGCAATTAGTAATGATAATGGCAATACATTTGAAAGGTTTGCAGAAGGCCCCGTATTATCATTTACGCCCGACGAACCTTTTGTTTTAGGTAGTCCTAAAATCAGAAGGTTTAACGGTACCTGGTATTTATGGTATTCTGCCGGGAGAACATGGATTAGTAATAATGGAAATCCGCAACCGGTATATAAAATTAGAATGGCATATTCGAGTGATGGTATCAGGTGGATAAGAGTTGGGAAAAACCTTCTTGAAAATGTATTGGAAGAAAATGAATGCCAGGCAAGTCCCGATGTTTTCTATTATGAGAAAAAATATCACATGTGGTTTTCTTACAGATATAATTTAAATTTTAGGGATAAAAATCGGGGTTACAGAATTGGCTACGCTTTTTCCGAAGATCTTATTAATTGGACAAGAGATGACGATAAAGCAGGTATTGATTTATCTGAAAGCGGTTGGGATTCAGAATCCATAAGTTATCCTTTCGTGTTTGAGTTGGATGGAAAAGTTTTAATGCTTCATCAGGGAAATGAAATTGGAAGGTTTGGATTTGGATTAGCAGAATTAGAAAGCAAAATCAATTAATATTTTAACAATGAAGTGGAAGAAATTAGGAAAGATATTTGATCCCTCCAATCATAAATTAGCAAACAATTGTTTGGGATTTGCCCAATCGCCACAGGCTTTGGTATTTGATGATTTTGTGCGAATCTATTTCTCAACAAGAGAGCAAGATGCCTCCGGCAAGTTCTTAAGTCACGTTTCTTATGTTGATTTTGATAAAAATTTTAAACACATTAAAAACGTTGCTAACCATACTGTAATTCCTTTAGGAGATTTAGGATGTTTTGATGAACATGGTATTTTCCCAATCAACGTACTTAGAAATGAAAATAAAATAGTTGCTTATACTACCGGTTGGAACAGAAAAGTATCAGTCTCCGCAGATGCTTCAATTGGATTTGCTTATAGTGAAGATAATGGATTAACATTTAAAAAATTGGGAAAAGGACCGGTGATGACAGCTTCATTACATGAACCATTTCTCGTGTGTGATGCTTTTGTAAAAATATTTAATGGAATATACCACATGTGGTATATTTTCGGTCAACAATGGATTATTGAACCCGGCGAGGATGCGCCTCAAAGAATTTATAAAATTACTCATGCAATATCTCAAGATGGAATTAATTGGGAAAGAGATAATAAAAAAATAATTACTGATAAGATCAATGAAAACGAATGTCAGGCCTTACCAACAGTAATAAAATATAACGAAAAATACCACATGTTTTTTTGCTACCGTGAAGCATTTGGTTTTAGAATAAACAAAGACAAAGCATACAGAATCGGACACGCATTCTCTGAAGATTTAGTACATTGGACAAGAGACGATAACAATTCCGGAATTGAGGTTTCAAAAAGTGGTTGGGATTCGGAAATGATGTGTTATCCAAATGTTTTTAATTGCGATGATAAAGTGTACATGCTTTACAATGGAAATGAATTTGGAAAACATGGATTTGGTTTAGCAATTTTGGAAGATTAATTTAATAAAACAAAAAAATACGATATGGAATCAACCAGAGATTATAACAAAGAACTGCAAGACACAAAGGATCACAAATACGGCTATAGTTTTGATTTTGATGTGATGCATCCTTACATGCTAAAATCGTTCGCTCCGTTTTTCAGGAAAGGAAATTTTCTTGAATTAGGAAGTTTTCAGGGAAATTTTACGCGTCGCTTTCTTACGCATTTTAATGATATCACTTGCGTGGAAGCTTCTAGCGATGCCATTGAAATCGCCAAAAAAGAATTTGGTGATAAAGTAAAATATGTAAATGCTTTATTTGAAGAAGTAAAATTACCGGCTAAATATGATAATATTGTTTTAACACATGTGCTGGAACATATCGACGATCCGGTTTTGGTTCTCAAAAGAATTAACGATGAATGGTTAAGCGATACAGGAAGATTTTTTCTGGTTTGTCCGAACGCAAATGCGCCATCGCGACAAATTGCTGTTAAAATGGGATTGATTACTCATAACGCAGCAATTACACCTGCCGAAAAAGAACATGGTCATCGGATTACTTATTCGCTCGACACATTAGAGCGCGATGCAAAAGCGGCTGGATTAAATGTGGTGCACCGTTCGGGAATATTTTTTAAGGCGCTCGCTAATTTTCAGTGGGATAAATTATTAAATACAGATATTATTTCGAAAGAGTATTTAGAAGGTTGTTATCAACTCGGACAACAGTATCCCGATTTATGTTCGAGTATTTTCTTAATGTGTGAAAAAGGTAATCGACCATCTCAGTAACCAAAAAATAAAAAAATTAATCATGGCTAAAATTTCAGTTTGTTTTGCAGTTTATCAAAATGAAGGTTCGCTAACACCTTTGTATGAACGGATGGTGCATGAATTAAAAACACATTTTGCCCATCATACCTACGAATTATTATTTGTGAACGATGGTTCTAAGGATAATTCATTAAACGAATTGCTAAAATTAAAAGAATGGGATACTAACGTAAAAATAATTTCTTTCTCAAGAAATTTCGGGCAAATGGCCGCTATTTTAGCAGGATGGGAAAACGCAACAGGCGATTGTGTAATTAACATGGCGGCCGATTTACAAGATCCGCCGGAGCAATGTACCTTAATGATAAAAGAGTGGGAGCAGGGAAACGAAATTGTTATCAGCTATCGCAATTCTCATGGCACTTCGTCAACACGTAAATTGACTTCAAAATTATTTTACAAAATGATGTTGCCAAATGTTCCTCCCGGTGGTTTTGATTTTGCATTGATTGATCGTAAGCCAATGAATGCAATTAATGCATTGCACGAACGAAATCGTTTTTATCAATACGATATTTTATGGGCGGGATTTAAAGTTAAATTTATTCCTTATGATAAACTCGAGCGCAAGATTGGAAAATCGCAATACAATTTTTTTAAACGCTTTAAAAATTTTTACACGGCATTTTTAAATGTCAGTTATTTACCGCTACGATTACTAACCGCCATTGGAGGAATTGTAGCTCTAAGCGGCTTTGCTTACGCTTTAAATATTATTTGGGCATATTATGTTCATGAAACACCGTTTCAGGGTTGGGCACCAATTATGATTTTAATTTTAGTAATTGGTGGTTTAACTATGTTAATGCTGGGCGTTTTGGGCGAATATATTTGGCGCATTTTGGATGAAGTGAAAAGGCGCCCGCATTATATCATTGACAAAAAAATAGATTAAGATTATATTTTGACTCTCAATAATTTAAATTCTACCCGCGTTTCTTTTTTTAATAAATCGTTCGCTATTTTAATTTTGCTGATTTATTTATTACCAATAATTTTTAATTGGGGAAATTCTCAAATGAGGATACACGATCAACTCGATAGTTATAATGTATTTGAAGGTTTAGTGAATTCAGGAAAAGTATTTCAAACGGGTAAAAATGTGGTCATAGAAAATATTATGAATGGCTTGCCCCGCGATTGTTTTCCATCGGGTTACAATATGGTAATCTGGCTCATAATGCTATTTGGCGCAACTGGCGGTTTTTTTGTGAACTATATTTTAGTTCACTTAATTGGTTTTGTTGGGATGCTTTTATTTTTAAATAATGTAATCAATAAAAAGGATGAGTATTCAATGAACTGGCTCGTGGCTGCAGCTTTTGCCATTCTTCCCGTAAATAACCTCGCCGGAATTTCTTTGATGGGAATCCCATTGGTGTTTTATACTTTTAATAATCTTTTCCTGAAGAAAAAAATAGTCTTAATGTTTGGCTTAATTTTATTTTACTGTGTTTATTCTTCCCTTATCCATACCGGAATGTTTGTGATGTTTACTGTCGGAATCGCTTTTTTGATCTTGTTATATAATCGCACTGCCAATATTTATTTCTTTTCCGGAATGCTGATGATGGCGGCATCGTATGCTTTTATTGAATCTAATTTAATTCATTCATTGGTATTCTCTAGCGAATACATTTCCCACCGTAAAGAATTTTCTCCTTTACTAACGCTAAATTTTAATGGTGTAATCGGTGTAACTTTATTGAACATTACCCAAGGAAATTATGGCTCAGCTAATTATTTAGGATGGCCTGTTATTGCTTTGGCCATTGGAATTCTTGTTTATTCTCTTCTTAAAAAAGAAAGTAATAGACTCTTGCTGATAGGTTTGTGCATTGTTTTTAGTTTGGGATTTTTCATTACTGTTTTAGATTGGAAGGGAATGACTCCAGTTTACAATAAATTTCATTTTCTGGAATCGTTTAATTTGCGCCGTTTTCATTTTTTATTGCCGGTCGGAGTTTTTACTTTGTTGTCATTATGTATTACATATCTCATCGCAAAGAATAAATTATTTATTATTCCCTGCATTTCATTCTTTGCTTTCTTTAGCGTATATAATTTTTATCTTAATAAAAAATATAATTCCAATCCTGGCAATGTTACATTTAATCAGTTCTTCTCAAAAAAATTATTTAATGAAATAGATACCTACATTAATGAACCAAAACAAAATTATCGAATCATTAATATCGGAATTGAACCAACGCCGGCTCAATGTTATGGGTTTTATACTTTAGACAGTTATCAAAATAATTATCCACTCAAATATAAAAATGAATTTAGAAAAGTTATCGAAGGAGAATTAATAAAAAATCAAAAAACTCAGAAGTATTTCGATGAGTGGGGAAACCGCTGTTATGTGTCGGCCAATATCGAATCTTGCGAAACTAATACTTCTTGTATTAAGAATCTGGCTATTAATATTACTGCGTTTAAAGAAATGGGAGGAAAATATGTTTTTAGTACTGCGATGATTAATAACGCCGCCGAACTAAATCTTCAATTTAAGAAAGAGTTTTTCAGCTTAGAATCCAATTATGTTATTTATTTATATCAGGCATTATAATATCCCAATAATTTCATTAATTTTAGTAATAATTTAATTTTTAAAATTTTATGTTTTCTTTAGATAATAAATCAGTTTTAATTACCGGAGGAACCGGTTCATTGGGCAAGCAATTAGTAAAAACAATTTTGCAACGTTGGCCAAAAGTTAAACGTCTCGTCATTTTTTCGCGTGATGAGCAAAAGCAATTCCAGATGAATATGGAATATCCGCAAGTGGCGGGCGGAAGTATCCGCTATTTCATTGGAGATATCAGAGATTTCGAACGTTTAAAAACTGCCTTGCATGGAATAGATTATGTTATTCACTCTGCGGCGATGAAACATGTTCATATAGCTGAATACAATCCTATGGAATGTGTTAAGACAAATGTTTTGGGTGCAGAGAATGTAATTAACGCCTGCCTTGAAACCGGTGTACAAAATGTGGTAGCGCTTTCAACCGATAAAGCGGCGGCGCCAATTAATTTGTACGGTGCCACTAAATTATGCTCCGATAAATTATTTGTTGCGGCAAATAATATTAAAGGATCTAACAATATTAAATTTTCTGTAGTGCGTTATGGTAATGTAATGGGTTCTAACGGTTCGGTCATTCCCTTTTTTATGCAAAAGAAAAAGAGTGGCGTGCTGCCAATTACTGAT